>CALKCR010000072.1:0-7622 GCA_938082715.1 uncultured Flavobacteriaceae bacterium | reverse complement strand
CCCCTAGGATGGTCCCAGGCAATCCCTTTTAATGTGATGGTCTGCGACATTAAGAATACAATTATTTATCTTTCCTTTTTGGTCTTGGGTCATACTGAATTGTATTATTCATATATCCGCCATCAATGTATAAATCAGCTCCATGGATATATGACGCCATGTCACTTGCCAAAAACACTACTGAATTTGCTACATCTTCTACTTCTCCGATATTACCAGAGGGAATCCATTTTTTGAATTTCTCAACTCCGATATTATTAATTTCCTCTCGGTTCATGTCAGTGAAAACAGCTCCTGGAGAAATGGACGCTACTCTTATGTTTTTGTCCACAAGCTCCAAAGACATGCATTTAGAGAGCATTTTTAATCCGGCCTTAGAGGAGCAATAATGAGCTAATCCTTTTCTCGGGACCATATCATGAATTGATGAAATATTAATAATAACACCTCCCTCTGTTTTATCCATTCTCATACTAGCTTGTTTTGAACACAACCATGGGCCTTTAAGGTTTGTATTTAATACTCTATCCCATTCTTCTTCAGTAAAATCAAACACATGATTAACCGATTCTGATCCTGCGTTGTTAACTAAAAAATCAACTCTGTTAACCTTTTTGTCTATAAGTAAAAACATATCTGCAACATCCGTACCACTAGCCACATTTGCATAAACTGTCCATGCTTTAACTCCATATTTTTCCTTAATTTCAGAAGCTACTAATTCTGCTTTTTTTTTATTTTTAAAATAATTAACAAAGACATCTGCTCCATAGGATGCTAGTTTACGACAAATATCTGCTCCAATCCCCTGACTGCCGCCTGTTACTACAGCTGTTTTTCCTTTAAAATCAATTTTTTGCATCCGAATTTCTTTTTAATGTAAATGAATATTTATCGTTTGTTCTCCAATATTTTTCAATTTCTTCTAATGTTTTCCCTTTAGTTTCAGGAATAAACTTCCAGATAAACCAAATTGCTGGCAATAATAATGTAGCATAAATCAGGAACGTGCCTGAGGGCATCACCGTATCTATCAAAATAGGATTAGTAAATGTTATTACAAAACCAGTCAACATTAGTGAGAAACTACCTAATGAAACTGCTAACCCACGTATTTGTGTAGGGAAAATTTCGCTGATTATAACCCATACAATTGGTCCAAATGAAAAGGCAAAGCTTGCAACATACATCAGTAATGGAATTATTACAAATTTGGATTCTATTGCAAATAAAAAACTGACTCCAGATAAGGAAACAAATGCCCCTATAACTCCTATTAATAATAACTTTCGTCTTCCAAATTTTTCAATATTATATATTGCTACAAAGGTGA
The DNA here is from genome assembly GCA_938082715.1 of uncultured Flavobacteriaceae bacterium. Taxonomy (GTDB): domain Bacteria; phylum Bacteroidota; class Bacteroidia; order Flavobacteriales; family Flavobacteriaceae; genus UBA8316. The sequence continues at coordinate 6,289 of CALKCR010000072.1, read as the reverse complement.
ATAGACAATTTATTACGCCGACCAAAACTGCTCCTAAAAATGAATTTTCAACACTTTGAACAGATTCATTGATGATATTTGGAGCAAAATACATTATAGCAGCTATACCACTTAAGTGAGAGAATATAGGCAACAATATTCCTATCAAAAGCGGTACTCTTAAAAAAGGCTGCAACAATTTTTTTATGCCGCCTTTCTCAGACTTCACCATTCCCTTTATTTCTGCTATCTGAAGTTCGGCAAGTTCATTACCATGAATCTTTTTCAAAATCTTTAAAGCCTCATCATGCCTTCCCTTAGAAACTAGCCATCTAGGTGATTCGGGGGTTATTAAAAGTAATAAAAGAAATGAAATTGCGATAGGTATTTCAGTACCAAACATTCCTCTCCACAATTCATCTGTAAACAACCAATTAAATAAACTTGAGGGCTCACCAGATATAATCCCTGCTCTAGCTCCTGCTTGATTTAGTATGATCCAATCAATTAAAAAAGCCAAAAGAATCCCCAGAGTTATGGAAAATTGATAAAGCGATACCAGTTTACCCCTGTTTTGTGATAATGCCAATTCTGAAATATAAATAGGTGCCGCTACTGATGTAATACCAACTCCAACTCCACCGATAATCCTAACAATAATTAAGAAATTAAATGCAAAACTTGCATCTGAAGTAAGCCACATAGGATTTTTTAAATTACCTAAGAATTGGGGTGGGAGCATGGAACCTATAGCAGAAATAGTTAAACAACTAGCGGCTATAATGAGAGTCTTTTTTCTACCATAATGATCAGTTATCATGCTTGAAATAACACATCCAAAAATGGTTCCCAAAAGAGCGGAAGAAACAACCCATCCTAACATTGAAGGTGTTAATTGAAAATGTTGTTCTAGAAAAGTATTGCACCCTGAAATAATAGCAGTATCATAACCAAAAAGAAAGCCCCCGATGGTTGATACGAAACTTATAGCATATAGGTATTTATGTTTTTTTTGATTCATTTTTTTACCTCAATAATTAATATCACCCCAAGGGTTACATAATTCCAAATTTATTAAATGCATCAACGGTGCTCATACCATTCTCTAATGCCTTTTTTACCTCTTGTTCACCTCTTGCCTTTTCAATTGCTCCGTTAAAAGCCTGATTAACTGCTTTCTTTGGAACGACCAAAACCCCATCTCTATCTCCATAAATAATATCTCCGGGATGAATTCTCACACCTTCAATTTCAATAGGAACACGATAATCTATAACTTTCCCTCTCGGTCCTTGATCCTGAGCATAACCTCCGTAAGAAAATGTTGGAAATTCAAGATTTAATATTTCATTGGTATCTCTGGACCAACCATGTAAAACTGCGCCAGCAGCCTTTAACTTAATTGCTCTGGTACTCATCAATCCACCCCAAAGTGCGTATCTTGGAGACGACCCAGAACAGATATACACTTCATTTTCTTTAAGATTATCTAAGGCCTCAAACATAATTCCAAATGGCTTTTTCATTATTGAGTTATTAGTCACCTCTGAAGTTTCATCAAATACGTCTGCTTCCAAAACAGGCATAGCCCTTCCAATAATTACAAAATCATTTTGTAAAGGTTTTATATTTGGTGGTAAAAATTGGTGTTGATATCCCAATTTATCAAGTACATCACCAACCAAAGCCACAAAAAGTTCACTTTTAGCTATTTTATATAGTTCTTTATCATTCTTCCAAAGTTTCATCAATTTATTTTATTTTTTTAAAAGTTGTTCAACTTTATCCCTTAGTATAGTTATATGTTTAGGATCTAAATTAAAATGATCAAAATCAGATAAATGTGTATTAGATTTCTCAACTAACAAAACTTCGCTTCCTTCCTCCATAGCTATATTGTGCCACCTATTTTTAGGAATATTATAAATTAAATTCTGTTCCATTAATTCCATCTCAAAAACTGGAATTCCATTTTCAAAAACAGCAGCTATTATAACTGCCTTACCTTTCATCAGGACAAAAACTTCATCAGTGTTAAAATGGATGTCTAATTTTTTAATGTTTCTAATATTCTGATCTTCTAAATAATTTAATTTGGCCACTTGCCAATTATCTCTAATTAATAAAGGATGAAACCCCTTTTCTCTTACTTCGTAAGTTTCAATTAAATTATTTTTATTGTTTTTGATCATACCTTTTCAATTTTTATAATAGATTTAATAACTTCTATTTTTTAGAACCTGATTTTGCAAAATATTTTAAGATTATTTTTTTTCATTAAATAATGATTCCTATATCCTTTAGACGTATTTATATTACAATACCACTAAAAGATCTATTTATTTGTCAAAAACAATTTTGTATGTATCAATGGCAAATTTGCCGATATTAAGTTTGATATTTTCTCCAGATTGATTCATTAAATATTCTTTTTCTTCAATTAAATTTGTTTTAATTAATTCGGAAAATGGAGTTGATAGTTTAACTTTTGTTTGCTTATCTTCTCCACCCATTTCTACTAGTCTCATAATAACATTATTGTCATCCTCACTCTTTTTTATTGTACTAATACGAACCATGTTGTCAGACACATTGAAAAAGCTCATGTCTGTTGGAAGTTTCCCTTTATTATTTGTATTAACTTTCAAAATAGTTCTAAAAGGGTGATTGGAGGATGTCCCGAATTGATAGGATGTCTTAAGACTAGGTTTGTGTGATTTTATAGAAAATTTAAAATGATGATCTCCTGTTTGGTGGTACCAATTCCCTTCACCATGACAACTTTTATGTGAAGCCAATAATAGTCCTTGTAATACGGGGTAATCTACAGCTTCTCGGGTAGGGTCAATCCAATCTGCCACCGCCACATCAGTAGCCATAGTGAGGGCAAACTCCTGAGTTTCTGAAGAAATATAGTTCAAAACTTCTCTAGGATGAATTGTTACTGGTTTACTATCGTATGTCCCCCCCCAAGACCAACCTTTTGGTGCATCTTTCATTTCTGTTTTACCTACTTCCGCTATAGCCAAAGGAACCTCATATTTGATTTTTGCATTATCCATATTTATTGGTAGAGCAAAACGAAATTCTCGATTGTGGGTTCCATCCCAGTTTATCATATCAATAAGAAAATCAATCTTTTTTTCATGATGAAACACTTTTATTTTTTGAATAATCTGAGTGTGTTTAAATTGAGATTTATTTTCATATTCCGTAAAAACATTTCCATCATTAGTGATTCTCCATTGCGAAATATGTGAACTGGTTATATCATAACCTTCATTACGAGAATTTCCATTAGGATCAAAGATACCCCTCATTTGGGGTTTTGTCATTTGATTAAATTCTCCTGCTCCATTACCTGTATATTCTAGAGTAAGCACATCACCTCCAGAGAACTTTGTAGTTCTAATAACTTCTTTGTTTAAAGTATTATCAAATAAATACCTAATACCCCCGTTCCCTAATTCCATTTTATAAAAATCATTTGTTAAAGAATTAGGCGTTATTTTTTTTGTGACTTTTACATCCTTTCTTCCTTTAACTAAGTAAAATGTACTATAACCCAAAGAAGGTATTTTATTGGCAACAAATTGTATTATTTTTTCGTTATTCTCTGTAACTATTTGCGATGGCGTAACATTTCCGTCTTTGTCTATTACATAATAGTTATCAGGATTTTTAATTAATACCGAAGCAATTCCATTTCTCTCCCATGATAAATCATTAAATACGAATACTGCTCTTGATTTATTAGTTTTAATTTCGTTAGAGATTGATTTTAGAGAATTTTCAATTATTCTGTCAGATTCATTTGCAGCAAATTCAAGTTTACTTCTGAAAATACTATCTGTAATATGCCCATTTTTGCCTCCCCATCCATGATCTGGATAAATAGATTCTTCAAATGCTATAGATAGATCTTTAGCAGGATAATTATCGAATGAATCGTTCACCAAGGCATCTATAGTGCTAAATATTTCTGCTGACGGTAACATTCTACCAGCTTTTCTTGAAGCCGTGACTGCTTTATGATGACCTGGCCCATGAATGTATGACCATATGTTAGGTCTATCACCATTCAATTCATCAAATTTAGCTACCGGTTTATTAACCTCAGCCAAAAAACTTGAAACTGTTGAATGTTTTATTGTCGGTATTTTTATCCCTGTATGCTTTACTATCTTATTCCATTCATTTACAACCTCTCGGTAATTATTTGGCCCAGAGGCATCATTACTTATAACAATGGCAAAATGAGGAGGTAAATTTCTTTCTCTGTAATAATCACTCCATATTTTTACTCTATTTTGTATTTTTCGCAAGGCTTCTATAGCATCTTCTTCGAAAAACCTATAAAATATTACTGCCCATCCATAATTTCCAGGAGAATAAGCTAAAACAGAAGAGCCATCTGGGGAGGTCCAATCATAAAACCCTTCTTTGAATCTAGATAAAAAAAGGTTTTCAACTCCTGATTTAGCTAAAACTTGTGGAAACTGCAACGCTATACCTGGAACATCTGTGTTAAATGCGGTTTTAGCATCACTACCCTCAAAGTTATCTTTAATCCATTTTTTTCCAAAATAAACCTCTCTAATAAGTTGTTCTCCCATGTGCATTCCATCATACGGTTGATTGTAGGTTGCTCCCCATGTAAACCGTCCTTCTTTGTAGCGAGTTATAACCTCATCTTTTCTTTCTGGGTGCTCTTCTATAAGTTCTTTTAAATTTAGTGCCTGCTCCATACCAAAATGATAATCACTATCTGTCTTCATTAAATCTAAAGCAGGAATCATAATGTCATTTATTCTTTCTGCTCTACAATGTTCTGGTGTATCTAACCAGGCTATATCCTGATGTGATGACGAAATAATATGAAAAGTTCCCTCTTTAAAATAATCCCAATCTGAAGTTACTAGAGGAGTAAAGAGTTGCTCACGAACCTTTGACCCATTCTTAGTAGATTTAAACTTTATAATTTCAGAAGGTCCAATAACTGGCAACCATACCCAAGCTGAATCTTTCTTAACGATAATTTCTGATTTATAACCACTCTCAAGCTCTACCAGGTTATAATTGGAACTAGGTCTAATGTTTAAGTAGGCCTTTGCCAATAAATTGTTTTCTATTAGTTTGTAGTCATATGACCCTGATCTTTCCCACCAATTTTCACCGAAATTTGCTCTCTTGTACTCAATTAAGACAGCAGTATTACTTTTTTCGTTTTGAGAAAACCCCAAATTGATTGTAATTATAAAAAGGATTAAGAATTTAAAGTTATTTATCATTTTTATTGTTTTAAATTATTTAAACTAAATCGGTTTAGTTTATATTTAATTGTTTAGATATCTAAATTATAAAGCCCCACATGATTTTCTTACAATAAGAAAAGCTTCTAACATTCTGTTTTTATCTACTCCGTCCTTATTTCCTTTAATTTCATCCATAAGTATATCTACAGAAAAATCCCCTATATCAGCACCTGGTTGCTTAATCGAGGTAATTGGTGGATCGACTAAATCAAAAGCACCTAGTTCATCAAAGCTAACAATAGCAACCTCATGCGGTACTTTTACATTTAACCTTCTAAGCTCCCTTAATCCTAGAGATGTTAGATAATGTGTGGAAAATATTATTGCATCCACACTATTAGGAAATCTAACCAAATCTTCTAGGGCTTCTTTAATTTCATGCTCATAATTCACATTACTTAGTTCCTTAATTAAAGAATTATTTGAGTTTATTTTGAATTTTTTCAAAGCCTCTTTATATCCCAGTAAACGCTGTCTCATAGCATCTAAACCAGGCTTTAAAGTGACAAACCCAATTTTACGTCTATTTAGATTTAATAAGTGATCAGCTGCTTTTTGAACACCTCTAAAATTATCAACAAGAACATAATTTGTCTTTATCTTTGGATAAATCCGATCAATTAAGACAAACGGAAACTTCTTTTTCTTCAACAACTTTATGTCTTCTAAATTTTGTTGTGTAGAGGCTAAAATTAATCCATCTACTTGACGATTAATCATCGACTGAATTAACTTAGACTCATTTTTAGGATCTTTGTTAGAACTCGCATACAAAACTACATAACCATATTCGTTTGCTTTTTTCTCTATATGTCCGGCAATTTTTGCATAATGATCATCAGAAATATCCGGAATTATTAATCCTATAGTTTCACTTTTACCCCTGCTTAATCCTCTTGCAAGTGAATTTGGAACATAATTATGTTTTTTTGCATAATCTAAAATTTTCTTTTGAGTTTGTTTACTAATTTTATTCTCATCACCTTTATTATTTA
>CALKCR010000071.1:0-34644 GCA_938082715.1 uncultured Flavobacteriaceae bacterium | reverse complement strand
ACCAAGAAAGTGAAGCATCCATCAGAACTATTGACCCTGGCCGACGAGATCGATGTTGTGGTATTGGAACTTGATGTTGAGGGCAGAAAACTAAGCCTTGGTCACAAGCAAACCCAAGTGAACCCTTGGGATAAATATGCTAATGAGTTTGCTTTGGACTCCATTCACAAAACAGCCATTACTGAAATCGTTGACAAAGGAGCAACCATTAAATTCAACGAAGATGTGATTGCATTCGTTCCACAAAGGCACATGGAAAAAGAAGATGGTTCTAAACTGACCAAAGGCGAAGAAGCTGATTTTAAAATCATTGAATTCAACAAGGAGTTCAAGCGTGTTGTTGCTTCTCATACCAATTTGTTTAAAGACCAAGAAAAGCTCAATTACAATAGGGCTGCAAAGAAAGTCAAAGAGAGCAATTCTGAAAAAACCACCTTGGGTGATTTAGACGCTTTGGCCAACTTAAAGCAAAAAATGAAAGACAACAGCTAGGGTAAATTATTATTCTTAAAGTCTAAACCCTTCTCTTGGAAGGGTTTTTTTGTTATATGGATTCATTAAAAAATGATACTTTTGTGCTATCAAAAAGTTTTAATGTCTCTCAGAGTACTACTGTCTCATAAAAAAATAGAGATCATTCTCAAACGACTGGCCAGTCAGTTGATAGAAAAATTCAATGATTTTGACCAAGTAGTGTTGGTGGGTTTACAACCCAGAGGCATTCACTTGCTTTACCGTTTGGTGGAACTTTTGCAAAATGATTATGGACTCAAAAAGGTCATTTACGGTAAACTCGACATTACCTTTTTTAGAGATGATTTCAGGCGATTTGACAAAACTCTTTCGCCTTCATCCTCCGAGATGGAATTGACGATAGAGGGTAAATCTGTGGTGATCATTGACGATGTTCTCTATACGGGAAGAAGTATTAGGGCCGCATTGACCGCTTTAGATCATTACGGTCGCCCCAATGACATTCAACTCTTGGTGTTGATCGATCGTAGATTCAGTCGTGACCTCCCCATTCAGCCGGATTATACAGGCGTCCAAGTAGATGCTTTGGAAGGAGACAAGGTGAGAGTGCAATGGAAAGAACAATCAGAAGAAGATACCGTTTTCATTGAAAAAAGATAGCCTATGGAAAAGCTAAGTGTCGATCATTTGTTGGGCGTAAAATACTTGAAGGAGGAAGATATTCAGTTGATTTTCAAAACAGCAGATCATTTTAAAGAAGTCATTAACCGCCCCATCAAAAAAGTACCCAGTCTGAGAGACATCACTATTGCAAATTTATTTTTCGAAAACAGTACCCGAACCAAGCTTTCTTTTGAGTTGGCTGAAAAGAGATTAAGCGCAGACGTGATCAACTTCTCTTCCACTCAATCCTCTGTCAAAAAAGGAGAGACCTTGATTGACACGGTCAACAATATTTTGGCGATGAAAGTAGATTTGGTGGTGATGCGACATCCCAATCCGGGAGCAGCGTTATTTCTTTCCAAAAATGTAGATGCTTGTATTATCAATGCCGGAGACGGTACGCACGAACATCCCTCCCAAGCCCTTTTGGATGCCTATTCAATCAAAGAAAAACTGGGTGAACTGAGGGGGAAAAAGATTGCCATTGTGGGAGACATCCTTCATTCCAGAGTGGCCTTGTCAAACATCTATGCCTTGAAAATGCTGGGCGCCGATGTAAAGCTCTGTGGCCCGAAATCATTGATTCCCAAACACATTGAAGCACTGGGGGTAACAGTAAGTACAGATTTGATACAAAGCCTTAAATGGTGTGATGCTGTAAATATGCTCAGGGTTCAAAATGAAAGAATGGATTTAAATTATTTTCCTTCTACCCGCGAATATGCCCAACTTTATGGACTAAACATCCAAAAACTCGCAAGTCTCAAAAAGGAAATCGTTTTGTTACATCCCGGCCCGATCAACAGAGGGGTGGAAATTACCTCCGACGTGGCCGACTCCAAAAATTCCATCATTTTGGACCAAGTTGAAAATGGAGTTGCCATTAGAATGGCTATTATCTATCTGCTGGTTGCCAAACTCAATATACCGTCTTCATGATCTCAGAAAAGAAGGCCACTCATTTATACCTAAAGCCTGAGAACAAAGAAAAAAACTCTTTTGGCTCTGTAATTTTGTCATCAGACTATTCCTCAGATATCCTTCTTGATTTGTCCTCCTTGGAAACAACAGACGAATCTCTGGTGTTTTCACTAAACCAAATCAATCAAGAAATTGTCTCCAAGGGGTTTTGTCTGGTTGTTGTCCTGAAAGAGGCCCCATCCATATCCGACATTGAACCTTTAAACATTGTCCCCACCCTGATCGAGGCTGTGGATTATATTCAGATGGAACAAATTCAAAGAGACCTCGGGCTATCGTTATGAAAGTTAATATTTTAGGCTGCCATTCTGCAACACCTCTAGAAAATGCCCATACGACCTCACAAGTTTTGGAGGTCAAAGACCACCTTTTTTTAATTGACTGTGGGGAAGGCACTCAGATTCAACTGCGGCAACAGAAAATTAAGTTTTCCAGAATCAAACATATTTTTATTTCCCACCTACATGGGGATCACTTTTATGGTTTGGTGGGCCTGGTCAGTACATTTAGACTGCTGGGCAGGACAGCCGATCTGCACATTTACGGGCCCAAAGGGATAAAGGAAGTTCTTACACTCCAACTCAAACTGGCCAATTCATGGACGGATTACAATTTGTTTTTTCACGAATTGGAAAAAAAAGAATCAGAACTCATTTTCGAAGACGATTCACTTAAGATTCATACCATCCCACTCGACCATCGTGTTTATACCAATGGGTTTTTGTTTGAGGAAAAGCCCAGTTTAAGAAGGTTGGACAAAGAAAAAATAAAAAACTACAACATTCCCCACTACGATTTTCACAACCTTAAGCTGGGTAAAGATTTGGTTTTGGAGGACGGTACAGTACTCAAAAACGAAATGGTTACCCTGGATCCAAATCCCATTAAACGTTATGCATTTTGCAGTGATACGGCCTACAATGAATCCATCCCACCTTTGATCAAGGAAGTGGATTTGCTCTACCACGAGGCTACTTTTTTGAATGCCCACAAAAATTTGGCCGAAAAGACCAAACACAGTACTGCTGAACAGGCGGCAAAAATTGCCCAATTGGCCCGAGTTAATCGTTTGGTTTTGGGACATTTCTCATCGCGTTACCGTGAAAAAAATAATTTTATTGCAGAGGCCTCTCCATTTTTTGATGCGGTTGAATTGGCAGCAGATGGTAAAATATTTGACATTTAGTCTGAGGGATAAATCGTAAATTTGTTCTATGAGCAGTAGTGAGATGAAACCTAAGTTGGCCGATTTGCGGAAATCATACGAAAAGGGAACCCTAGACCTCCATAATTTTAAGGACAATCCTTTACAGCTTTTTCAAACTTGGTTTTATGAGGCCAAAGAGGCCGATGCCATCGATGAAGCAAATGCCATGAGCCTCACCACCCTTGGTGATGACGGTTTTCCTCGTGCCAGGGTGGTATTGCTCAAAGATTTTTCTGAGGAAGGTTTTGTGTTTTTTACCAACTACAAAAGCGAAAAGGGAAAATCTCTGTTAAAACATCCCAAAGTTGGATTGTCATTTTATTGGCCCAGTTTGGAACGACAAATTATTATTAAAGGAGAAGCCGAAAAATTAGCTGCCAAAAAATCTGATCAATATTTTGATTCACGCCCAAGAGGTAGCCAACTGGGGGCGCATGTCTCTCCGCAAAGTGAGGTCATTCCTGATCGAAAATTTTTGGAAGACCTTCAACTCAACTTAGAGAAAAAGTTTGAAAATTCAGAAATACCCCGACCCGCCCATTGGGGAGGCATATTGGTAAGACCCCACGAAATTGAATTTTGGCAAGGTCGGCCCAATCGCTTACATGACAGAATATGTTGTTATTCGGACGGTATTGATTGGAAAGCAAAACGATTAGCTCCCTGAACCCATGAAAGAACTCATCATCCTAAGGCATGCCAAATCCAACAGAACCTACAGCGTTGACGACATCAACAGACCACTCTCCCCGGAAGGGATAGAGCGAATCAAAAAGGTTTCTCATCAAAAAGAGGATTTTTTTACAAAGGCAGACATCATCATTTCCAGTCCGGCCATCCGTGCCTTGCACACCACCATGATCACAATTCACGAATTGAATCTTCCACTGGAACAATTAAAGATTGAAAAGCAACTTTATACTTTTTCAGGCTTTAGTGTGATTGATTATGTATATACTCTGGACGATCGCTGGAACAAAGTCATTTTGGTGGGACACAACCCTGCTTTTATGAAGGTTATCAATCATTTTTCGGATGCAGGTATCAATCACCTTAGAACTGCCGGATGTGTACAGATTACTTTCGATGGAGATCAGTGGAGAAATCTTTATAAAGGTGAGGTTTTATTGGGTCAGAAAAAAAATAATGTTTAAAAGGGTATGAGTAGAACTCCCAAATACATCAATAGAGAAATCAGTTGGCTCGACTTTAACGCTCGCGTTTTACAGGAGGCCAATGATGAAAATGTACCGCTATTGGAACGCCTTCGTTTTTTGGGAATTTTTTCTAATAATTTGGATGAGTTTTTTCAGGTCAGGTATGCCACCGTAAAACGAATTGCCCAATCCAGTAAAACGGGTAAAAGAGTTTTTGCGGGGAGAAGTGCAGAGGCATTGCTTAAGGAAATCACCAATAAAGTGATTGATCTTCAGGATGATAGCCTAAAAATTCTCAATGGAATTTACAAAGAGATGGAAAGGGAAAACATCTTTTTTATCGATCAAAATGAGGTAAAACTCGAGCAGGAGGAGTTCCTGAAAAATTATTTTATACAGAATGTAAACCCTGTATTGGTTACCATCATTTTATCTCAGAACAGGAATCAAGATTTATCTACCAACAAGGCCTTTCTGATTGTGACCATGGAGTTGGGTAAGACTGCTGAAGATCAAAATATTTACGCTTTGATCGAGATGCCAAAAGATACCAAAAGGTTTGTGGTCTTGCCAAAGGATGATGATGGTAAGCAATACATAATGATGCTTGACGATTTGATTCGTTATCACTTTCACATGATCTTTAGTTTTTTCAACTACAAGAGCATTCAGGCGCATATGGTAAAAATCACCCGCGATGCAGAACTGGATTTAGAGGAAGATGTATCCATCAGTTATGTTGAAAAAATAACCCTTAGTGTAAAAGATCGAATGATCAGTGATCCTGTCAGATTGGTTTATGACAAAGAAATTCCGGAGCAAACCCTTCGCTTTGTAATGGAAAAACTCAATATTGATTCAACCGACAGTCTCATTCCTGGAGGAAAGTATCACCAACGCAGGGATTACATGGGTTTTCCCAGTTTGGATCGACCGGATCTGTTGTATTCCTCTTTCCCTCCACTTCCCCTACCGGGACTCAGTTTGGAAGAAAATATATTGGATGCTATTGATCAAAAAGATTATCTACTCTATGCACCCTATCAGGACTTTTCCTATGTCATTAAGTTTTTGAGGGAAGCAGCATTAGACCCCAAGGTAAAATCGATTAAAATAACCATCTACCGATTGTCAAAGGCCTCCCATATTGCCAGTGCCTTGATCAACGCTGCAAAAAATGGTAAAAAAGTATTGGTTCAAATCGAACTCCAGGCGCGCTTTGATGAAGAAAACAACATCAATTTTGCAGAACAACTAGAGGCAGCGGGTGTACAATTGATTTTTGGAATCCCGGGGCTAAAAGTCCATTCCAAAATATGTGTTATCGAAAGAGAGCACGAAAAGAAAAATCGACGGTACGGTTTTGTCAGCACCGGAAACTTCAATGAATCTACCGCAATAATCTATACTGATTATACCCTATTTACCTCCAATCAAAAAATACTCAAAGAGGTCAACAAAGTCTTTAACTTTCTTGAGGTGAGTTATAAAATCAAGAAGTACAAATACCTGATCGTTTCTCCTCACTATACAGCTTCTATCATATCCAAACTAATTGACATCGAAATTCAAAATCACAAAAACGGTCTTCCTTCAGGTATCTCACTAAAACTCAATAACATTACCAATTATCCCTTGGTTGATAAGTTATATGAGGCCAGTCAAGCCGGGGTTAAGATCAAAATGATTGTAAGGGGTATTTGTTGTCTGGTTCCCGGAATAAATGGATTAAGTGAAAATATCACTGTGGTGAGTGTGGTAGATAAGTTTTTGGAGCACCCTCGTGTACTTATTTTTGAAAATGCCGGGGAAAAGAAAATATACTTGTCCTCTGCCGACTTTATGACCCGAAATGTTGAGAACAGGGTTGAGGTGGCCTGTCCAATCTATGACAAAGAATTACAACAGCAAATATTGGATACTTTCAACCTTTCTTGGAACGACAATACCAAGGCTAGAATTGTAAATCAAAATCCGCAAAATAAAATGGTAAAACCCAGTTCCGGCGGGACCGCACAACGTTCCCAATGGACAACTTACGCTTACTTTAAAAATAAATTGAATCCATAGTATTTTGAAGATTAAAAAATTTGCTGCCATTGACATTGGTTCCAATGCCATGCGGGTATTGATTTCTAATGTGATTGAGACCAAAGAAGGGGTACACTTTCAGAAAAATGCTTTGGTTCGGGCTCCCATTCGTTTGGGGGAGGACTCTTTTACCTTGGGTGAAATATCTAAAAAAAGTCTCAAACGCATGATCAATGCCATGAAAGCCTTTAAGCTATTGATGAAAGTTCATGGCGTTTCTCATTATCAGGCCTATGCTACCTCTGCGCTTAGAGAAGCCAACAACAGCATGGATGTCGTTGAACAGGTAAAGAAAAAATCAGGGATTAAAATTGAAATCATTGATGGAAGAAAAGAGGCCGAAATCATTTCTAACAGTAAGATATCCGATTTTTTAAATACCCAAAAAACCTTTCTTTTTGTAGACGTCGGTGGAGGAAGTACCGAATTCACTTTTATCAATGAGGGAAAACGGGTTTGCTCCAAGTCATTCAAAATTGGCACCGTAAGGCTGATCAACAATCTGGTAGATGACAGGGTCTGGGAGGCCATTAGAAATTGGATCATCAAAAACGCCAAACCCCATCGCAAAATCACCTTAATGGGATCTGGTGGAAACATCAATAGGCTTTTCAAATTATCCAACATTAAGGAAGGAAAGCCTTTGTCAGTCATCAAGCTCAATCAGATTTTTTTGGAACTGGAATCACTTAATTATGAGGAGCGAATTGTAAAGTTTGAGCTCAACCCTGATCGTGCTGATGTGATCATTCCTGCGGCAAGAATCTTTCTCAAATCACTGGAGTGGAGTGGGGGGCAAAAAATCTACGTTCCCAAGTTTGGACTGTCAGATGGAATGATCATGTACATGTATAAGCATCGCAAAAAAAAGCGCTAACCGTGCATGGTTTCCTTTTTACCCAGTTGTTTCATCAATTGGGCTTCAAAATCCAATAAAGCGTCCCATTTTTCATTGACTGCTTTTTCGTTTTTAGCATACTGACGGGCCAGTTTGAGGAATAGGGTATAGTGATGGGCTTCACTAATCATAAGTTTTCTGTAAAATTTTTGGAGTGATTTATCGGCTATCGACTCCGACAGCAGTCTGAAACGTTCACAGCTTCTGGCTTCAATTAGGGCTGCATAAAGCAATTGATGTACCAATTGATCCATTCTGCTCCCCCCTTTGGGGAAAAACTGCTGTAAATCCCTTACGTATTCGTCCTTACGTTCTCTGCCCAAGACCCATCCTCTTTCACGCAGGAGTTGGTGAACCATTTCGAAATGACTCAATTCCTCTTGGGCCAATGCGATCATGGCTTCAACCAGTTCACTTTCCTCAGGGTATCTGACCATTAAAGAAATGGCAGTACTGGCCGCCTTTTGTTCGCAAAAAGCATGGTCGGTTAATATTTCGTGTATGTTTTTTTCAACTATATTTACCCAACGGGGATCGGTAGGAAGTTTGAGTCCAAGCATGGCAGTGTTTTTAAAGATCCAAATCAAATTCTTTTTTCAGCACTTCGATATCGGGATTTATTTTTTTTAGGTATTCGTATTTATCTTTGACTCCGTAAACATATTCTTCACTTTTTCGCGCTTCTACCTTGATTTCAAAATTGATTTTATAGTTGTTTAACGCCTGATTCAGGTGGGCAAGGAGGGGAGTCAATTCCTTTGTCAATTCAACTTTACTGAGTGAGCTGGAGGTTTTCAATACGATTTTGTGATCTGCTTGCAATTCGGGTTGGCTCATTTCCAGTAAGGCAGCGATGTTGTTTTCTCCCAGATTGTTTTTTTCTTTGGTATAGGCCTTCCAAAGTGCTAATAGTGTTTCTCGGCTAAAGTTCTCCTGAGCGTCGTTGACTTTAATTTTTTTTGAGGATGATTTCCTTTCCGCTTCTTTTTTCAGTCCTATACTTGAGAGGGACAAACTTGAAACACCATTTCCCAGACCCGCTTTTTCGATTTTGATTTTAGGAGAAGAAAAAGCTTCTGTTTTTTCTTGCTGAGATTTTGTCGTTTTTACTTGGTCCTTTTTTTTGGGCACATATTCGGGGGGAGGTTCTGCAACCGCAGTCTTTTGATGGGTTGAGGTTACCAGGGTACGCCCTTTAAAATGGCCTACTGGGATGATAAATCGGTTTACTTTTCCCCGAAATGGAGAGAGGCCATTTGCATGAGACATAATTCAATCAATAATCGTTTGTTCTTAGTATTTCTGTAATCAAGTTCACATTTACTGGCCAAATCTATGGCGTTCAACAGCAAGGGTAGTGGCGCTTTTGCAGTTTGTTCCTTAAACTTTTCCTCGGTACTTGTACTGACCTCCAGCAAATGAAGGGTTTTGTTCTCTTTGCTGACCATCAGGTTTCTGAAATGAGACCCCATTCCTGTGATGAACTGCAATTCATCAAATCCTTTTTGGAGTAATTCGTCAAAAGCCAACAATAGGGCTGGGATATCGTGTTTCAAAATCAATTCCGTAATGGAAAAAAAGGTTTCATGATCCAGTACATTAAGATTTTTGGACACGGATTTTACGGTCAGGCTTCGGTCGGTAAAACTGACCATGCGATCATAGATGGACAGGGCATCTCTCAGGGCGCCATCGGCTTTTTGGGCGATCAAGTCCAGTGCCTCCTCTTCAAATTCTATTTTTTGGTCTTCTGCTATTTTTTGTAAATGTCCCTTGCAATCCTTGACGCTGATTCTCTTAAAATCATAGATTTGGCATCGTGAGAGTATGGTGGGGATGATCTTTTGTTTTTCTGTGGTGGCTAGAATAAAAATGACGTGTTTTGGAGGCTCTTCTAAGGTTTTGAGAAAGGCATTGAAGGCTCCAATGGAGAGCATGTGTACCTCGTCAATGATATAAATCTTGTGGGTTCCTACCTGTGGGGGAATTCTCACTTGTTCATTCAAACTGCGGATGTCATCTACCGAGTTATTGGAGGCGGCATCCAACTCAAAAATATTAAAAGCGAAATCCTCATTGGCGAAATCTTTGCCTTGACTGTTGATTTTTTTGGCCAGAATTCGCGCACAAGAGGTTTTGCCTACGCCCCTAGGGCCGCAAAAAAGCAAGGCCTGTGCCAATTGATTTTTTTCTATGGCGTTGTCCAATGTCTGAGTAATAGCCTTTTGACCTACTACTTCCTGGAAGGTTTGCGGGCGATATTTTAAGGCTGAAACAATGTAAGTTTCCATATTGAGTGGCGTTTAAACAAAGATAAAAATAGAAAAATGTCCATGCAGGGGTCAACAAATAAATTCACCCTAAATTATAAACAAAATACTAACTTTGTATCCGGCAGGCTGTCTTATTGCTCTTGTTTACAAGAGAGGAAAGTCCGGACACCACAGAGCAGTATAGCGGGTAACGCCCGTCGTTCGCCCCGGCGAATAGGACCAGTGCAACAGAAAGCAAGTACAGTTTGGCTGTAGTGAAATCAGGTAAACTCTATGCGGTGCAACGCCAAGTAAGATTGCGTTTGAGGACGGCTCGTCCGATGTAATTGGGTAGGCGGCTAGAATGTTG
Source organism: uncultured Flavobacteriaceae bacterium (assembly GCA_938082715.1). Taxonomy (GTDB): domain Bacteria; phylum Bacteroidota; class Bacteroidia; order Flavobacteriales; family Flavobacteriaceae; genus UBA8316. The sequence continues at coordinate 24,551 of CALKCR010000071.1, read as the reverse complement.
TAGCAATGCAACATCCAGATAAATAATAAGACTCGACAGAATCCGGCTTACAGGCCTGCCTTTTTTATTGCTCAAAAAAGCTGAATACATTGCTGCCGTATTTTCTGGATTGGCTGAATCTAGAGTGCTCCTCAAATCCCTCTTGATCACTGTGTTCGATGATCAATAGCCCTTGCTCATCTAACAGTTGGTTGGCAAAAACCTTTTCAATGATCTCATGGTACTGTGGGGTTGCCAAATCGTATGGCGGGTCGGCAAAAATCAAATCGAATTGCATCTTTACAGCAGACAGGTACTTCCAGGTGTCCATCTGTGTTACTTGAATGGGGAGTTTTAAAGATTCGGAGGTTTTACGGATAAAATCAACACACATTTTGTTTTGATCTACAGCGATGATGTTTTTGACCCCACGGGAGCCAAACTCATAACTGATGCTTCCCGTACCGGCAAAAAGGTCTAAAACAGTGGTGTTTTCCCAATCGTATTGGTGTTGAAGGATGTTGAATAAAGCTTCTTTTGACCGATCGGTGGTGGGGCGAACGGGAAGTTTTTTGGGGGCAGTGAGTCTTCTGCCTTTATGAGAACCGGAAATGATTCGCATCAGTCAAAAAGATTGATAAAATAGGGTGCAGGATGTTCTCTCTCGTCAAACATCATAAAGCCGGCTTGATCGGAAAATGTTATTTTTTCATGATAATGCTCCAATGCTTGATAACATTTTTTATAACGGGCATATTTACCAAAAAACACCATACTAAAAGCTTCGGGTGATAATGAAAGCTCCTCGGCCACAGCCAAAATAAAATAGAGAAATCCATCTTCATTTTTGTAAGGATAAGTATTGAAAAGCAGGAGTTCTTTCCCCTTAAAGACCAAAAGGTCAAATTGATCGTCTTGCATATGAAGGTTCATTTCTATCGAGTCGTCCGCATTGCTTGCGCTCGAACTGAGGTCATAGAGTATTTGGGCGTAATGGGTGAAACTAATGTCTTTAAAATAATGCTGTAGGGTGGCTTCTATTTGCTTGTCAACAGGATAAAGAATTTTGATCTGCCCGTCTTGTGTTTCTTTTTCGGCAATGGCCCAACCTTCCTCCAGGGAAACATTGAAATTGAGATAGGTTTCTTTTTGGGTTGGGTTGTAGAGTGTTTTGGGAACAAAGGTGGCCTTTTGATTGAAGTGTACTCCTTTAATTTTTTCACTTTCAATAAAAGTATGGGATTCCAGCAATTTTTGGAAGGCCTCTACTTGCTTAATGCTGTGGGTTTCAAACTTAAAAAAAGGTCGGGCGTTGGGGGTACAAAAAGAAAATCCATCCTTAAAAATTTGGATGGACAGCTCTTTGTCTTGTATAATGTTTTTATTGAACGGCATCGAAAATAGTGGGCCAGTTTCCGTTGGTACTTACCTCGGTAAGGGAGCCCAATATGATCGCAGGACCATTGACTCCATCTACGGAAACGGTCTCGTTTTCAATTTTTAACAAATCTTTGTTTTGATCGTAAAGAATCAAATCTTTGGCTACTTTAACCTCAAAAACAGGAACCCTGTATCCATTTTTGTCTATGATTTTTGCATTGATATCGAATTTTGCTTCGATTCCATCTACTGGAACATTGGCAAAGTTTCTATAGGCGTTGGAGTTTTTAAATAAGGAATCTTTTACAGGAACAAATCCCAAGGTGTCAACTACCATTATTTCACGCAGCATGTCAATCCTGTAGGTTCGGTCGTATTCCATGTAGGAAGAATCTCTCTTTTCGATCAAAGTAAAAATTCCATTGTCAATAAATTTCACCAAACTGTCAAAGTTATTGCTGTAGATTCCGTTGACATCTTTATGGGCGATTTGCGCTTTGCGAATCAACTTTAATTTATTGATGACTGTAGCATACCGCTCGTTCTTCGTCTTGTTGAAGTTGATCGGCCCATTGATTGAGTCATAAATCTTGTAACTAAAAAATATGGCAAGTATCCAAAGTACAGCTTGAAGCGCTAATTTCATGATTTATTAATTTTTACTACCAACAAATCTACAATTTTTTTTGAATCGTAAAAGTTTTACAAATGAATTATCTTGTGAGAAAATAAGCCATATGTCAAACCCCTCTTTCCATAACATTCTATCAGAAAAGTTCAGGTTTGAACCGACGGCTTCTCAGGCAAAGGGATTTGAAAAAATAGCTCATTTTTTATCCGATGCTCCCGATGATTCGCTTTTGTTGATCAAGGGGTATGCAGGAACGGGAAAAACCACTTTGATCGGTCATTTGGTTCAGCAATTGAGTAGGATACGAAAAAAATCTGTGTTGATGGCTCCAACGGGTCGGGCGGCCAAAGTACTGTCTACCTATGCAGGTAAAAATGCCCTAACCATCCACAAGAAAATTTATTTCCCCAAAGTTGACAGTGGAGGAGGGAGTGTTCAGTTTTCCTTAAAGGAAAACAAACATACCCATACGATCTTTATTGTGGACGAGTCTTCCATGATCGGTGACGACCGCCAACAAAGTAAACTCTTTGAAAACGGATCTTTACTACATGACTTGGTGCACTATGTCACCAATGGTGAAAAATGTAAATTGATTTTTGTGGGCGATACTGCCCAGCTGCCCCCAGTCAATTTGGGGCTGAGTCCCGCACTGGATGAGCAAGAACTGGCCGCACAGTTCAATGCCACTGTTTACAGCATTACACTAGAGGATGTGGTTCGTCAACAAGCCGAATCAGGGATTTTGTTCAATGCTACAAGCATTCGAGAGCTGCTGGTTGGAGATCAGTTTGAGGGGTTTAAATTTCATTTGGAAGGATTTAAAGATGTACAACGCATCATTGAAGGCAATGAGTTTTTGGAATTGCTCAACAATGCCTTGGACGAGGATGGTATTGACCAAACGGTATTGATCGTTCGCTCCAACAAAAGGGCCAATCTGTACAATAAAAGCATACGAGAACGCATCCTTTTTTTGGAATCCGATTTGGCGGTAGGTGACCAACTGATGGTAGTCAAAAACAATTATTTTTGGTTGGGGGCCGATTCCCAACCCGGTTTTATCGCCAATGGCGATGTGATCCGCATCAACCGCATCAACAAATATGTGGATCGCTATGATATGAAATTTGCCGAGGTAAGTGTCCAAATGGTGGATTATCCCCATGAACCCACTTTTGATACCGTCCTATTGTTGGAAACGCTGAACACTGAAACCGCCAATTTGGGCTATGATCAGTCACAATTGCTCTATCAAAAAGTGTCTTTGGATCACGCCAACGAAAAGTCCAAATACAAACGTTTTCAAAAGGTTAAAAACGATCCTTATTTTAACGCCTTACAGATTAAATATTCCTATGCCATCACCTGCCATAAGTCACAGGGTGGCCAATGGAAAAATGTTTTTGTCGAGCAACCTTACCTGCCCGAAGGCCCGAATAAAGACTATTTTAGATGGCTTTATACCGCGCTGACGCGCGCCAAAGAACGTTTGTTTTTGATCCGGTTTGGGAAGGAGTATTTTTAAGGGCATTTTTTTTGTTGTAAAAACCTTAGAATCACTACCGAATTATTAAAATTTGTCCTTTCTTTTGCAGTAATGAAAATAGTTTCGATTATTCCTGCGCGATATGATTCCACGCGTTTCCCCGGTAAGCTGATGCAGCAGCTGGGTGATAAAACCGTTATTTTAAGAACCTATCAAAATGTGGTGGCTATGGGTCTTTTTGACGAAGTGGTGGTGGCTACGGACAGCGATGTGATCTTTAATGAAATTTCTGAAAATAGTGGGCGCGCGCTAATGACCCGTAAAGATCACCAATGTGGCAGTGACCGAATTGCCGAAGCCGTTTCCGGGATGGATGCCGATTTGGTTATCAACGTACAAGGGGATGAGCCTTTTGTGGATGGTGCCAGCCTAAAAAAGTTGATCGATGTCTTCAAGGACGATCCCAATAGAGAGATCGCTTTGGCTTCTTTGATGACGCCATTACAAGAGTATGAGGAAGTTGAAAATCCCAGTGTGGTCAAAGTAATCGTCGATTTAAACAACTTTGCACTTTATTTTTCCCGTTCACCCATTCCCTTTGATCGGGATAACGAGCAGGCACCGCCCTACTTTAAACACGTAGGGGTCTATGCCTTTAGAAAACAAGCTTTGGTCGAATTCAGTGAACAGGAGACGACTCCTTTGGAGTCGGCCGAAAAAATCGAGTGCATCCGCTATCTCGAACACGGAAAAAAAATCAAAATGGTAGTGACCCAAAATCTAAATTTTGAAATCGATACCCCCAAAGATTTGGAGCGCGCAAAGGCCCATTTAAATCAAATGGATTCCCAATGATTTCATATTTGGCTAAGATGGTATTTTTCCGCCTGATGGGCTGGAGGATTGAAGGAGATTTTCCTCAATTGAAAAAAATCATTGTAGCTGTTTATCCCCATACCCGAAACATGGACTTTATTGTAGGAGTTTTGACCCGCGCTGTCCTGAACGAAAAAATAAGCTATGTGGGGAAACAAGAATTGTTTAATCCCCTTACGGGTTGGTTTTTTCGCGCCTTGGGTGGAACTCCCATCAATCGCAATTCCAACGAATATAAAGTATCCGCTATAGCGCAAATTTTTAAGGAAAAGGACGCTTTTCGAATGGCGATTGCTCCGGAGGGAACTCGAAAAAAAGTAGACCGATGGAAAACAGGCTTTTACTATATCGCTCTAGAGGCCGAAGTACCCATTTTATTGGTACATTTTAACTACCCCTCAAAAAAGGTATCTTTTTTAAAACTATTGAAGCCAACGGGAGATATTGAAAATGATTTAAAAGAAATGAAAGCCTATTTCAATGAGGCCAAAAAAGGGTAATAAGGGGCAATCAGAAATGCCCCACTCGTCAGTTTTTTGGCTGCGCCAGCACTACCAATGGGTTTTTATGGAGACCACTTTCCAATTGTATTGATGTTGCCTCTCGAGTTCCAAAAACACTTTTACGGCTTTGAGTGCGTAGTCTGGCAGGTTGTGATGAACGTAAAAGAACCCTGTGTTTCCGTTTTCGGGATTTTTTTGAGTAATTTCAATTTCTTCAAAACCTTAATTTTTCACATTCAAAGGGAAATAGAGTGCCAAGAAGGCCAGAAGGTTGGACGGTTTTTGTTTTTTGATTGCGGCATCGATTTCTATCACTTCCTTTTCCATAAAAGGGCCTTGCCCAAAAAACATTTTGATTTATTTGGAATTGCATTTGGGCTGTGCCAATACGAATACAGGGAACAAAATCAAAGACAGCAGTGTTAGGGTGTTTGATCTCATATTGTTTGGGGGCTGAAATTCTGGTGCTTACTTTACCTATTTAGTCTTCATGAATGAAATCATTCTAGAATCACCATGGCGTGATACACATTTTGTACATCATCGTCCTCTTCGATCTTTTCGATCAGTTTCAGAACTTCCTCCTGTTGATCTGCCGGAAGTTGTTTGGTGATCTGTGGGATGCGATCAAAGCCGGAGGAAAGGATTTCGATGGAACGGTTTTCCAATTCTTTTTGTATGGCTCCAAAGTTTTCAAATGGGGCATAGAGCAATATTCCATCTTCATCTTCAAAGACTTCTTCTACCCCGTGGTCGATGAACTCCAATTCCATTTCTTCGACATCCACCCCCTCGGCGGGGATTCTAAAATTACAGCTTCGGTCGAACATAAACTCCACGGAGCCAGAGGTGCCTAAGTTACCATTACATTTGTTAAAATAACTCCTCACATTGGCCACGGTCCGATTGTTGTTGTTGGAAGCGGTTTCGACCAGTATGGCAATTCCGTGGGGAGCATAGCCTTCAAACAAGACCTCCTTGTAGTTTTCTGTAGCATTATCAGACGCTTTTTTTATGGCGCGCTCCACATTGTCCTTGGGCATGTTGGCGGCTTTGGCGTTTTGTATCACCGCCCGAAGTCGAGAATTGTTGTCCGGATCCGGCCCTCCTTCTTTGACTGCCATTACAATATCCTTACCGATGCGGGTAAAGGTTTTGGCCATGGCCGACCATCGTTTCATTTTTCTGGCTTTTCGAAATTCAAAGGCTCTTCCCATAATATTTATTGGTTGTTCGTCACAAATATAAAAACAATTAAAAATCCTTTTTGACCAAGTTCAAGTCGTCCAATACTTCGGTGTAAGAAAAAAGTAGGTTGTTGGGCAGTTTGTTCTCCTTGGCCAATACGGCCAAGTATCGCATTTGATTGGTGGTGTAGACCTGTTTGTATATGGCTTTTCTTTGATACCTTTTTTGAATCATTAATTTAATAAAGTCAAAATGATGGATCAAATCTGTACTGCCCAAATGAAAAACCCCTGTCAGTTGTTGATTGATGATGTAGTGAATTTGTTGACTAAGTTTGATGTCGTTATTGACATTGATGATGGTGTTGGGGAATACCTCGATGGGTTGGTTGGTATTCATGGCCTTGTCCAATTCCTGAATTCTTGGGGAATGATTTCCAAAGACCATAGGCAAACGGGTCAAAACAAACTTGGCAGGGGGAAGGCGCAGCAAGTCGTTTTCGATTTTGATTTTGAATCGACCGTAAATACTTTCCGATAGGGTTTTGTCGTATTCGTAGGAGGGGAAGTGTTCGAAGGTATCAAACACATTGGCAGAGGAAAGAAAGATCAACCTGCAATTGGAGCGATCGATCAGGTCAATTAAAAACTGATGGGTTTCGATCAAGGCTTCAAAAGGCCCTCTTAGGGCGGAGATGATCAGCTTTGGTTTGACTTCCTTGATGATGCTTTCAATCCCTCCTTCTTCCATGTCGAAATGAAAAAAATGATGGTTGTGGCCAAAGCCCTTTTTGGTAAAATAAGTTCCAAAAGTGTCGTAATAGGAATTGAGCTCCTTGTATAGGGTATTTCCTATAAATCCACTGGCACCAAGAATCAAAATCCTCTTCACTGGTCGATCATTTTACAAAGGGTAGTTTTACGATGCTGGCGGGAACAAATTTTTCTCTTATCTTCACCGATATTTTTTGTCCGGGTTTGGAAAAATTGGTTTTGACATAGCCCAAACCGATGCCCATGTTTATTGAGGGGGATTGGGTTCCGGAGGTAACCCTACCGATGGGATTTTCGTCGGTGTCAAACAGAAGATAACCCGAGCGAGGAATGCCTCTTTCATCGATTTGAAAACCCACGAGCTTTTCTGTAGTCCCTTCTTCGATTGATTTTTGGTGCAATGCTGCATTTAAAAAACCGGAATGAGGTTTGGTGACCCATCCCAGACCTGCGCTGATGGGGGAGCTTTGGTCGTTGATTTCATTTCCATATAGACAATAGCCCATTTCCAAACGAAGCGTGTCCCGAGCGGCCAATCCTACTGGCAAAATCCCAAAATCGGCACCCGCTTCCATCACCGCCTTCCATATTTTTTCGGCATCCGAGAGGTCAAAATAGATTTCAATCCCTCCAGCCCCTGTATAGCCTGTGGTGGCAACTAAAACATTTTTGACTCCCGCAAAAGTAGTGGTGGTATGGCTGTAGTGAGCCAATTGATGGAGTTGGGTGTTGCAAATGGACTGCATGGCTGCGAGGGCTTTGGGCCCTTGAATGGCCAATAGGGACGTTTTTTCTGACACATTTTCAAGCCTTGCATTGAACTTTTTGTTTTGTCTTTCAATGTGATCCCAGTCTTTTTCAACATTGGAAGCATTGACCACCAGTAAGTATTTTTCGTTTTGGAGTTGGTAAACAATCAGATCATCGACCACTCCGCCCTGTTCATTAGGCAGGTAATTATATTGGGCTTTTCCCGGAATGAGTTTGGAGATGTCATTGCTGCAAATGAACTGCAACAAATCAAAGGCGTTGGATCCCTCGACCATAAATTCTCCCATATGGGAAACATCAAAAACTCCTAGATTTTGTCTTACAGCCAGATGTTCTTGTCGGACGCCGCTGTACTGAATGGGCATCTGATACCCTCCGAAAAGAGATATTTTGGCACCCAATTGGGTGTGAATGTCAAAAAATGGGGTTTTCTTCATGGAGTACTTTTAAACAAAAATATTACTTTTAGGTAATAAGTGTATTTAATATTTGGCTTAAAACCCCTTTAAAATTACTACTATGAAAAATCTCTTTGTATTGATTGTTTTGTTCTCTTTTATTTTTGGATATGGTCAAAAATCAAAGTTGTCTGTCGAGCACTATCAGAAGGTGAGGAAGGCATTTCGCCAAAAGATGCCCGACAACAGTGTTGCTGTTTTGTTCAGTGCACCGATCAGGAACAGGGCCAATGATGTGGATTATATCTACCATCAAGACCCCAACTTTTTCTATTTGACCGGTTGGCATCAACCTCATTCTGTTTTGATGATCTATAAAAATCCTCAAACAGACAGCCAAGGGGTTTATTATGAAAAAATTTACGTACCGGAGCGCGATGTTTATATGGAAATGTGGAATGGTAAACGCTATGATCTGGAACAGGTTAAACTGTTGGGATTTGATCAGGCAGCCGAGCGGGGTGATTTTAAGAACGACATCCAAAGCTTAGATCGCTTTGACAGGGTATTGATGTTTGAGTTTAAAAATGACATTCGAAGTCAAAAGACCTATGTCTTTAAGGATAATGTCCGATATAAAGTAGATGATTCCAACGACCTTTTTGATCTTAAGGCGGCTTTTAGAGAAGCCATCAACTTTCCAAACGATTTCAATCGTTTGGCTCACTTGGCCTATCAAAGAATTATGGAAGCCGATGAAGACAGTCTCGAAGGAGCAAGGGAGGCGGTAGCGTCCATAGTAGCACGTGACAGTTTGTTAATGGATGACGAAATCATCAAAGATTTTCTTAATAAAGCTGATCAGAATTTTTATAGAGAAGTCAAGAGAAAAACTGCTTTTGCTTTGCGGAATTACAATTTTGATATAGAGACCTTGTCTTTGATTATGGCTGATTTGAGGGAGATAAAAACTAAAAATGAAGTGGATCTTCTCAAAAAAGCGGTTGCCATTTCAGTGGTGGGGCAAATTGAAGTGATGAAGGCCATGCATCCCGATATGGGCGAAAGAGAAATTCAAGGCATTCACGAATTTGTATATCGAAAATACGGTGCCGCGGACGAGGGTTATCCCTCCATTGTTGGTGCAGGAGAAAACGGTTGTGTTTTACACTATATCGAAAATGACAAAGAAGAAATTCACAATCAATTGGTTTTGATGGACTTGGGGGCAGAGTTCTATGGTTACACTGCAGATGTCACCCGTACCATTCCTGCTAATGGTGTTTTCAGTCCGGAGCAAAAAGCTTTGTATCAAATAGTTTACGATTCACAGGAAGCGGCCATCAACGCTGCTCTAGTAGGCAATAGTTTTAGATCGATTTACAAATTGTCCTATGATATTGTCGCCCAGGGATTGCAGGAGTTGGGGATCATCAGTGAACCTTCTGAGGCAAAAAAATACTATCCTCACGGTCTTTCACATCATATTGGATTGGATGTTCACGATCCGGGGAATTACGGAAAACTAGAGGCAGATATGGTCATTACCATAGAACCCGGTATCTATATTCCGGAAAACAGCCCCTGTGATCCCAAATGGTGGAATATTGGTATTCGCATCGAAGATGATGTATTGATTACGCAAGACGGCCCGGTCAATTTGTCGGCCAGTGCGCCCAGAGATTGGGAGAGCATTGAGGCCATGATGCAACAAGAGAGTGCATTAAAAGACTTTATTTTGCCCGAGATCAAAACCTTAATTCAGTAAAAAGGCTTTCAGTTCATCGTAATCCTTGATGGGAACACTGACTTTTTGTTTGGACAGGGGGTGTTTGAGTCGTTCGGGGATTTCGACTTCCAATTTGAGGGTTTTGTTTACCGAGTCAAAAAATTTGACGGGGTGAGCGGTTTCTAAAAATACACCGTATTGATCTTTACCTTGCGCTGCCAAATATTCTTTAAGTCCCAAATAGCCTATTGCACCATGGGGATCAGCGATATATCCATTAAGGTCGTATATTTCCTTTAGGGCTTTTCTGGTTTCTTGATCTGTAAACCGATAGCCGGAGAGGGTCTTTTTCATTTTAACAACATCGTTGTTGAATATTTTCTGAATTCTGATGAAGTTACTGGGGTTGCCCACATCCATGGCGTTGGAGATGGTTTGTATGGTTGGTAAAGGATCATAGGTTCCCGTTTCCAGATAACGTGGAACGGCGTCGTTTACATTGGTGCTGGCGATAAAATGGTCAATGGGTAATCCCATCTGCTGTCCCATGATACCGGCACAGATGTTCCCAAAATTTCCACTGGGAACAGAGAACACAAATCTTTTGTTTTTGCTTTTGAGGGATCTGTAGGCGATAAAATAATAAAACATTTGAGGTAACCATCGGGCAACATTGATGGAGTTGGCCGAGGTGAGGTTTATACTTGACAAAGTTGAATCCAGAAAGGCGGTTTTGACCATTTCTTGGCAATCGTCAAATACACCGTCAACTTCCAAAGCGGTGATGTTTTGCCCCAGAGTGGTGAGTTGTTTTTCTTGAATTTCACTGACTTTCCCTTTGGGGTATAGGATGACCACATTCAAGCCTTTGACCCCCAGAAATCCGTTCGCTACTGCACCTCCGGTGTCCCCTGAGGTGGCGACCAATACGGTTGTTTTTTCTTTACTGCCTTGGTTGAGATGCCCCAAGGAACGCGCCATAAAGCGTGCCCCAACGTCTTTAAAGGCCAAGGTTGGGCCTTGGAACAATTCTAAGGCGGCAATATTATCGGCGATTTCTATGATGGGAAAGTCAAAATCCAGTGTTTCTGTGACAATCTCCATCAGTTTGTCTTTCAATATTTGATTTCCGACATAGGGCTTAATGATCCGGTAGGCCATCTCAGGAATGCTCATTTTTTCAATATCCTCAAAAAAACTTTGCGGGAGTTGGGGAATTGTTTCGGGGAAGTAGAGCCCCCTGTCGGGGGCCAAACCTCTTTTTACCGCATCATGAAAAAGTGTACTTTTCGAGTTGTGATTAAGACTGAAGTACTTCATTAATTGGGTAGAATTTTGATTCCTTGTTTGTTAATTTCAGATATGTGTATCTCAAAATCTATACCAATCGATGAAATGATTTGATAAATGACCTTAGAAACTTTGTGCGCAGTGTCCATTCCTTTAGTTAGGGCGTAAACCGATGGGCCGGAACCAGAAATCCCAAAACCCAATGCTCCGGCATCAATGGAGGCTTTTTTAAGCGAATCAAACTCAGGGATCAGCAGTGATCGCATGGGTTCAACAATTTCATCTTTTAAACTTCTGGAGATCAAATCGTAATCTTCATTGAATAGTGCAGAGACAAAAGCCCCTAAATTTCCCCATTGTTGGATTGCTTTTTCCATGGTCACGTTTTTTTTGATTATTTCACGTGCGTGCAAGGTTTTTAATTCAATCTTGGGGTGTAAGATAACGGCAGTCAATTCATTTGGGCTAGGCAGTTTGATAACGTCGACGGGGTCAATGGTTCTGACCAAAGTGATCCCCCCCATAAGGACGGGAGCCACATTGTCGGCATGTGCAGCTCCACTTGCCAAACCTTCACCTTCCATTGCGAAAGCGATCAATTCGTGGGCTGTAAAGGGTTTGTTTAGCAATTCATTAATACCAAAAACAGCTCCGGCAGCACTGGCGGCACTGCTCCCAATACCACTTCCTGCCTTGATGTTTTTATAGATTTCGATTTCAAAGCCCGTTTGGGCGGGGTGTGCTTTGAGCAGGGCTTCTGCGGCTACGCCTGCAACATTCTTTTTTACATCCAGGGGAAGGTCTTGGCCTTCAATTTTGGTGATTTTGACTCCGGGGGAATTTGTTTTACGGATGACCATTTCGTCGCCCACAGGGCTGAGGCAAAATCCCAAAACATCAAATCCACAGGACATGTTGGCCACACTGGCGGGACAAAAAATCTTGATTTCATCCATAATTACTGCCTTCCAATTCTGATGATGTCAGCAAAAATACCTGAGGCCGTGACATCGGCACCGGCACCGGCCCCCTTGACAATCAGGGGTTGTTCTTTGTAGCGATTGGTATAAAATAGGATGATGTTGTCACTTCCTTCTAAGTTGTAAAAGTTATGCCCTTCCTTGACCAGTTGTATGCCTACTTTAGCCTTGGCGTTTTCCAATTGCGCAACATATTTCATTTTGGCTCCATCTTTTTCGGCTTTTTCCAGCATTTTTTCAAAGTGATCGCTGTGTTTTACAAGGGATTTAAAAAATGATTTGTTGTCTTGGGTATCCAAACATTCTTGTGGTAAAAAGGATTTATTTTCAATTTCTTCCAATTCGATTCTCATTCCGCTTTCACGGGCCAAAATCAATATTTTTCTTGCTACATCAATACCACTGAGGTCGATCTTGGGATCGGGCTCGGTATAACCTTCTTCTTGTGCTTGCAGGACCACATCGTGGAAAGAAGCTCCTTTTTTGAAGTTGTTGAAGACAAAATTCAGACTGCCCGATAATACCGCTTGTATTTTGATGATTTGATCTCCAGAGGCAATGAGGTTGTTTAGTGTATCAATAATGGGTAGCCCAGCTCCTACATTTGTTTCAAACAGATAGGGGCTCCCAAATTTTCTGGAAATCTTTTTGAGATTGAGGTAGTTGTTCAACTCATCGGCGGCAGCGATTTTGTTACAGGTGACCACTCCAATATTGTTGTTTAAATACCGAGCATATTCCTTGGAAATGATCTCACTGGCTGTATTGTCGACAAATATACTGTTTCGCAGATTGAGTTTTTTGGCATGTTCAAAAAACACATCCCTATCGGCCTTAATTTGGCTTTCTTCTAATTTTGATTTCCAATTCGTTAAATCCAAAGCGCCTTCTTCTAAAACCATTTTTTTGGAGTTAGATAGGGCAATAACACGAATTTTTAACCTTAGATTTTCAATCAAATATTCGGTTTGCTTTTCAATTTGTTCCAAAAGCTTGCTGCCGACATTTCCTACTCCGGTAACGAAAAGGTTCAATTCTTTGACTTGGGCTTCAAAGAAACTTTCGTGGAGTGTATTGATGGCTTTGATGACATTTTTTTGATCAATGATGATGGAGATATTTCTTTCGGAAGCACCTTGAGCAATGGCCCTGATGTTGATGTTGTTGGCTCCAAGACTACTGAATAGCTTTCCGCTGATACCTTGGTGATCTTTCATTTTTTCGCCTACCACAGCGATGTTGACCATGTTTTTTTCAATTTGAGCAGGAGCAACTTTATTGATGGATATTTCAAAGGCAAATTTATCGTCTATAACCTTTTTGGCTGCCATTGCTTCGTCTTCTTTTACTCCAATACAAATGGAGTGTTCAGAGGAAGCTTGTGTTATCATGATTACATTGATGTTTTCATCGGACAAGGCCTCAAAGAATCTTTTGGAAAAACCGGTAATTCCTATCATACCACTTCCTTCCAGATTGATCAAGGCGACCTTGTCAATATGACTTATTCCTTTGACGATTTCACCATTTTCCAGGGCAGGAGTATCATCGATAAGGGTGCCTGCATCCTGGGGAGCAAAGGTGTTTTTGATGAGAATGGGTATGTTTTTTTCAATAATAGGCTGGAGGGTAGGGGGGTAAATCACCTTGGCTCCAAAATGAGAAAGCTCCATGGCCTCGTAATAGCTTAACTTTTCGATGGGCTTGGCCTGAGCAACAATTTTGGGATGGGCGGTGTACATGCCACTTACGTCGGTCCAAATTTCCAATATTTCTGATTCGGTAGCATTGGCTATGAGTGCAGCAGAATAGTCCGATCCTCCCCTGCCCAAAGTGGTGGTTTCACCCGATGCGTTGCTGGCAATAAAACCGGGAAGCAAAACTACTTTGGAACTGTTTTTTTTGAAATAATCTTGAATTAGATTCTGGCTCAATCTCAAATCTACCACTTCTTTGCCCTTGTGAAGTATGGTCTTGATCAGCGCTCTACTGTCTTTGAGAACGGAATCTATGTCGTTGAAACTGAAGATTTCTTGAATGATATTGCTGGAGAGAATTTCTCCATAGGCGGATATGGAGGCATTGTTTTTTGGGGTAGCCTCCTCCAAAAGGTGAACAGCATCCAATCGAGACTCCAATTGATTGAGGTGTTTTTTGAGAAAGCTGATGATGGCACTTTGGTGCTGGATGGGTATGCATTTTTTGATGGTCTCTAAATGGCGTTTTTCGATCACAGCAAGATTATCTTTGTAATGGTCTTCGCCGGATTGTGCCAATGAAAGCATTTCCATGAGCAGGTCAGTAATCCCTCCCAAAGCGGATACTACCACTGCAATAGAACCTTTTTGTTTTTGAACAATTTTGAGAACATTGGACAGACTTTCCGAGTTTGCTACCGATGTTCCACCAAATTTTAAAACTTTCATTTTATATATTTTTCTGTTTAACCCTGCACTTTGATGTGTCTGGGGTAATTGATTTGAAATGATTGAAATGATTTGAATTTAAATCAAAGATTTGAGGACATGTGGCCATAGCGTTATATGTGATGAACTACCCCCATAGGGGTGGTCATTGTCGAAATAGAAGGTGTGACAACAACAGCTTTAGACCTGAAGTCGGAAGTACGGATTTTTATATTAATGAAATTTTCCAACATTAACGCAAAAATATTATAAAACCATCAGCTTTAAAATTTTTTGGAAACAATTTTAACCTAGTCCAGTGGGTAAAAAAAAGCCATCTGTTCAAGATGGCTTTTGATAATGTTTATATCCTTATTTTCCTTTGACCTCAGTGGCGGGTTTTATATGGAGTTCTTTCTCCCCTTTTTTGTGATCTAGGGTGATGTGCGTTCCTTCCTCAATGTTGTTGTTGACAACATTTTCGGCCAAAAGGTCTTCAATGTACTTTTGAATGGCTCTGTTGAGGGGTCGGGCTCCGTATTTCTTGTCAAAACCTTTATCACTTAAAAAAGCCTTAGCAGCTTTGGTAAGTGAAATGCCATAGCCAAGGTTTTCAACCCTTTTGGTGAGTTTGATTAACTCAATATCTACAATTTGTTCAATATCTTCCTTTTCAAGTGTGTTGAAAATGACTACATCGTCGATACGATTCAAAAACTCGGGAGCGAAGGTTTTCTTTAAGGCATTTTGTATGACGCCTTTTTCAATATCACTGGCCTGAGATTTCATGTTGGAGGTTTCAAAACCTACACCGGTTCCAAAATCTTTGACTTGTCTGGCTCCAATGTTGGAGGTCATGATGATGATGGTGTTCTGGAAATTGATTTTCCTACCCAAGCTGTCGGTTAGGAATCCATCGTCCAAAACTTGCAGCAGCATGTTAAAAACATCGGGATGGGCTTTTTCAACTTCGTCCAACAATATGACAGAGTAGGGGCGGCGTCTGACTTTTTCGCTCAGTTGTCCACCCTCTTCATACCCAACATATCCCGGAGGTGCTCCGATCAATCTGGAAATCGCAAATTTTTCCATGTACTCACTCATGTCGATACGAATGAGGTTTTCTTCGGAATCAAAAATTTCTTTAGCGAGAATTTTGGCCAGTTGGGTTTTACCAACTCCGGTTTGACCGAGGAAAATAAATGACCCAATGGGTCGATCCGGGTCTTTGAGCCCTGCTCTGTTTCGCTGTATGGCTTTGACAACTTTTTCTACTGCTTCTTTTTGTCCGATGATTTTTTCACCTATAATATAGGTAAGTTTTGCCAATTTGTTCTTTTCACTCTTCACGATTTTGTTGACCGGTATGTTGGTCATCATGGATACGACATCGGCGATGTGTGTATCATTAACAGTGACTCTGTTGAGTTTGGATTCCTCCTGCCATCTTTCTTGTGCTTCAAGCAGGGTTCTCTCTACCCTTTTTTCATCATCTCTAAGCTTGGCGGCTTCCTCGTATTTTTGTTTTTTGACAACAGAATTTTTTAATTCTTTAACTTTTTCGAGTTCTTCTTCAAGTTTAATGATTTCGCCCGGGACGTTCATGTTGTTGATGTGAACTCTGGAACCGGCTTCATCCAGGGCATCAATGGCCTTGTCGGGAAGGTAACGGTCGGTCATGTATCTCGAGGTGAGTTCCGCACAGGCTTTGAGTGCTTCATCAGTATACATAACGTTGTGATGGTTCTCGTATTTGTCTTTGATGTTCCTCAATATTTCGAGGGTTTCTTCTTCGGTGGTTTCTTCGATCAAGACCTTTTGGAAACGTCTTTCCAAAGCTCCGTCTTTTTCAATATTTTGACGATACTCGTCTAATGTGGTTGCACCAATGCATTGAATTTCACCTCGTGCCAAAGCGGGCTTAAACATATTGGAGGCGTCCAGACTTCCAGTGGCTCCACCTGCACCCACTATGGTGTGTATTTCATCTATGAAGAGGATGATGTTGTCATTTTTTTCCAATTCATTCATAACGGCTTTCATCCGCTCTTCGAATTGACCTCTGTATTTGGTTCCTGCCACCAAACTGGCCAAGTCAAGAGAAACTACGCGCTTTCCGTAGAGTACTCTAGAGACCTTTTTTTGGATGATGCGCAGTGCAAGTCCCTCGGCGATGGCAGATTTACCCACTCCGGGTTCTCCAATCAAAAGGGGATTGTTTTTCTTTCTTCTGCTGAGAATTTGTGAAACCCTTTCGATTTCTTTTTCTCTGCCCACCACAGGATCCAGTTTATTTTTTTCTGCCAATGCAGTTACATCACGGCCAAAATTGTCCAGAACGGGTGTTTTGGATTTGACATTGACCCTTGATTCGGTAGTGGGAACAAAAGGGTTTTCCTTACCGGATTCGTTTTCATCGTCTTTCTCCTCGGGAAAGGAGGAAGAGGAGGAAATGTCCATATAGTTTTGGTCGTCACTGGCGATCATCAGTTTGAATTGTTCTTTGACAATATCATAATCAATATTCAGTTTGAGCAGTAACTTGGTGGTAGGGTCGTTTTCATTTCTCAAAATGCACAGCAATAGGTGCGCTGTGTTGATGATATCACTTTGAAAAAGTTTGGCTTCCAGGAAGGTGGTCTTCAGAGCGCGTTCGGCTTGGCGGGTAAGATGTAGGTTCTTTTTGTTGTTGATCACCCCTGAATTTTCGATTACTGCAGGGTTGAGTATTTCAACCTTACGCCTCAGTTCGTCAAGGTCAACTTCAATAGATTTGAGAATTGATACCGCTTTTCCTTCACCGTCACGCAATATCCCCAACATTAGATGTTCCGTTCCTATGGATCCATGACCCAATCGAAGGGCTTCTTCTTTACTGTAGGAAATCACATCTTTTACTCTAGGTGAAAAATTATCATCCATATATTAAAATTAATAATCTTTTGTTAAATGATCAAAAAGTATTCCAGTTATCATTCATTAGCTAATAGACAAAAAAATTATCATTTAGCAAAATGGCAAATACAAAAATTTATGAGTAAAATGCAATATTATCATGTTGATAAATTCATTAAAAAATATTGCGGAAATCCCAACAGAACCCCTTTCATAAAGTATTTTAGCTAATACATTAAATAAAACTAAATGGTTGACGGAGAAAAATTAATTCCTATTAATATTGAGGATGAAATGAAGTCGGCTTACATTGATTATTCAATGTCTGTCATTGTGTCACGTGCACTTCCTGACGTACGTGACGGATTAAAGCCTGTGCACCGCAGGGTACTGTATGGGATGCATGAGTTGGGTATAAGAGCAAACACTGCCTACAAAAAATCGGCCCGTATTGTCGGTGAGGTTTTGGGAAAATACCACCCCCACGGAGACAGTTCTGTGTATGATACCATGGTACGTATGGCCCAGGAATGGAGTCTGCGTTACCTTTTGGTTGACGGACAAGGGAACTTTGGTTCCATAGACGGTGACAGCCCGGCTGCCATGCGTTATACTGAGGCCAGGATGAAGAAAATATCGGAGGATTTATTGGCCGATATTGAAAAAGATACCGTAGACCACCAACTCAATTTTGACGATACCCTAAAAGAACCCACAGTATTGCCCACTCGGGTTCCCAATTTGTTGATTAATGGGGCTTCGGGAATCGCTGTAGGTATGGCAACGAATATGCCGCCCCACAACCTGACAGAGGTTATAGACGGTACCATAAAATACATTGACAACCACGACATTAGTATTGATGAACTGATACAGACCATCAAAGCCCCTGACTTCCCCACTGGAGGTGCCATTTACGGCTATGAGGGGGTCAAAGAAGCCTTTATGACCGGTAGGGGTCGTGTGGTTATGAGAGGGAATGCAAATATTGAAATGGTTAGGGATAGAGAGTGCATTGTCGTGACAGAAATACCTTACCAAGTCAACAAAGCGGAGATGATCAGAAAAACCGCTGAGTTGGTCAATGACAAAAAAATTGAGGGCATCAGCAACATCAGAGACGAGTCTGACAGAAACGGTATGCGTGTCGTTTATGTTCTTAAGCGTGATGCAATCCCCAACATTGTTCTCAATAAATTATACAAATACACTGCCCTACAGTCCTCCTTTAGTGTGAATAATATCGCCCTGGTGGAGGGCCGCCCGCAATTGCTGAATTTAAAGCAGTTGATCCACTATTTTGTCGAACACCGTCATGAGGTGGTGGTTCGCAGAACAAAATTTGAACTGAAGAAAGCCGAGGAGCGAGCTCATATATTAGAGGGCTTGATCATCGCTTCAGACAATATAGATGAGGTGATAGCGATTATACGTGGATCTGCCAATGCCGAAGAAGCCAGAGAAAATTTGATTGCCAAATTTGAACTTTCCGAACTTCAGGCCAAAGCCATCGTCGAAATGCGATTGAGACAGTTGACCGGATTGGAACAAGACAAACTTCGCAACGAATACGATGAACTGTTGAAAACCATTACCGATCTCAAAGACATACTGGATAAAAAAGATCGCAGGATGGATATCATCAAAACCGAATTGCTTGAGATCAAGGAAAAATACGGTGACGAAAGGAGATCCAAAATCGAATATGCAGGAGGAAACTTTAGCATAGAAGATATGATCCCAGACGATAAGATGGTGATCACTATTTCTCATGCAGGATATATCAAAAGGACGCCACTGTCGGATTACAAGACACAAAATCGAGGAGGGGTAGGACAAAAAGCTTCTACCACTCGTAATGAAGATTTTCTTGAAAATCTTTTTGTGGGAACCAATCACCAGTACATGCTGTTTTTTACCCAAAAAGGAAAATGCTTCTGGATGCGTGTTTATGAGATTCCGGAGGGGTCGAGGACTTCCAAGGGTCGTGCGATTCAAAACTTGATCAACATCGAGCAAGACGACCGGGTGAAGGCCTTTATTTGTACGCAAGATTTGAAGGATGAAGACTACATCAACAATCACTATGTGATTATGGCCACCAAAAAAGGTCAGGTCAAAAAAACCAGTTTGGAGCAGTACTCTCGTCCACGGGCCAATGGTATCAACGCCATTACCATCAAACAGGAAGATGAATTGCTGGAGGCCAAGTTGACCAACGGTAACAGTCAAATCCTCTTGGCGGTGAAATCTGGAAAAGCCATTCGATTTGAAGAGAGCAAAACCCGGCCCATGGGCAGGGGTGCTTCGGGAGTTAGAGGGATTACCCTGGCCGATGCCAATGACGAGCTTGTGGGAATGGTATCAGTTAATGATATGGATACCAACATCTTGGTGGTTTCCGAGAATGGCTTTGGTAAACGCTCCAACTTGGAGGACTACAGGATCACCAATAGAGGTGGGAAAGGTGTAAAAACCATTTCGATTACCGATAAAACTGGTTCTCTTGTTACCCTTAAAAATGTGACCGATCAAGATGACTTGATGATCATCAACAAGTCCGGGATCGCAATCAGAATGGCCGTTTCAGATTTACGGGTCATGGGT
Organism: uncultured Flavobacteriaceae bacterium; assembly: GCA_938082715.1. GTDB lineage: Bacteria > Bacteroidota > Bacteroidia > Flavobacteriales > Flavobacteriaceae > UBA8316. The sequence continues at coordinate 4,657 of CALKCR010000071.1, read as the reverse complement.
CGTGCCACACAGGGTGTCAAATTGATCAATCTCAGGGAGGACGATTCCATTGCTGCCGTTGCCAAAGTGATGAAAGATGACGATGAAGTTGAAGATATTTCTGATATTGATGTAGAAGATGGCACTATTGTTGAATAATTCATAACAAATTTTATTTTTGCATTCTCAAAAACATTAAACTATTAAATAATTGATTTAAAAACGATGAAACGAATTGCTTTACTAACTGTTATACTCATTTTTAATTTCTCCTTTTCCCAAAAGAAGGAGTTGAGAAAAGCCCAAAAGCTTTATGACGCAGGAGACATTGCGGGAGCTTCACAGATTTTGACAGAAAATCAATCCCTTTTGGAAAGTGCGGATCAAAAAGTTAAGCCCAACTATGACTTTCTAAGAGGTAAAATTGCTCAAAACAACAAGGAATTTCAAACTGCATTTGATCTTTTTAATTCTGTCAAGGATGTAGCATCCATTAAAGATGAGGTCATTCAACAATTGAACCTTTTGTCTGCCGATATTGTCAACAGTGCAATTGATGACAATGGAAGTGGTGATTTTAAATCCTCTACCGAGAAATTGTATTTGGCCTATTTGATCGATCCCGAATTCAACAAAGACTATCTTTATTTTGCGGCTTCCAGTGCTGTAAATGCTGAGATGTTTGATATTGCCCTGGAATATTACATTCAGTTAAAGGAAATGGATTACACAGGGGTGGTGACCAAGTACTATGTTACTGAAATTGAGTCGGGGGTTGAAACTGAAGTGACAGAATCCGAATACAATTTGTATAAAAAATCCAAGTCCTATGAAAATCACAGAGAAGAGGACACTCCTTCGAAATTCCCTGAAATCGTCAAAAATATTGCTTTGATTCATGCCCAGTTGGGAGATAATGACAAAGCGATGGCCGCCGTTCAGGAAGCCAGACTGAGCAACCCCTCGGATCTGAATTTGATTCTAACCGAAGCCAATATCTATATTGAATTGGGTGAAAAAGAAAAATTTCAGAGTTTGATGAGTGAGGCCATTGCCCAAGACCCTAACAATGCAAACCTTTATTATAACCTTGCGGTGGTTACTTCTGATTTGGGAGAGAAAGACGCGGCCAGAGGTTATTACGAAAAAGCCATAGAAATTGATCCCGACTATGATAATGCTTATTTAAACCTCGTTGCATTGATCCTGGAGGGTGAACAAACCATCGTTGAACAAATGAACAGTCTTGGGACTTCGGCGGCAGACAATGCCAAATACGATGCCTTAAAGCTGGATCGTGAAAACCTCTACAAAGAATGTGTTCCGATCCTTAGATCTTTGATCCAAATTGGAGAAAATGAAGATTCGATCAAAACACTGATGAATATTTATGGTACTCTTGGTGACAATGAGGGCTATAAAGAAATGAAAGCCCTTTTAGATAAATAGGATAAAGCTCTGAAAGTCCTTATGGGGACCCTTTTTGGAAAAAAGTCGTAGGGTTTTCATGGCAGTAGTGAATTTGAGTACTCTAATATTAGGAAAAACCAATCAAAGCACAAAAAACCCCTACCGGAGGTTTTAAATCATCTTTTTGATAAAGCGTAGCTTGTGGGTGTGGCTTTGGGTTTCTGAATTGAATATCCCGGACTGGTCAATTCTATCGATTCTAACGGTACCACAGGCATGGATGATGTAGTGGTTTTCCAAAAGTAAGCCTACGTGAGTGATCTTTCCTTCTGCATTGTCAAAAAACGCCAAATCTCCGGCTTCACTTTCTTCAATAAAACTAAGGGTTTGTCCTTGTAGGGCCTGTTGGTGAGCATCGCGATTCAATTTGATGCCGTTGATCTTGTAAACCATTTGTGTAAAACCCGAGCAATCAATGCCCAGTAGTGTTTTTCCTCCCCACAGATAGGGAGCATTGAGGAAAAGATAGGCGGTGTCGGTCAATGCCTTTTTTAATTTTTTAGGTCGGAGGGATTCGCCTTCAAACTGGTGTTTCAGGATTTTTAAAGCCCTGAGGTCACTGCCGATCAAAATCGGGAATAAAAGATCATCTTTGGTGGTGATATAGTTGACCAGATCCGCGGAAATATTAAGGTTGGATTGGGGAATTTTTTCAAAATCTTCACTAGATATCTCATGGACTTGGTTGCGATCGATCCATCCTTCATACCCATCCCATTCGAGGCGTATTTTAGCCCATTTTTTTCTTTTTTCGATCAGCTTGTAACACTCGCCGTAAAGCAGTTGGGAAACCATTTCACTTTGGTGACTGTTTTCTTTTCTCAAGGGAATGATTCCCAAATGGCAGATACCGTATTCCAAATCGGTTAGTTTAAAAAAGGGTGTATTGTTGCCAAGAAATGGTCATTTATATTGTCAAAATTAATCAAATTGCCGGCATATGTTTGGAAATACATTTTTAAATTCACATTCAAAGCCTCATATTTCCTTAAATTTGAAATTCTGATCCGTTTGGTATTGAAAAACTTTTGGCGTTTTATATTGACCAATCAACACCTGATTTACAAGGCCATCCTTTTGGTGACTTGTAGTTTTTTGGTTGTTTATTTATTTCCCAAAGGGGCGAAATTCAAATATGAATTTCAAAAGGGGAAGCCTTGGCAGTATTCCAGTTTGTATGCACCTTTTGATTTTTCAATACTGAAATCACTGGCCGAGCTTGAGGCAGAAAAACAGGCAATCCTGGATTCCCAATTCCCTTATTATCGGGCAGATGCAACTGTATATGAGGCGGTAAAGAAATCCTATGCTTCCCAATTTTCAAATTTCTTTAACCTGCCGGTATCGAGTAAAGAACACCAAGATTTGTACGATTTTGGTCTCACACTTTTGGATCAGATCTACCGCAATGGGGTACTCCCCCCGGGTTTTGTTCAAAAAGCCGGGGAAAGTGTTTTTTTGATCAAGGGGAATGTCGAATCTACGGTAGAAAAAGATCAATTTGTCACTGTAGAAGCCCTTCAACAAAGTGTGGATCAACTCATTAAAAAAACAGCCTACCCCAAGTATAGCACTCCCTATTACAAGCTGTTTTTTGAAATCGTTCAACCCAATATTGCCTTGGATGAAAAGTTTACTTCCAACGCCTTAAATGAATCGCTCAGTACTATTTCTCCCTATCGCGGGCTGATCCAAGAAAATTCAATCATCATCAAACAAGGTGAAGTGGTCGAGGGGGAAAAATTGCAAATGTTGATTTCCCTCAGAGATGAATACGCCTCCCAACTGTGGAACGAGTTGAACTATTATTGGATCATCTTTGGATATACCATTTTGGTAGTTTTGACTTTTATGTCATTGATTTTGTTTATCAATAATTACAGGCCCTCCATATTTGAAGACAATAGAGAAATTAGTTTTATTTTTCTCAATATGGTAGGGATGATTGCCCTAACGACCATAGTGGTAAATTTTGATGTAAGGTTTTTATACGCTGTTCCGATTTGTATCCTTCCTCTGATTTTAAAAACTTTTTTTGATCCCAGACTGGGTCTTTTTACCCATGTCATCACGGTACTGAACTTGGGTTTTGTCGTTCCCAATAGTTTTGAGTTTGTATTTCTCCAAATGATGGCAGGTATTGTAACGATCCTGTCCACAACCCAATTGCAAAACCGCGCGAATCTGTTTATTACAGTTGGCAGAATCGTTTTGGTTTATCTGGTGGGCTATATCGCCTTTACCATTACCCATGAGGGCGGTATTTCCAAGATTGATTTATTGGTTATTGGATTATTCCTTCTCAACGGTCTGTTGACTTTATTTGCGCAACCTTTGATATATCTCTATGAGCGGTTGTTTAAACTTGTTTCGGATGTATCGCTACTTGAACTTTCGGATACAAACGCCAAGTTATTAAAGGAACTTTCTGATCGTGCTCCGGGAACTTTTCATCATTCACTTCAGGTGGCCAATTTGGCGGAAACCGCAGCCAATGAAATCGGAGCGAATACTTTGTTGGTCAGGGTTGGGGCTTTGTATCACGACATTGGAAAAATGAATGCACCGACCTATTTTTCGGAAAATCAAACCGGCAGCGTTTCTCCACATGAGGAGATGCCTCCGGACCAAAGTGCCAAAATCATCGTCAATCATGTGGCAGAAGGTATTGCAATGGCGAAGAAGTTTAAATTGCCGGATCGTATTATTGATTTCATCCGTACTCACCACGGAAACTCGTGGGTCTATTTTTTTTACAAAAAAGCGCAAGGACTTGGAGAGGATATAGATGAAAAAGATTTTCGATATTCAGGGCCCAGACCTTTTTCGAAAGAAACGGCGATTTTAATGATGGCCGATGCAGTGGAGGCAGCCTCTAAAAGCTTGAGAGAACCTACCGTGGAAAAAATACAACAGTTTGTAGATGCCATCATCAACAAGCAAATTGATGAAAAACAGTTTAACGATTGTAATATTACCCTTTCTGAGATAGAAACGGTCAAAAAAGTACTTTCCAAAAAGTTGATTAACATCTATCACCTCAGGGTAGAGTACCCAGAATAGGGTATTTAAATATAAATAAAACTATTGTTTTGTTGATTCTTAAGAATTACATTTGCATTCCATTAAAGGAGAGGTGCCAGAGTGGTAATGGAGCAGATTGCTAATCTGTCAACGGGTAACCGTTGCCAGGGTTCGAATCCCTGTC
>CALKCR010000070.1:0-12240 GCA_938082715.1 uncultured Flavobacteriaceae bacterium | reverse complement strand
ATTTGCATTTCACCCATAATCTATGCTCCTGCCTCATCTTCGGATGCGGGTGACGCGATATCTGCCTGCACCCCTTCCCACGGGCTCATAAAATCAAAATCACGATATTCTTGGGTCAGTCCCCACGCCGTGAAGCACTAGATCCTAAATCTAGCGTGTCTACCAATTTCACCACACCCGCCTAGTAAAACGAGCACAAATATAATCAAGTTTTCTTAAAATGATTTTCAACAAAAAGAAAAAGAAACAATGTTTTGTACATTTATAGTGTTATAAAAGCTCATGAAAAAAATCCTTCAAAATCAAAAAGAAAATTTTATTGGTCAACTCATAGAATTGCTCAAAATTCCATCCATCAGCGCAGATCCTCACTACAAAGAGGATGTAAAAAAAACAGCGAAATGGATAGAAAACGCACTCAATGAAATAGGGTGTTCCACGGTTCAAATTTTTGAAACAGCAGGTCATCCAGTGGTTTATGGAGAAATTTTGGTCTCAGAAAACGCCCCCACTGTATTGGTTTACGGTCACTATGACGTTCAACCACCCGATCCACTGGAACTTTGGGAGAGCCCCCCTTTTGAACCGGTAATTAAAAAAACTGACTTGCACCCCAAGGGTGCCATTTTTGCCAGAGGCGCCTGTGATGATAAAGGACAAATGTTTATGCATCTCAAAGCCGTTGAAATTTTGATGAAAAACAACGCACTCAAAAATAACATAAAGTTTGTCATCGAGGGGGAGGAAGAAGTGGGCAGTGATCACTTGGAAAAATTTATCAGAGATCACAAAAGCATGTTACAATCGGATATCATACTCATTTCAGATACGGGAATTAACAGTATAGAAAACCCAGCCATCACCACGGGCTTGAGAGGGTTAAGCTATATGGAGGTTACCGTAACGGGACCCAATAGAGATTTACATTCAGGTTTATATGGAGGAACAGTCGCCAATCCCATTAATGTTTTGTGTGATATGATTGCTTCCCTGCACGATGAGAATAAAAAGGTAAATATTCCCGGATTCTATGATCAAGTGGAAGAAATTTCTGAATCGGAGCAGAAGAAAATGAATGAGAATGGTTTGAATGAAAAGAGTTTTAAAGACTCTATCGGAATCGATGCTGTGATGGGAGAAAAAGGATACACTACATTGGATCGCAGATCAATTCGTCCCACACTGGATGTAAATGGAATTTGGGGAGGTTATACGGGAGAAGGAGCAAAAACAGTCATCACCAGTCAAGCCCACGCCAAAATTTCAATGCGCTTGGTTCCCCATCAAGAATGGAAAAAAATCAGTGAACTGTTTGAGCAACATTTTAAAGCAATGTCACCAGAAGGTGTAAAGGTTGAAGTTACCACCCATCATGGCGGTAATGCCTATGTAACACCTACCAACTCTTTGGCCTATAAGGCAGCCGAAAAAGCCTATAATGATGTTTTTGGGGTAGTCCCTCATGCCAAGAGAGATGGGGGGAGTATTCCCATAGTCCCGATGTTTGAAAAGGTTTTGGGCACCAAAACTTTACTGATGGGATTTGGTTTTGACAGCGATGCAATTCATTCCCCCAATGAACATTATGGGATTGACAACTTCCTGAAGGGTATCGAAACCATTGCTCTTTTTCACCCTTATTTTTCGGAATTGTACGGGAATCAATAAACCTTTAATTCTTAAGCAAAAAAAGGTCTGAGGCGATGCCATCTGTGAGGAATTTGGCACTCTTGGAAACTTTCAGTGCATCTCCATCCCAATAAAGTCTTTGATCAATCAGATGGTTTTCTACCTGCTTTTCGAGGTAGTAGGAATAATGACCCCCAAAGGTTTGGTTTATTTTTTGGAGGGAAACCCCCCAGGAGGTTCTTAAAGCTGTCATCAAATACTCATTAAAAGCCTCATGGGTATTTAAATTTTCAAATTGGGCGGGTAAAATACCCTGTTGAATGGTTTTTAAATATTTCATATTGTTGGATGGATTCCAACTTCTTTTTCTTTTTCCATCAAAGCTATGGGCTGCGGGGCCAATCCCCATATAGGCTTTTCCCTTCCAATAATTTGCATTATTTACGGCATTAAACCCCGGCTTGCTAAAATTTGAAAATTCATAATTTTCATAACCTGCTTCCTCCATAGTATCAACCATCCAATCGTATTGAATCTTTACCCACTCATCATCCGGGAGTTGCACCTCTTTGTTTTTTACCTGATGCGCCAGTACAGTCTTGGGCTCTACCGTGAGCGCATAACTCGAGAGATGGGGCACATCAAAAGACAAAGCTTGATTCAAATTATTTTTCCAGCTGGAAAGATCACTAGAGGGAGTCCCATATATTAAATCAAGAGAAAAGTTATTAAAAAGCTGTGCCGTCCAATCAAGAGTTTTGATTCCTTGATCTGCATTGTGAATCCTGTTCATCAGTCTTAATTCTGCATCAAAAAACGACTGAATGCCGATGCTCAAACGATTGATTCCGGCAGATTTCAAAGCTTTTAAGTAGTCGTAAGAAACATCATCGGGGTTGACCTCGATGGTAATTTCGATGTTTTCGTGGGGTTTAAATTTTTTAATCACCACATTGATCAGGTGTTCAACTGACTTTGGAGATAATAATGAGGGAGAACCTCCACCAAAATAAATACTTTCCAGTTCAGCTGTTAATTCATCAGCCCTCAGTTCAATCTCCTTCTCAAATGCTTGAAGCATTTCATCTTGATATTTCAATTGGGTGGAGAAGTGAAAATTACAGTAATGACAGGCTTGACGGCAAAAAGGAAAATGAAAATAAATACCAGCCATTAACCTGATTTAACTTTTTTGGGATTTTGATTGACATAGGCCTGCCACCCGGTATAGGTATTTGTTTTTTCGGGTCGACCATGGTTAAAAAAATGGCAGACCGCAGCGGCCAAGCCATCAGTAGCATCGAGATTCTTGGGTAATTGCTTAATTTTAAAAAGGCTTTGTAACATTTTGGCAACTTGCTCCTTGGAGGCGTTACCGTTGCCAGTAATGGCCATTTTAATTTTTTTGGGGGAATACTCGGTAATTGGAACTTCTCGATAAAGCCCTGCAGCCATAGCGACACCTTGCGCCCTACCCAATTTCAGCATAGACTGTACATTTTTACCAAAAAAAGGTGCTTCGATTGCTATTTGATCAGGATGGTATTCTTCAATAAGCCCCAAGGTTCTCGCAAAAATTTGCTGAAGTTTTAAATAATGATTGTCGTACTTTTTTAATTGGAGCTCATGCATTTGAATGAGCTTCATTTGCCCTTTATCTACCTTGATCAAACCAAAACCCATGATGGTGGTTCCGGGATCGATTCCCAAAATAATTTGATCTTCTAAATTCATTCAGTGGGCTGGGCCCTGATTTGGATCGGCAGAGTAAATTGGGTGTCAACATAGACCCCTACATTGGTCTTGGTTGCAGGGAGTGCTTGAGGTAAGTTGACTACTGCTTCGTTGAGCGTTGATTCCAAATAAGGCAATGCTTCTAAAACGCTATTGGGAATTTCAGCTTCCACCAGACTGAAAGCACCGGTTTTATCTATTTTTAGGGTTAGGACAACATTTTCATCCAATGTAGTAATGGCCACCAAATTGGCATCAGAGATGGACATCATCAGGCGTTCTGAGATGATGTTCTGAAAACAGTCCAGTTGTTCGTCTTTTTCAAGGGACTCACACTCAGGATAGCTGGGAGCTTGGTCTTTTTTTGACCAGCTTGAGGCTTTTTTGATCTCCTTACTGGATACAGTTGTCGATTCGAATAACTCACAGGAATACAACTGGATGATAAGGAATGAAGCCAAAAGGTACGTTATAATTTTTTTTGTTTCCATGGTGGGTGTTTTATGGATTATTAAAAATACAAACTTTTAAACTATTTATTATTTAAACATTTTTATTTTTAGAAATAAAATAATTAAAAACTTCAGATTTAATTATGGATTTAGCACTTATAATCATTGGAATTTTACTAATTATTATAGGGTTAATTGGAAGTTTTGTTCCCGTGATCCCCGGTCCCATCACAGCCTGGGTGGCGTTATTGATTTTACATCAGACTTCTTTTGTGTCGCCATATTTCCCATTTTTAGCAACTACATTTTCAGTCGCCATTGGGGTTTTTATTTTAGATTATTTCATACCCATCATCGGTGCCAAAAAATTTGGGGGAACAAAATCTGGCATCGTTGGTGCTACCCTAGGTTTGTTGATAGGGCTTATATTTATGGGTCCTCTAGGTATTTTTTTAGGTACTTTCTGCGGTGCATTGGTGGGAGAGCTGGTCTACAACCCAAATGACAAACGTACTGCTCTCAAGGCAGCTACAGGATCATTAATCGGTTTTTTAACAGGGGTACTTTTGAAATTTTCTGTGACTGTAATTTTTGGCTATTATTTTTTTGAGATTTTGTTGGAAAGTCGCTATTACTTCTGATTATTTATGAGTACACCCTTCTTTAAAAATTCAATCAAACCACAACACTATATTTATTTAATGAAATTGTATTGTTGTTGGAGAATTAGATCACTGGCTAATCCACTATTCTTTAAGTTATGGGGAATTACATGATAAAATTAATTTTTGGGCATTTGACAAATACTTTTGTTTAGCATACATTGTAGTATCTCCTAAAGGACTTATTTCTACTTTGATTGGGTTGTCTGTCATCCTGCCTGTTTTTTTTAACCAAGGTTGTTGTTCCTAATATAATTGGGGTATTATGTAGCATCCAACCAATCCATTGAAGTGTAATAAGGGTGCAAAATGATTTCGGTCAAATTTCCCCCATGAAAGGCCTTTTTCATGATACGGAGTTATATTTGGAAAAAATTTATATGATTTTGGGTTTTTTGATGTAATACTCGGTAAAATATCAGAATTAACACATGTGTGTAAAATCTTACAAATTAATAAGTAGAGCCAGTCAATGTCGGGGACGATTATTTTTGCTAATTTTACAATATATATGAAGCTATTTCTTATCACTTTTACTTTATTGGCCATTGCTTTTGCAGGAATTGCAATTAAAATATGGGCAAAAAAAGGAGGTGAGTTTTCCGGTACTTGTGCCAGTCAAAGCCCTTTTCTGAACAAGGACAATGAAAGTTGCAGCTATTGCGGGAAACTGCCTTCGGAACAAAATTGCCGCACCAACCCGCAACACAATTAATCCCCTTTCTTCTACATTGATATGAAGAATGTTAAACTTGTCATTGAAAAGGCGCAAGAACAAGATCAAAAAGCATTCAATGAGTTGTTCAATTACCATTGGGGATACCTGTATAATTTTCAGTTGAAAAAAATCGGAAATAAGGATTTGGCTGAAGAAATTTCGATCATAACATTTGCTCGAGCCTTTGATCGCATCTCAACTTTCAACGATCAATTCGAATTCAAAACCTGGCTCTTGACCATCTCAAAAAATATTTACAATGATTTATTGAGGAAGAAAAACAATAAGATAAGCCTTGAGACCCTCTCCTCCCCTATAGATTTACAAGAATTCACCGATCAAGATCATCCCTCACCCGAGGAAATTTTGATCACCAACGAAAATTTAGAATCTTTGCTCAATAAGATAAAGTCACTCAAAAATGATTATCGAAAAATTCTACAGCTTCGATTTTTTGATGGACTTTCTTACAAAGAAATCAGTAAAAAAATGAATCAACCCATCAACACCATAAAAGTCAAGCTCTTAAGGGCTAAAAATTTACTGAACCAAAAAATTGAGGAAGATGCTGACTAAACTCAAAAAATTAGGGCCGGGCTTGCTATTTGCAGGGGCAGCAATTGGAGTATCCCACCTGGTACAATCTACCCGTGCTGGGGCTGATTTCGGATGGGGACTGTTGTGGGCACTGCTCTTGGTCAATCTATTTAAATATCCTTTTTTTCAATTTGGACCACGATATGCTTTGGCTACCGGGGAAAGTTTACTAGATGGATATTACAAACTTGGAAAAATTTATTTGTGGCTCTATTTTTTTCTCAATATCGCCACCATGTTTACCATCCAAACTGCTGTTACTATTGTCACAGCGGGCTTAGCTTCTAATCTCTTCGACATCAGCTCTAACATGATTTATTGGAGTATAGGAGTTACTGCAATATGCTACAGCATACTGTTGATCGGTCGATACCAACTGTTGGATAAAGTGATCAAAACCATTGTCCTTGTCCTTACAATAAGCAGTATACTGGCCGTAGTGATTGCCTTTTCAAAAGGAAATACTTCATTGGAGTATGGTCAAGTATTTCCCCGGGGAACCGGTTTGTTATTTTTGATCGCTTTTATGGGTTGGATGCCTGCACCCATGGACATTTCCATTTGGCACTCCATATGGGTTTTGGAAAAAAAGAACGACTTGAAAAATAAATTATCCCTTAAAGAGGGGCTTTTTGATTTTAATGTTGGCTATTTGACGACCGTGGTTTTAGGCCTTTGTTTTGTGGGCTTGGGAGCCTTGGTAATGTTTGACTCGGGACTTGAATTTTCTAATAAAGGAAACGAGTTTGCCGGACAATTGATAGATCTGTACACCGCCAACCTGGGAGATGCGTGGTATGGTGTTATTGCTATTGCAGCCCTGACCACCATGATCAGTACAAGCATTACCACTTTGGATGCCTCCCCAAGAGCGATGTCCAAAACTGTTCAAATACTCTTTAAGCAGAAAAATAAAGATTTTTATATGCTTTGGATTACCATTTTGGCCATAGGCACCTGTTTGATTTTTCTTTTTTTACTCTCCGAAATGGGAATTTTGGTTCAAATTGCAACTGTTTTATCATTTATCACAGCACCTTTTTACGCCATCTTAAATTATCGTTTGATTACCAGCAAATATATGCCCATCAAAGATCGTCCCTCTCAAAAAATTAAAATACTTAGTCTTTTGGGGATCATTTTCCTAACCGGCTTCACTGGGGTCTACCTTTTGAGTCTCTGAATTTAGTTTGTATCTTTGAAAAAAAAGTTTTGGAAATAGCAGAGAGAGAAAATAAGGGTGTAGGTAAACCAAAATGGATCAGAGTAAAACTTCCTACGGGGAAAAAATACACCGAACTTAGGGGACTTGTAGATCAGTATAAACTCAATACGATCTGTACATCGGGCAGTTGTCCCAATATGGGAGAATGTTGGGCTGAAGGTACTGCTACCTTTATGATATTGGGAAATATCTGTACCCGTTCATGTGGATTTTGTGGTGTCAAAACAGGAAGACCTGGAAATGTAGACTGGGAAGAACCCGAAAAGGTGGCACAGTCCATTAAGATCATGAAAATTAAACATGCCGTGATAACATCTGTTGACCGCGATGATCTCAAGGACATGGGCTCTATCATCTGGAACGAAACCATCAAAGCTGTCCGAAGGTTGAATCCCGGCACCACTTTAGAAACGCTTATTCCCGATTTTCAAGGAAACAAAACCAATATTGATCGTATTATAGAAGCTGCTCCCGAAGTAGTTTCACACAATCTCGAAACCGTCAGAAGATTGACCAGAGAGGTTAGGGTTCAAGCCAAATATGACCAAAGTTTGGAAGTTTTGAAATACCTCAAACAAATGGGGGTTAATCGCACCAAGTCTGGAATTATGCTGGGACTGGGTGAGAAGGAAGAAGAAGTGTATGAGACGCTGCATGATCTCAGAAAGGCAGAGGTAGAAGTGGTAACCATTGGTCAGTACCTTCAACCCAGCAAAAAGCACTTGCCTGTAAAATCTTTTATATCACCGGAGACCTTTAAGCAGTTTGAAACGGTTGCCAAAGATTTGGGTTTTAGACATGTGGAGAGTGGACCATTGGTTCGATCCTCCTACAAGGCACACAAACACTTAAACTAGAGCGCTCTTATCGTCTTTTCAAAAAGACTTCGTTCTTCCTCAAAGACAAAATCAAGTTCAATCGTAAGACAATACAATCTATTGTTTTTGAGGTTTTGTGCCAGTTTGGAGAAATCTTTTTCAGTCGTTAATATTATTTTTTCTCCGGCACGATCATTGATCAACCGGACATCACCAGGAGTATAGGAATGATGATCTTGAAACTCAAGATGTTCAAATTCCCCATATAGTTTTTTTAAATGAGTAATCAAATGATGGGTGTCGGCGATTCCTGTTACCAACAAAAAATCATCCTTGAACAACACACTGGAATCAATGGTTTTTTCATGTTGCGTTAGCACATCTGCATAACAGATTTTGGTAAAAAAGACCGGGACATTGACAGTGATGTTTTTTAGAAAAGTTTCTTTTTGATCCACTGACAAATCCTCCGGTGCTTTTGTGATCAATAAAATATCGGCCCGTTTGACCCCCGATCTGAATTCTCTCAATTTCCCGGCAGGAAAAATATAATCTCCAAAATAGGGGTGTTGAAATGAAGTGGTCATGATCATCAATTGAGGGCGTACCCAACGATGTTGCATCACATCATCCAAGACCACCAAATTGGGTCGAGGGAGCATTTTTTCTAGGGCTTCTATCCCGAGGATTCTTTTTTCGGAAACAACTACGGTCGTCTCAGGATAGCGATTGAAAAATTGATAGGGTTCATCGCCCAGTCTGGAGGGATTGTCTTTGGCTCCCGCAATGATCAAACCAGTAGTTTTTCTTCCATAACCTCTGCTCAGTGTGGCCGTGCGATAATCTTTAAGCATTTTAATAAGATGCATAACCACTACGGATTTACCAGTACCCCCCATCGATAGGTTTCCCACACCAATGGATTTGATCGAAGTATTCTTAGAGGCCAATACTCCTAAATCAAATAGTGTATTCCTTATGGCCATGATACAACCGTAAAGGACTCCAAATGGGAAAAGAAGTAAGCGTGCTTTTTTCAAATGATCTATAACTCTGTCAAATTTAGGAAAACCCCAAAAGGAATTTTCAAAACGGTGGTTTTTCTAGCCTGGCAAGATAATATTATATTTGCAATGAATAGTATCTAAATGAAGATTCAGGAAATTATATCAGTACTGGAACAATGGGCTCCTACCGCCTATGCAGAAGATTTTGACAATGTGGGTTTACTGCTTGGAGAGGCAGAAGCCGAATGTACGGGAATACTGATTACACACGACGTGTTGGAAAATGTAATCGATGAGGCAGTAGCCAAAAAATTCAATTTCATCGTATGCTTTCACCCCATTATTTTTTCGGGTTTAAAAAAATTGACGGGAAAAACATATGTGGAGCGTGTTGTGGCCAAAGCCATTAAGAACGACATTGCGCTGTATGCAATACATACGGCACTGGACAACCTTAAGGAAGGCGTAAGCCACACTTTGGCTGTTGCATTGGGCTTGAACAATATCCAAGTCCTGGTTCCTCAGCAAAATACGCTAAAACAGTTGACCACCTATGTCCCTAAAGAAAACTCAAATGCACTGTTGGAAGCACTTTATCAGGCGGGTGCGGGTGCTTTAGGTGATTATGACGAGTGCAGTTTTGTCACCGAGGGAACCGGATCATTTAGAGGGAATGAAAAGTCTCAGCCCCATTTGGGAAAGCAAATGATACGGGAAGAAGTTGAAGAAGTTCAATTCAACTTGGTTTTCCAAAAACACCTGGAAGGAAAAATACTTCAAACCCTTTTTAAAAACCATCCTTATGAGGAGGTTGCCTTCCAAGTGTATCCACTGGACAACACAAATCAAGAAATTGGTATGGGCAGTGTGGGTATATTAGACAATGAAATGACGGAAGAAGATTTTTTGAAATGGGTGGGGCAAAAACTGGAGACAGGATTCTTACGCCACTCTTCCCTGATCAATCTAAAAATAAAAAAAGTTGCTGTTCTTGGGGGATCGGGAAGTTTTGCCATCCCCATCGCAAAACAAATAAAAGCCGATGCATTGGTTACCGCTGACCTGAAATACCACGATTTTTTTCAAGCAGAAAACCGAATACTTTTGGTCGATGGCGGTCATTATGAAACAGAACGTTTCACAAAAAAATTGATACACGACCATCTTATCGAAAAATTGCCTAATTTTGCAATCGCTTTATCTAAATCGATAACCAACCCTGTAAAGTATTTTTCCGATGGCAAAAAAGAATGAGGTAACCGTAGAAGACAAACTGAGAGCCCTTTACGATTTACAACTTATTGATTCTCGCGTAGATGAAATTCGAAATGTAAGAGGTGAATTACCTCTAGAAGTCGAGGATCTTGAAAACGAGATTGCAGGTTTGGAAAAAAGGTTAGAAAACCTCAATCAAGAAGTAAGTGATTTTGATTTTCAAACCAAAGAACAAAAAAACAGCATAGAGGTTGCTAAGGAGGAATTCAAAAAATATGAGGAAAACTTAAAAAATGTTCGAAACAATAGAGAATACAACTCTATTGTAAAAGAACAAGAGTATCAAGAACTCGAAATTCAGTTGGCCGAAAAGCGCATTAAAGAGTTTGCTGCCAAAAAAGAGCTCAAGCTTGAAGCTATTGGTCAACTCGATGAAAAATTAAATGAGCGTAAAAAACATTTAAAAGCCAAAAAAGAAGAATTAGACGAAATCCTTAAGGAAACTGAAAAGGAAGAAAGTCTATTGGGTAAAAAAGCCTCAGAATATCAAGTTAAAATTGAATCCCAGCTTTTTGAAGCTTATCAAAAAATAAGAAAAAACGTAAAAAATGGCTTGGCCATCGTCGCTATAGAAAGAGGTGCTTCAGGCGGATCTTACTTTATCATACCTCCCCAGATTCAGATGGAAATCGCTTCCCGTCAAAAAATTATTACAGACGAACACAGCGGTAGAATTCTTGTCGATCCTGAATTGGCTAACGAAGAGCGCGAAAAAATGCAAGCCATTTTTTCTACCAAAAAATAGTATATATTTTATCATACTTCTGATTGACTAATCCCACCCCCCTATTAAATTTTACATAAGGAAAATAAATTTATTCCATAGTTCGTTGCAATAGCAGATCATGGGCTTAATTTATTTTTCGCCTATCAACACCAGAGTGCCTTTCCAATCGCCCTTTGCTCCTATGTGATGGGAAGAAATGTTTTTAAAACCTGCCTTTTTAAAATAATCGATCCAGGTATTCTTAGGAAATAATTGCATGATGGTCACACCACAATCCTCTTGCCAAGAATGGCAGCTTTTATTTTCATAATAGAAATCAATGCCCATAATTAGTTTTCCACCTGGATGAAGCCAAGAATCAAAAATATTCCGCATCAATAAATCAGGCTTTTCAACATAATAAAAAACCTCCATGGAATGCACTATATCAAAAGTTTTAGAAGGATTCCATTGTCTGATATCCTGACAAAAATAATGACCAGATTTATCAATAGATTGGGCTTTAGCTATCATGTGCTCAGAACCGTCAACACCAGCAGCGTAAAGGCAGTTTGGATGGTTAACCAATTTTCGAACCACCCAGCCATTGCCACAGCCAACGTCCAAGAAACTGAATTTTTTTTGATCAGTTATTACCAGTTCAAGCATTGCTTTAACAGAATCTGCATGACCCTTGGCCATTACTTCATCTCGACCGGACAGTGCCCAATCTCCGAAAACTTTTATTGGATCTTTTTTCATCTAAATAAATGTGAAATCATATTTAAAAATACAATTTCATATTAAAAGTTTTTTAAATAGAAAATAGCTGCTAAAATTACACCACCTTTTAAATTAAATAAAAAAATTAATAGGTTAAATAGAGCCAACCCTGAATAACCTTATTGTTTTGTGAAACCTCAATGATATAGTAATAGGATCCCGCAGGAAGTAAATCTCCAGTTTGTTTGAAAGTTCCTGCCCAATCATTTTTATAATTAATTTGCTTATAGACTTGGAGTCCATTTCTATCATAAATTGACACTTTAGATCCAGGATAGTTTTGGATATTCATCACTTTCCAAGTGGCTTCATTTCCTCTAACTCCAGGTGTTACAAGACCTGAAACAAAAATTTCATCATCCAAAAATCCATCTCCATTCGCATCATCATCTGAATTATCTCCAATTCCATCACTGTCTGAATCAGCTGATTCATTTGGGTCTAATGGAAATTTATCCAATCCATCCACTACTCCATCATTATCAGAATCATTGTCCAATGGATCTGTTCCAATATCGTTTTCATCCCCATCAGATAAAAAGTCATTGTCTGTATCTAATGCACAAGGATCAGTTCCATTTATTTTTTCCTGATTATCTGAAATACCATCATTATCATCATCCAAATCAATTGT
>CALKCR010000069.1:0-31711 GCA_938082715.1 uncultured Flavobacteriaceae bacterium | reverse complement strand
TCTTTTAATGATGTAGTATTCCGTTGGATAGTATTAATGTTTTCAAATCTGACAATCATTACATTTTTTTTGAATTACCATGTTGTTTATTGGCAATTAAATCAGTCAGATACTACCCTTACAGATTTTTACAGAGGAAGTTCAATTATATGGATTATGTGCCTTATGTATGTTATTTTAAATCCAGTTATTATTTTTGGAAAAGATTATCTCTTGAATCAATTAAAGACTAAATCAAAGATTTATGATCCATGGAATTATAAAAATATAAACCCTATAGTCAAAAATGATTCTATTTTACACAAGAAAATTGTTAAGTCAATTCCTGATTTTATTTACTCATTGAAATCTTTCGAACAAGATTTTAACTTTATCAACAACAGTGGATTAAATATTAAAATACTTTCAGAAAAATTAAAAATACCTAATTCACATTTAAAGTTCTTGTTTAAATATTATAACAATTTAACAATACATGAATATTTTAATTTACTTAAAATATATCTTTCTATAAAACTTATTCAACAAGGTTACTTACATGGTCATACAATAGAAAGTTTGTCAAAAGCAAGTCATTTCGAATCGAGAATAACCTTTTATAATAATTTTAAAAAATTTACTGGAAAAAGCCCTTCGGAGTATATTAAAAATTAAATGTCAAAACAATACTCATCTCCTATGCCATATTGGTTAAATAATTCTTCTGAGACTTTGCCAGATGCATAATCAGAATTTAGACCTGCACCAGAAACACTGTTTGAAGGTGAATTAGGAAAATAATTTGGTCGGAAATAAAAATAATAATTTCCCTTTACTTCTTCCTTATTTAAAATAATGACACACTCTTGGTCTTTCCCGCAACAAAGACAGAATAAAAAAACAAATATTAGGAAAAAAAATTTCATTATTAATTGGTTTAAAATTAAAACAATTGCTTTTAAACATGGTCAAAAACAATTTATTAAATTCGACAAATTAAATTTTCTTTAAAAATAATTTTATATAAATAAAATGAAGGGTAATATTACAGATAGTATTCAATTTGGTGAAGGAAATTTTCTTAGGGCTTTCGTAGATTATTGCCTTCAAATACTAAATGAAAAAACGTCTTTTTCAGGTAAAGTGAATATCGTTCAACCACTGCCCAACGGCATGATAGAACAGCTTAAAAAACAAAATGGAAAATACCATCTTTTTCACGAGGGAGTAAAGGCAGGACAAAACATAAGAACGAGACAGCAAATTGACAGCGTTGAGCAAATGGTCAACCCTTACCAAGAATTTGACCTCTTTCTAAAACTCGCTGAAAATGAAAACTTAACTTTCGTTTTCTCAAATACCACCGAAGCAGGAATTTCCCTAGATCAGAAAGATCAATTCGAGGCACTCCCACCCCAATCATTCCCTGGAAAACTTACAAGACTGCTGTATCACCGTTATAAAACATTCAATGGAAACCCCTCCAAGGCGCTTCACATTATACCCTGCGAACTCATTGATAAAAATGGCAGTATACTAAAGGAGATAATACTGAAACTTTGTAAAACCTGGGAATTGGATAGCGACTTCATTTCTTGGATTCACAAAAATCATTTTTACAATACATTAGTCGATAGAATTGTACCGGGTTATCCCAAAAAAGAACTTGAATATTACAAAAAAGATTTACCCTTTAATGACCAATTGATCGTTACCTGTGAACCTTTTTTCCTTTGGGTAATTGAAGGAGATCCGAAGCTCCTCGAAATTTTCCCCGTAGACCAATTGAAAAATATTGATGTCAAGGTAGTCCCAAGCCTAGGAATCTACAGAACTCGAAAAGTGAGAATACTTAATGGTAGCCATACTATTTTAGTTCCTGTGGGACTTCTACACGGCATAACAACCGTATCGGAAACTTTACAAGACGATTTTCTAAAGACATTCCTTTCCAATACCCTATTTGATGAAATTATACCCAGTGTAGATTTTGATAAAAAAGAACTGGAAAATTACGCCCAATCTGTATTGGAACGTTTTTCAAACCCCTTCATCGTTCACCAATTAGAGTCCATTTCCCTAAATTCCATCTCAAAATTTAAAGTAAGGGTTTTACCCAGTTTACTGTCCTTCTACAAAATGGAAGGAAAAATTCCTAAAAATCTGACCTTTGCCATGGCCGCCCTAATTTACTTCTATGGTAAAGAAATCTCAAAACACCCCCACCCTCTGAAAGATGATCCAAAAAATATCTCATTTTTCAATGAGGTATGGAAAGACAACAATGTCAAAAAAGTAGTAACCGAAACCCTTTCCAATATCGAGCTTTGGGGGCAAAACCTAGCAGAGATTGGCCCATTAAAAGACAAGCTAACCCAAGCACTCAATGCCATTGCAACCCACCGAAGAATAAGTCAGGCCCATCAAGTTTATAAAAACCTTCAGTCATGAGTAAAGCCATTAAAATCAATCCACAAGACAATATGATTATTGCCCTTGAGAATCTCAAAAAAGGAGAGAAAATCAAAGTGGAAGAACAACAAATCACCTTGACAGAAGACATTCAACAAAAACACAAATTTACCCAAGAATCATTAAAAAAAGGAGACCCACTGCTCATGTACGGTGTCAAGGTGGGCATTGCCAATCAAGAAGTTCCCAAGGGAGGAGCACTGACAACCAAAAATATGGACAATGCCTTCAACGAAGACATCAGTTTTGAAAACGCAGGAAAAATCCCAATCCAAAGCCCCTCCAAAAATGAAAGATACTTTATGGGGTACCCCCGTAAAGACGGGACAGCAGGTACTCAAAATATTTGGCTTTTTTTTCCTCTGGTTTTTTGCGAAAACAGAAACGTTGAACTACTCAAGACTGTCTTTGAACGAGAATTCTATCCTGACAAACTATTCGAACATCAGCATTTTCTTAGAAATTTAATTCAGGGAGAAGCCGAAACCATCCAAGCCCCCGTTGCCGTTAATCCCTTTCCCAATGTTGAAGTGCGATTCATCACGCACAATGCAGGATGTGGTGGAACAAGAGCCGACTCTACCATGTTGGGAAAACTTTTGGCAGGCTATGTCAACAATCCCAATGTTGTAGGAGCATCCGTATTGAGTTTGGGATGTCAAAACTTACAGGTAGATCTTTTCCTCGATCAACTCAAAGCTATCAATAAAAACTTTGACAAACCCCTCCTTATTTTCGACCAACAGGAAATAGGAAACGGAGAAAACCTAATTCAAAAAATCATCAAAGACTCTCTGGTTGAAATAAAAAAAGCCAATGAAATTCAAAGAAAAAAAACCCCCCTTTCAAAGCTTACCATAGGTTTAGAATGTGGAGGTTCTGACGGCTTTTCAGGTATTTCTGCCAATCCAACTCTAGGAGCCACAATGGACAAACTAGTCAGATTGGGAGGCAGTGCAATTCTTTCAGAATTCCCTGAGTTAAGGGGAGTTGAGCAGGAACTTGTAGACCGATGTGTAGATAAAGAAAAAGCGAAGAAATTCATTCATCTGATGGAGTCCTATGAAAGTAAAGTCATTGCAGCAGGAACTGATTTTAGTACCAATCCATCTCCTGGAAACATCAAAGACGGACTCATCACCGATGCCATGAAATCTGCCGGTGCCGCCAAAAAAGGAGGCAGCTCTCCAATCGTCGATGTGCTAGATTATGGGGAATATTTTAAAAGTCAAGGATTGAACTTACTTTGCACCCCCGGAAACGATGTAGAAAGCACCACCGCAATGGCAGGATCGGGGGCCAATCTGATAATTTTCACTACTGGGCTAGGCACACCCACAGGAAACCCCATTACTCCAGTCATCAAAGTTTCCTCCAATACTGCGGTATACCACAAAATGAAAGACATCATCGATTTCAATACTGGTTCCATTATTGAAGGATCACAATCTTTAGAGGATTTATCTGACTATATGCTGGAATTCATTATTAAAGTAGCCAGTGGGGAAAGCATCACTAAAGCATCGCAAAATAGACAATTTGACTTCCTGCCATGGAAGCGAGATATTTCACTCTGAATCAAAAAAAATCTAAGGTTGTGATATTTAAAAAAACTTGACTATTTTTATAAACAACGAAAATTAACACAATGCACAAAAAACAATTCAAATCACGAAGAAACTTCATCAAAAAAACAGGAATGATCGGAACAGGTGTATTCATTGTTCCGCGACATGTTTTGGGTGGAGAGGGATACACTGCTCCCAGTGACCAATTGGCGTTAGCAGCCATTGGGTCTGGAGGAAAAGGAACTTCGGACATCAGCAATGCATACCAAAACGGAAAAAATAGAGTTGTTGCACTATGTGATGTTGATCCTGCCAAAGCCAAAAGTTCTTACACCACACATGCCGATGTCAATAAATATATAGACTATAGGGAAATGCTCGACAAAGAAAAGGGCATCGATGCGCTTACCATTTCTACACCTGATCACAATCACGCTAAAATTGCCTATGATTGCATGAACAGCGGTATCCACGTGTATGTGCAAAAACCTCTAACCCATACCATTGCCGAGGCAAGACTGCTGGCACAAACTGCTGAAAAAAATAAAATTGTTACCCAAATGGGTAACCAGGGAGGATCCAGTATTGGAGTTCCCAAAATTCAACAGTGGATCGACCAAAACAAAATTGGAAAAGTACACACCATATACGCTTGGACCAATCGGCCCGTTTGGCCACAGGGAGTAAATCATCCCACTGCCAATATTGCCAAAAAACCCGATTCATTGAACTGGGATTTGTGGTTGGGTACAGCCCAATCTAAACCCTATTCACCCGGGCTACACCCCTTCGATTGGAGAGGCTTTTGGGAGTACGGAACCGGTGCACTAGGTGACATTGGCTGCCATACACTCGATGCACCCTATAAAACATTACAGTTGGGATATCCCAGCAGTGTAGAGTGTACCGCAACCAACGTATTCAAGAAAATGTGGACTCCGGAGTACACCCCGGAGGGATGTCCCATTTCATCTATGGTAACCCTGGAATACAAAAATTCTCCGCACAACAAAGACGGAATCAAACTCATCTGGATGGACGGAGGACTTACCCCCACCATTCCCGAAGAAATAGAAGAAGAATTCATCATGAATTACGACATGGGGAACTCTAGTGGAATCATGATGTTAGGTGCTAAAGGGGTAATTACTGCTGAAATATATGCCAATAATCCCACCTTATATGTCAAAGGAGAAGATCCGGTTGTATTCGATACCAGCAAACAACCCAATGTCAACGATGTTCACGCTGCCGCCTGGACAGAAGCTTGTAAAGGCGGGTTCAACAGTGTCGAACACAAAAACTTGACCTCCTCATTTGATTATTCTGGACCCTTTACAGAAACCGTAATCATGGGGAACCTTGCCCTTCGAAGTAGAGACCTCAGAAAGGTCGTCGGAACCAGAGGTAATGGTCGAAAAATCATGAGTTACTATGGTAGAAAAAAGCTACTTTGGGATGGCCAAAACATGAAAATCAAAAACTTAGACGAAGCCAATGCCTTTGTAAGTAAAGAATACCGTAAAGGTTGGGAATTGCCCATTTAATTTTTTTAAATACTACCTTAAAACAGGAATAGCATTAAAATTTGTTATTCATGGTTTACCTTTATACCATGACGGAACCCGAAGAATTTATTCATGTTAAAAAGCATATCGAATCTTTTGATTACCAGGTCGTCGATTTCGATTTTGAACGACCTTGGGGAGGTTTCTTGGTCATCGATGAAACCCAAGCACAAAAGTTTGCCAATCAATTTTTTGAGGGGATTTCGATTGACAGCCTTAAAATTGGAGGAAAACTCAGCCCCAAAATCCTCATCGTAAAACCCAATGCTCGACTCTCATGGCAATACCACCACCGACGAGCAGAAATCTGGCGGGTCTATCAAGGAACGGTCGGTATTATCCGATCCGATAATGACTATCAAAAACCACTGTTAACCCTTGCCGAGGGAGATCAAGTAAAACTCAAACAAGGTGAACGCCACCGACTAATTGGTCTGGAAAATCAAGCTCTGGTCGCCGAAATTTGGCAACATACCGACCCCAATAATCCCTCCAATGAAGAAGACATCGTCAGACTGCAAGACGACTTTGGCCGCTAAAACCTTTAGGCTAATGATCCTATGAATTCTAATGGACAAAAGCACTGTTGTTTTGAGTAAAACGAAAATCGACAGCGATCTTCACAAATTTGAATGGTCAAAAAAGCCAAGATTAAAAAAAAGATTGAGTATCTTTTACATGCAAAATACTACAGTTATTGAAAAAGATAAAATAACTGCTAAAGGTTTTGTCGGGAAGGATCACAACTGCAAAGAAGTTTTAGGTCACCTCCATGCAAACGCTCTTTTGTGATTTGAATGAACGGTAAAAAAGTTAATTATGAAAAAGATTACTCCAAAAACAATACTGCTGTTGCTTTCAACATTTCCCTTGTGGATTTACGCACAAGATCAACCTTTTTTTATAGCCCCCGAGGGACAATCCGTTGTCAGTACCGACCTTCACATACACACCACCTTTTCCGATGGCTCAGTTTGGCCCAACATCAGAGTAGAAGAAGCGCTGAAAGAAGGACTGGATCTGATCTCTATTACAGATCACTTAGAATATCAACCCCACCGCGATGACCTTCCCAATCCCGATAGAAATCGATCCTTCGACATCGCAAAGTGGACAGCCAAAAAATCAAAACTTACGGTGATCAGAGGTGCAGAGATCACCCGTTCCATGCCGCCCGGACATCTAAATGCCGTATTCATTCAAGATGCCAATAAACTTTTATTTCCGGATAATCCCATTGCCGGAATAGAAGAAGCCAATCATCAAAAGGGGTTTGTTTTTTGGAATCACCCCAATTGGGAAGCACAACGTAAAGATGGAATAGCTAAGCTGGATCCGATGCACGTGGAGCTCATTGAAAGAAAACTCCTTCACGGAATCGAAGTGGTCAACTTCACCACCTTCTCCGAAGAGGCCATTGAAATCGCCTTGGAAAACAACCTCACCATGCTAGGGACTTCAGATGTTCACAAACTGACTGCTTGGGATTTTGACATTCCACAAGGAGGTCACAGACCTATGACATTTGTTATCTCCAAAGACAACAGCCCCAAAGAAGTCAAAAAAGCCCTCTTTGAGGGCAAAACAATGGTTTGGTTCAAAGAGCTGATGATTGGAAAGGAAGAACACCTCCTTGAGGTCGTTAAGGCCAATATCTCCGCATCCTCTCCCAGCTACAAAGACGATGAATTGATCGCCAAAGTCACCCTGAAAAATCACTCAGCCAACACCCTACACCTAAAATATACAGGACCCTTTACCTTTCATCAAGACGGCACCATTTTCAAAATTGAACCCTACGGTGAAAAAAGTATAGATGTAAAGACTTTGGAAATAAAAACCTCTTTAGAGCTTCCATTGGAAATGCTCAATGGCGTTATTGGACGCAAAAAATACCTTAGCTTCACTATTAAAACACAATAGTATTTTTGAAAACTTTAATTCAACTGCTCTGCCTTCTACTGCTTTTATATGGTCCAAAAAACAATACAAAACTGCTGGCACAGACGGTCGTATATGAGACCCAACTACCCGAAAAAATAGAGGAAACCTCGGGCATAGAGTTTTTTGAAAACGACTTCCTCACCCACAATGATTCCGGAGGAAAGCCCAACTTGTATCGCTTTACTGAAAAGGGAGACCTTATAAATAAATACCGCATCGAAGGCGCTGAAAATAACGACTGGGAAGACATTGCTCAAGATAAAAATTACCTCTATATCTCAGACAGTGGAAATAACGAAGGAAAAAGAAAAAACCTCAACATCCTGATCGTTGATCCCAATAGGGATTTTAAGAAAATTGGAGCAATAACATTCAAATACCGCGACCAACAAAATTTTGACAAAAGAAAAAAACACCCTTTTGATGCAGAGGGCTTGGTCGCCACCCAAGAATTGTTAGTCTTGTTTTCCAAGAATCGAAAAACCTCTACCACTGAGCTGTACTCCATTCCCAAAACCTCTGGAAATTACACCTTAAGCCCCAAAAAATCTTTTGATGTACAATCGCTAATTACGGGAGCTGATTATCACCACCGCCTTAAGTTGGTTGCCCTAGTGGGCTATATCCCATCCGGAGAACAATTTCTATACACCCTCAGTTCATTTGATATGGAAAATCTAAGCCAAGTCAAAATGAAAAAATTCAAATTGCCTTTGGATGGAAAACAAGTTGAAGCTATTAAAATCATCGATCAAAACAACTTTTGGATTACCAGCGAAGGTGAAGGCAAAAGTTCTCCCATGTTATATAAGATTCAACTTTAGTCCTGGCCCGTCAAATAACGTTCAATCTTTTGAAAAATTTTAGCCGATTCAAAGTGATCCGCCACAAAAGTTCTGCCTGCTTTTCCCATGGCTTTTCGTTCCCCGGGATGCTCGTACAAATAAACAATCTTATCACAAAAGGCAGCAACATCATGCGGTGGTGTCAAATGACCGGTCGCTTCACTGATCACCTCGCCATTGCTGCTAATATCGAATGCAATGACAGGAAGTCCACTCAAAGAAGCCTCGACTATGACATATCCAAAACCCTCCCACAAAGATGGCAAAAGAAAAATATCCGATGACATTAGTAAATCCTTGGGATTGTCCAGAAAACCCAAAAATTGAAAAACATCTGTCAGATTATTTTCATCAACAAGCGATTTGAGCTTCGACTTCTGAGAACCTTTTCCACCGATTAAAAATTCATAAGGAATACCCCTTTTTTTCAATTCCATGGCCACAGGAATTAAAAACTCAAAATTCTTTTGAGGTTCCAACCTTCCCAAAGCACCCAACACGATAGCGGATTTTTGTTTCGGTAGAAGCACTTCAAAATCTTTCTCCAAAAAACTTTGAATGTCAATACCGTTGGGGATGACTGTGATTTTATCAGGATCAACCAATGAAGTGCCATTGGATAGAATTGCTTTTTTTGTCGCCTGTGAATTCGTCAAAATTCCTGTTACCACCTTTTGATACAGGTAACGATTAATAAAATAATTTCTAACCGTTCGATCACTCCCCCGTCTAAAAATAATATTTTTAACCCCTGCTATCCTAGCCGAAATCCCTCCGCATTTTAAATCACGTGAAAGATTTAAAACCACTGTATCAACCCGATTTGACCGAAAAACATTCACCAATTTAAGCAATACAAAAGGGTTTAAAACACTCAGATTTTTCAAAACTACATTAAAAACCGCCATGCCTTCTTTTCGGGCGCGTTCCCCCAAAACAGCTCCGGGTTGGGTAATGACCATTACATCATGTCCTTTGGATCGAAGATGCAATGCCATGTCCAAATGCCATCGCTCTCCACCGCCCCACTGGTCTACAGTGTTAAAAAAACAAAATGATTTCAAGATTACTAGATATAGTAATCAAGATTAAGCAAAAAAATCAAGAGAATAAAGGATCAATCTCTTTTTTGGTAAATCTTGGTGGTATGATCTTCAAAAACTGATTTCCTTTGAAAAACCAAGTCCCAGTTTTCGAGACTGTCCAACACCTTAGTGTTTCGAACATTGCCAAAGTTGAAAATCATTCCTTTTGTCACGGCTTTTATGGAAGATCGATCTGTAATGAGGAAGACATTTTGACTAAAGTACTACCTTTGGGGCAGTCAATTCTTGGACAATACAAGAAGCGAAAAATTGGAGTTATAGTTAATTTTTTTATAAAAAAATTACCCTGGCCCTGTCTAACATATTTTAAACGAATCTATCGGGTGTATGAGTTTTCAAAAGGTTTTACCCAAAAACAAATCGGGAATTAGAATTCTGGTTATTCAACAAAAAATGATTGGGGATGTACTAATCAGCACCTTGATTTGCAAAAATTTAAAACTTTGGAATCCAGACATCCAAATCGATTTTGTTGCCAATCGGCGTACTTTGGATGTGATTCACAACAATCCCTACATCGATGAAATTGTAGTCTTCGAAGACCATTTCAAAAAAGATAAATGGGGGCTTTTTCAGTTTTTACGCCAGCAAGTAAAAAAAAGATACGATTACATCATTGATGCCTATGGAAAACTTGAAAGCTTATTGATTTGTTTGTTCACTCCTGCTCAGCACAAAATCGGTTTTAAAAAAATTCACTCTTCTTTAGTATACAGTCATTCTGTCAAATTAAAGAACGTTCAGAAAGACGCTCTTCAATTATCGATCAAAAACAGGTTTCAATTGTTGGAACCCATCATGGGAGATTTTCCAAAAAACAGCGAAGTTGAAATTCATCTGACCCCCGAAGAGATTGCGAGCAGTAGGGAACGAATGGACGCTGTTTTGGGCAAGGGAAATCAAGCCATCATGCTTTCTGCTTTGGGCAGCAGTAAAAATAAAAGCTACCCTTTTGAGTATATGGCCCGGCTGATGGATACCGCCTTTCAGACCACAAAGCTCCCATTTATACTCAATTACCGTCCCGATCAAGAGGGACAAATTGACGCACTGATCGATCAAATGCAACCCACCACCCAAAAAGCAGTGATGAAATCATTGACCCCAACTTCGTTAAGAGATTATATGGCTACCGCATACCATTGTAGGGCTGTGGTGGGCAATGAGGGAGGAGCCATCAATATTGCCAAAGGACTCAACAAGCCCACTTTTGCAATTTTTTCCCCCGTTATTGACCCTTCAGGCTGGCATACCGAAATTCCCAATCAATGTATGGCAGTGAATCTTAAAACATTTTTTCCCAATGCCGTCAATTACAGTGACCACCGAAAAATCGCAAAAGACCCAAAAAAAGTATTGGCACTCTACAAAATGCTAAAGCCAGAGCTTTTTGAAAAACCGTGGATCGATTTTTTAAAAAGTGCTATTTCTAACTAGATTTATTTAGTAAATAATTTTTTGGCTTTTTTAAAGATTATTTCCTTAAAAACACCATTTTAACAAAAAAAGAAGGTGTAATTTTTTAGTTTTAGGAGTTATTTAAACTTAATTTCGAACACTTGATTCATTCTTTGAGTTGATTTATGTTTAATAGAGGGGCATCTTTTTAGGTGCCCTTTTTTTGTTCTCTATTTTAACTTCTATTTAACCTTCCATTACCAATTCTTTAACAAATCATGGAGTAACTTTACTAATGAGACTTTAATAAGCTTCATTTTGTTTGTTTAATTGGTTTAACCCGCGAAAGTTACAGATAGACTTAGCGGGTTTTTTCATGAATCAGGTTAAGGTTTATTGAGAAATCTCGTATTCAAACTCCCAGTTGGGGTTGTCCAGTTTGTTAATGATATACTTTATGGTAATTTCCTGACCCTCAGCAATAGGTTGGAGCGCTTCAATGCGAATGTGTCTTAACTTTCCCATTTCCTTGTCCAGATCAGCCACCATTGCTTTACAATTAGGAATCTCATGGTGATTGATAAAACCCCCCAAAGGCAAGCGAATGTATCCGTCGGGAAAACGCTCGTCGAAAATATGTGAAATGCCCAGATCAAAACCTTCGGGTAAATCCCGAGTGGCAAAAACCCCCAAGCCTTCAATCTTACTTTCCTTAATGGTCAAAAAATCCGGTAAAGGACGCCAAGTCGTTTTTTTTATCATGACTCTATTTTTTTAAAATTATCTGATCCTTTGGGATACTTCTTGCTTTTAGTTTTTTTAAATAATCCTCCACAACAAACCACGGAGGGTAAACTTTGCAAATTCAATTATTAAAATTAATCATTTTACTTTAAAATAGGCTTTTAAAACTGCTTGAGTATCGACCTCAACACAGGCTCATAGGCATCGGCATAACGTATCATTCCAAGATCGCTGGGGTGAGAGCCGTCGGTTGCACCTTCTCCGTCCTCGCCCAACAGATAATCTCCATCCATATAATACAGATTTGCTATACCGGCATCAGTCAATTCAGCATAAGCTTTTTTGAGTGCTGCTCGGCTTTTTTGTTGGTGGGATTTTCTTTGAGGAAAAAATGGAGTATTGGTAAAGCTTCGATCTTCAACCAGTAATATGGGGGTTTGGTCATGTGCCTCCCTCAATTTTTTAACCAAGGGAACCGTTCGTTCTGAGACAGTCGTTTCGTTCATGTTGGGCAAGCAGTCAATCACATAGGCACAGGGGTCTTGCTCGGCCAACAGGGCGGCGACCTCAGCCTCCATACATCCATTACCAGAGAATCCTAGATTGATGGTCGGTCGTCTTAATCTCCTGCCCAAAATTGCGGGAAAGGCCATGCCGGGTCGCGATGCACATGCGCCGTGCATGATCGAAGTTCCATAAAAAAGAATGGGTTTCTCCTTACGGGGAGCCAAAGCTTTAAAAGATTCGCCTTTGGGGACACCCACCTCCAACGAATCTACTCCATTGTACAAAGGCAAATAAAGCGTATAACGACGGGATCCCGGAGCCAAGTCTTTGGCTATAGCAGTTTCTATCTCTTTTTTGTCTGGTCTAACGACTGCAACCCATCGGTCTATGCCCTGGTCATCATTGCCGTACAAATCCAAACCACTCACTCCTGTAGCGGGCATATGGGACATGGCCAACCTGTCAAGGTATAGGCTATAGCGAACATATATATTGGGGGAATTCGAAACAAAACGCATGCTCATTCCTGCCGAATGACGGGAAAGATTCCATACCGCTTCCCGAACCATTTCCTCCGCTTTGGAAGGAAATCGGTCAAAATATCTTTTGGTTTTTGACCAGCCTTTTCCCTCTACCCCTTTTTCTTTTAAATCATACCAATCTATTTCATCCTCCGATATCAATGGTTTTTGTGCAAATAACGCCGGGGATATACCCAAGGTGATCGCACCTCCCACCAATTGAGTTGTAAACTGACGTCGACTATAAAAGTTGGTTTTCATGTGTTGTATTATTAATTTATTGATGAATTCATAGTCAATATACGATGAATTCTTCTAGCGGGTTTTATTGGCTTTTTCCGTAGGAGGCTCAGTAGTTCTGGTGCTGAACAAGGCGACAAAAATACTTCCGTAAAGGGAATGAACCAGACTGGATATAGCGGCAGGAATGGCTACTGCAGGGTTGACAAAATTTTCCTTGGCCAAAACCACTCCCAAACCCGAATTTTGCATTCCTACCTCTACAGAAATGGTCCTACTCACCGCTTCGTCTTTTAATAAAAACTTACTCAAAAAGTAACCCAAAACAAATCCTGCCAAATGAAGGGTCATGATGGACAATATCAGAGATACCCCAGATCCGAGAATGATTTCTTTCCCCTGTCCAATGATACTGGCCACGATCAATGTGATCAGCATTACCGCTACCGATGGGGAGTAAAATTGAATCTTTTGAGTATAGCGCGGCAATCGGGCATTGAGAAGCACCCCCAGGACAACCGGAACCAAGACCACTTTGAGTGTACTGTAAAACAAGCCCAAGGCATCCACATCGATCTCATTGCCTGAAAGGCTGCTGGTCAACAAGGGGGTCAACACCATAGCCCCCATGGTCGAAAGGGCCGTCATGGTAACCGATAAAGCCAAATTGGAGCGCGACAAAAACACGATCACATTAGAGGCCGTACCTCCGGGACAACTTGAAACCAGGATCAGTCCCACTGCAAAAAAAGCAGGCAGATCAAATGCCTTTCCCAAAAGCCAACCCAAAAAAGGCATGACCGTAAACTGTAAAAATAAACCCGTCATAACCCACTTAGGTGTTTGGGTCACCCTGCGAAAATCCTCCAATCGCAAGCTTAGGCCCATGCCCAACATGATGCCCCCCAGTCCCAAGGTGATCCAATTCCCCGAAAACCAAGTAAAAAGGGGAGGATGGTACAAGGCCAAGCAAGAAGCCGACAATACGATCCAAGGAAAAGCAGCAGGGATATGATTAAATATTCGCAATGGCTATAGAGTTCTGTAGGTCCATATTTCGTGCAAAGGGGCTCCTTTACTGCTGACCCCTTTATGATGCCAATCCATCCCTTTTTTTGCATATTCAAACTTCAGTGAAATACCCGCTTTATTATTGTCTCTGGAGAAATAATCAATCGTTTCGGTATAAGTTCCGTCTGCTGCGGTATAACTTCCTCCTCCTGTTCCATGAAAGGAAAAGCTCTCGGTGTTATACGCAATCCACTGGAAATAACCCTCCACCAGAATTTTCATCGTTTTTCTGGGGCGGTTGATATCCCTTCTTCGCTCTTGGTCGCCATTTACCCGTCCGGCCATCAACCACTTGCCTTGAAGGGGTAAGCTGTTCTTGGAAATTTTTTCCCATTGATCTTGATTGTTGATCACAACATGTTTTAGACTATCCTTAGAAAAATTGGAGTTAAACTCCAACGCCACCATAAGATCGTTCCCCTTTTTTTGATAAAAACCCCCTATGGTTTTAATGAATTGATTGGGGTTGGTCGTGAATTGAGTTTCTACATAATACTCCTTATCCATCAGGATTCGATGGTGTATGTCCTGACCATTTTCTTGGGTTGTGTAGGAAAATCCCTGCCCTAATAATGTTTGATAAAAAAACAATTGTGAGATTAAAGCGATAAGAAATTTAGATTGCATGGCTTCAAATTTAAGTTAATTAGCTGATATTTAGTTATTCCTGTCTGCCGTCAGGCAGTTCTTTTTATTGAGAAATTTATCTTGGTTGTTTAAATCCCTCTTTGAGGGTTTCATAATCGTAAACTGCCCTGCCCAGAGCTCCAAGAAAAGGGATCCCCAAAGCATCGTATTCATATTCACCATCATTAAATATTTGGTTATGATTAACCAAAACCGTTGCTGCCAGAAGAAACTCCACTCCCTGATCGTCTTTTATATAGGCCACATCGGTCAAGGTTCCAAAGGCTAAACCCACCTTATTGTAAATTCGGATCCGATCCGTCATTTCTCCTTTTAAATCCCCGTACATCAAAAATTTACAATAACTGTCATAATAACGATCTCTATCGTAGAAGGGGACATCCACTTCGGGAGGGGTTCTCCCCATCCAGTATTTCAAAAACTCATAGTCCTCGGTTGTAATATCAAAAGACGCTTCTTTGGTAAACTGATCCGGAAAGATTAATCTTTTTAAAATTTGATTCAATGCGCGGAGGGAAGCGTAATTCTTTTTTGAGAAATCCATTGGAGCTTGGATCAATATGCCTTCCTCGATAAAACCTTTTCCTTTGTAAACACCAAAAACATCATCCCTTTTCGGTTCGATTTTGGACACTCTTGCAGGCTGCCGATAAATCTCCTTGCCTTCCTCAGATAAAAATACAAATTCCGGGCTTTCGTCGTTGTTTGTAGCACCGGAAAATTTATGATAAATCTGAAAATCACGGATCCCTTTCTCACGAAGGCTTATATTGATATGATCCCGCCCCAAAAAATCAAAAAGATAATTATATGCCCGGTTATCGCTCACCAAAAATAATTTTTTGATCAAATGGGAAATGGTAAGCTTACCCTCGCGATGGGTACTGTCCAATACTGCCAAGGTCTTTTGATTTTCGTCGAGAATCACAAAGGGTGAGCTAGGTGAGATCCCAAGCCCTTGCCTTTGTAGTTTTCTTACTTTTTCCAATGCCAATATCGCTACCGGAAGTTTGACGGTACTGGCAGGATAAAAATATCGCTTGTGATTTTCTTGATAACTAAATTCCTTAAAAATGGGATTACCCTCTCTGTCTCTTTGAATATGAGTGTACAGGATTTGTATTTCGTGTGCCGCTTCATTGGAGCGTATTTTTTGAATCAAAGAATCCTCACTTTCATTGAGCAACCGGGTCAAGACATTGTGATCTTTTTTGAAATCAGGCCCACACCCATTGAACAAACCCAGAAACGCAATCATTCCCAATAAGACGTAATTTTTTTTATTTGCGATCATCAATAGTATTCTTAGGCTTTTCTATTTAAAAAATAATTGAGTTTTAGCACTCTTAGCTAGTAATTTATTAAATTGAATTAAATTTAACCTCAATTGTAATATGAAAAAACTTAACCTCAGCTTCTTGATCATATTATTGATAGGCTGTAAATTTATTTATGGTCAAAAAGTAGCATTTGAAGAATACGATCTTGATAATGGTCTTCATGTGATTTTGCATCAAGACAACTCAGTACCCATAGTCACCACCTCAGTACTCTATCATGTGGGTTCCAAGGATGAAAATCCCGAAAGAACAGGTTTTGCGCATTTCTTTGAGCATCTCTTGTTTGAAGGCACCAAAAACATCCCTAAAGGGAAATGGTTCAGTATCGTCACCGGAAACGGAGGTTCCAACAATGCTTATACCACTGATGATTTCACCTATTACTACGAAAATTTCCCTTCCAACAATCTCAAGCTGGGTCTTTGGATGGAATCCGAGCGCATGCTCCATCCCATCATCGATCATACCGGAGTGGACACCCAAAACGAGGTGGTCAAAGAGGAAAAACGCATGCGTTATGACAACAGCCCCTACGGAAAATGGAATGAAGAAGTCAAATCCTATTTGTACAAACTCCATCCCTACAGCCGGACGACCATCGGAAAAATGGAGCATTTGGACGCTGCTACCCTTGAAGAGTTTATGGCCTTTAATAAAAAATACTACATCCCCAACAACGCCACTTTGACCGTTGCGGGAGACATTGACAATCAGCAGACAAAAAAGTGGATACAAGACTATTTTGGCCCCATTCCCAAAGGTCCGGAAATTCAAAGGAATTTTCCAAAAGAACCCCCCATCACCCAAACCATCGAGGCGGAAGCCTTTGATCCCAACATCCAAATACCCTCAATCTTTTTGGCTTACAGAACACCCGGGCGAAATTCAAGAGATGCCAGAGTACTCGACGTAATTTCGACTTACCTCAGCCAAGGCAAAAGTTCCAAACTCTATAAAAAATTGGTGGATGACCAAAAAATGTCGCTCCAAGTCGCCGCTTTCAACATGAACAACGAGGACTACAGCACCTATGTGATCTTGAGTTTACCATTGGGCGAGACCACTCTGGAAACTTTGATCACTGAAATTGATGAGGAAGTAACCAAAATTCAAAAAGAACTGATCTCCCAAAAAGACTATCAAAAATTACAAAATCAGTTTGAATCCGAATTTGTCAATTCCAATTCTACCATAGAGGGGATCGCCAGTTCGCTGGCAGAATATTATGCCTTTTACGATGGAGATACCAACCTGATCAACAAAGAACTGGATATTTACAAATCCATTAGCCGAGAGGAAATCCGAAAAGTCGCCCAAAAATACCTCAACCCCAACCAGCGATTGGAGTTACATTATTTACCCGAACCCCAAAAAGAAGAAAAATGATAAGAGCCCTAATACTATTGTTTTGCATTGGTTTTTTCAGCAATGCACAAGCACAAATTGATCGATCCGTACAACCCCAACCCGGGCCTGCCCCCGAAATTAACTTTAGAACACCCAAAGGGCACCGCTTCGATAATGGTTTGACCCTAATGGTGGTAGAAAATCACAAATTACCTCAAGTTTCCGTTTCCCTCAGTATCGACAATCCCCTTTATGTTGAGGGTGAAAAAAAAGGCATGTCAGGACTTTTGAGCAGTATGATGGGAAAAGGATCAAAAAACATCTCCAAAGATGATTTTGAAGAAGAGGTTGATTTTATGGGGGCACGTTTGAGCGTAAGTTCCCAAGGGGCTTATGCCAGTGCATTAAAACGCTATTTCCCAAGGGTTTTTGAAATGATGGCCGATGCGGTGCTCAATCCTCATTTTTTGGAAGAGGAATTCCAAAAAGAAATGAACAAAACCTTGGAAGGTCTAAAAGTCGCTGAAAAAGATGTCAAAACCGCAGCACGCAGGGTCGAAAAACTTCTTTCCTACGGTAAAGATCATCCTTACGGTGAATACGTTTCAGAGGAAAGTATCAACAGGGTTTCATTAGATGACTTAGAGCAGTTGTATCACAAAAACTTTTACGCTCAAAATGCTTATATCACCATAGTGGGAGATATAGACTTTGAAACCGCAAAAAAGCTAACCCAAGAATATTTCGGCAATTGGGCCAAAGGCCAAGCGGCATCCTCATCTTTTCCTGTACCGGAAAACGTTTCCCAAACCCAAATCGCCTTTGTAGAAATGCCCAATGCTGTTCAATCTGAAGTTTCGGTTGTCAGCACTGCCAACATCGACAGAAACAACCCCGACTACTTCGCTCTGACCATTGCCAATCAGATTTTGGGAGGGGGAGCCGAAGCCCGATTGTTCCTCAACTTGAGAGAAGACAAGGGCTATACCTATGGATCCTATTCCCGTTTTAACATCAACCACAAAACCAAATCACAACTGCGGGCTTTTGCAGCGGTTCGAAATGCCGTAACCGATAGTGCTGTGGTAGAATTACTGTACGAAATTGACCGGATGAATAAAGAAATAGTTACCGAAAAAGAGCTCAAACTGGTCAAGGAAAAATATGCAGGTTCACTGATCCGATCTATGGAAGACCCTGAAAACATTGCCAATTTTGCTTACAACACCAAGACACAAAATTTGCCACCCAATTTCTATAACAACCTTTTAAAAAATATACAAAAGGTCACAAGAGAAGACATTTCCAGAGTCTCCAAAAAATACTTTGACCCCATGCTGATGCGGGTGGTGGTCACCGGAAAAGGAAGTGATATTTTGACCCCATTGGAAAACATGGAATTCAATGGCCAAAAATTAAAGGTGCTTTATTTCGACAAATACGGCAATGGCACTGCCCGTCCCGAATTTTCAAAACCCCTACCGGAAGGTTTGACGGCCAAGAGTGTAATGGAGGGCTATATTGAGTCCATCGGGGGTAAGGACAAATTGGTAGCGATAAAAACCAAGTCCTCTATCTCGGAAGCCAGCATGCAGGGCATGACCCTACAGGTCTCCAACCGACAAACTGCCAAAAAACAAATGCGAGTAGAGGTCAGTATGATGGGTAATGTGATGCAAAAAACCGTGGTCAATGCCACCAAAGGCTATAATGAAATGCAGGGACAAAAAATGGAAATGAAAGGCGAAGAGTTTGAAAATGCCCTAAAAGATGTGGCCATATTTCCCGAACTGGAAATCGACCCCGATCAAATTTCACTGCAAGGGATCGTATCTGTTGATGGAGTTGACGCCTATGAAATCAAATGGTCGGACAATAAAACCGTTTTTTATGCTGTGGAGGATTTTCTCAAAATCCAAACCCTAGAAAACATGGAAATGCAGGGGCAAATTCAATCTTCCACGACCTCTTTTAGTGATTATAAGGCCGTAGAAGGCATCCGCTTCCCCCATCTTATCAAACAAAATATGGGCCCGCAAAAAATAGATTTTCAGGTGAAATCCATCATCCTTAACGAACCCATGCCCGATAGTTTATTCGAATAAAATACCGCCTGTAAAAAAACGCTTTTTTTGCCCTAAATAATAAGTCATTGGTTAACCCAAATCATACCACTGTCATGATAAAACCGTATTCACTTGTATTAGTAAAAGATCAATCTTTTAACAATTCTTGTTATCCAATCCTAAAGGACGACAATATCCCTCTTTTTCTAAACCACCGGTTGATAAATCATCAAATAGTAAAACCACGGAACGATCCACCCATACTCATTAAAATCTCTTGCAAAGATCAAAAAACTTCTCGATCGCATTGTTAAGGAATAACTTATTCAAAACCATTCTGATCATCTTCTGATTTAATGTTATCTTTAACCTATCAAAAAAATACAATTCTTTTCGCTATTTATCGGACTGTTGTTTTTTACCGGCTGTAAAAACAATCAAGCTCAAAAAACCGTTACGGTTGAGACAAGCGCTGTTGAGACCACTGAAGCCACCTTCCAAGAAGCCCAGCACATGGCGATGAGCATCGAAGGAATGGTATGTGCTGTGGGTTGTGCGGCAGTGATTGAAAAAAACCTCAACCAAACCACAGGGATCAAAGAAGCCAAAGTAGATTTTGAGACCAAAAAAGCAACTTTGATTTTTGATGCCAAAGTCCTAAGCCCCAACGAGGTGACTCAAGTGGTACGCAATACAAGAGAGGCCTATACGGTCAAAGATTTCCAATTGTTGGATTAATCCTTCCAGCGCAAGGTTTCCATCAGGTGCATTACATCTCGCTCCACGTATTTGGCCGCGGGCATGATCGAATCATAATTGGGTCGTGAATAAAAATAGAGTGATCCCATCAAAAAGTGATCCGTAGAGTCTGTCAGAAAAAACTGTAGTTGTGAGGCAGCATTTCCCACCACAGTAAATAGGGTGCCATAGACCCTTTTCTCCGGAGCCATAAAGACCCTTTCCGGTATTTCCTGTGCTTTGATCATGTGTTTTCCCGGAATTTGATAAGCGTCGTTTAACAAAGAATCTATATTGTTTTCTACCCCCACATAGGACAAATACAAGGTAGCTTTCATTTTGGGATAATATAAATCCGGAGCTGTTTTGGCGATGCCTTTTAACTCCACCAAATCGTTGTATTCAAAATCAAAAGGAAAAGCATAAGGAACCTGTTTGTATTTTGGTTCCGGGTAATGGAGGCGCAATTGCGCCTTGGGTTTGGGTTGTTGGACACTATCGCAACCCAACAAAAACACTGAGGTGGTCAATAAAAAAGCCTTGGCCCATTTTGCTACTCTCATGGCGAAGGGGGTAAAATGACCTTGATTCTTTTGATCCGCTTTCGATCCACAGATTCTATGACAAACTGATATCCTTCGAATTGTATTATCTGACCCACCTTGGGAAAAGCCTGAGCGATCTCAAGTACAAAACCCGCTATGGATTCTGACTCCCCCTTGACTTTTTCAAAAATTTCTTCCTCCTCTAAATGAATGACTTTATAAAAATCTTTAAGGTTGATCTTGGCATCAAAAACAAAAGTAAAATCATCCAACTTGGAATAGATCAATTCATCGTCGTCAAATTCGTCGCTGATGTCGCCCACGATTTCCTCAATCACATCCTCCAGGGTGATCACCCCAGAAGTCCCCCCATATTCATCGACCACCACTGCCAGATGAATTTTTTTCTGCTGAAACTCTTTTAAAAGATCATCTAATTTTTTGTTTTCAGGAACGTAAAAAGCAGGTTTTAAAAGTTTTTGCCATTTAAAGTTGGACTGCTCGAGATGGGGCAGTAAATCCTTGGTGTATAGAATGCCCACAACACTGTCCATATTCTCCGCATAAACAGGAACTCTGGAAAATCCTTTTTCGAGAATCAGAGGAACAATGATTTCCATATCCATATCCTCCGAAAGTGCAAAGACATCAATACGAGGACACATGACCTGTTTGGTGTCGGTATTCCCAAAGTTTACGATCCCCTGTAAAATTTTATGCTCCTCCTTGGTGGTTTCTTCCTCACTGGTCAACTCAAGAGCCTGAGACAATTTGTCAATCGAAAATTCATTGTTTTTTTGCGCCAAGCGCGACTCCATAAATCGGGTAATTTTACTCATGGGGATGGTGAGAAAGAACAAAAAATAACGATCGATGGTATAGATGGGAAGGGCCACGGCTTTGGAAAAAGTCACAGCATTTCTGTTGGCGTAGACCTTGGGTAGGATTTCTCCAAAAAAGAGGATTAAAAAAGTAATGACCCCAACTTCAATCAAAAGGACAATGAGCGGGTTTTCAATCTGGCTGAATAGATTCTCGCCCAGAGAGGCAAATAGCAATACTATGGCAATATTGATGAAGTTGTTGGTGATCAGAATGGTGGCCAAAAGGCGTTTGGGGTTTTGGAGCATCTTTTGGATGATGTCCATTTGCCGGGATTTTTTCTCCTCTTCGGAATCCAATTGATCTTTGTTCAAAGAAAAGAAAGCCACCTCAGCACCAGAGACCAGTCCTGAGGTGATCAATAGCAATACAAGTAAAATGAACTGGATCAGCATCGGCCCCTGATCATCTAGGAAGGTGATTAAAAAACTTAAAGGGTCAGGATCCAATTAACTTATACTTTGATTAAAATGGAAGATCGCTTTCCGGAGGATTTTCTTCCACAGCCGGCGGGGCAGAGGCCTCGGGATTTGATCCCGCCGCCTCACTCTTCTTAGTGGTCAAAAAGGTAAATTCATCTACATTGACTTCGGTGGTGTATCGATCCTTTTGATCCTGATCTTGCCACTTTCTGGTTTTAATCCTTCCCTCGATGTAGATTTTGTCCCCTTTACTCAGATACTTCTCACAAATCTCTGCAGCTTTGTTCCGAACCACCACATTGTGCCAGTCGGTATTGGTGACTTTTTCTCCAGAGGTTTTGTTGGTATACACCTCGTTGGTTGCAAGTGGAAATCTTCCTATGCAACCTCCACCGTCGAAGTAATGCATTTTAACATCATCTCCAAGGTGGCCAATTAACATAACTTTGTTTAATGTACCATTCATGATAAAAGATTTTCGGATTACACTACCAAATGTAATGAATCGCGATCAGTTGATAAAAAATTTGTCTCTAAAATTTTGGAGTACCTTGGGCATTGGATAATCTTGAATATTACTGCTTTGAGTATCTAAATTACTACTGTCGCTGAGCTTGACAATCCAAAAGTTAATTTCTAAATGTTGATGGGTAAGCTTGTGAAAAATCGGCTGATCATTCCATTTGTCAATCACAAAATCGGAACTGATCCGGTGTTCGGCCAAAAGTGAATCGAGCTGATGTGTTTGAAAATGCTTTTGCTTAGCGAAAGTTTCAATCAGGGGAAATTGATACAGGTTTTGCCAGATGCCCTTTCCCTCTCTTTTCTGCAAAAGGGTATTTTTGGATTCATCGATCAATACAAAAAAATGGAGGTAACGGTTTTTTACTTTTACTTTTTTGGCTTTGATGGGAAGTAAACCCACCTTAGCTTGTTGGAAAGCTATACAGTCTTTAACAAAAATACAATCTTGACAATTGGGGTTTTTGGGAACGCACTGAAGTGCACCGAATTCCATCATGGCTTGGTTAAAGTCCCCTGGAGGGGCCCCTTGCATCAAATGCCGGGCTTTTTCTTTGTAAATCCTTTGTGCTGCCGAGGCATCGATGGGTTGATCCATACCAAAAATCCTTGACAATACCCTATACACATTTCCATCCACAACCGCTTGATCTTGACCGAAACAGATGGACGCAATGGCACTGGCCGTATAATCTCCAATTCCCTTAAGGCTTTTGATTTGATCAAAATCACTGGGAAAGCGTCCTTGGTATTGATCGGTGATTGTTTTGGCTGTAGCGTGAAGGTTTCTCGCCCGGGAATAATAGCCCAGACCTTGCCAAAGCTTCATGACATGATCCTCCTTTGCTGCGGCCAGTTCCTCGACGGTAGGAAAATTTGAAATAAAAGATTCGTAATACGGCAAGCCTTGGGCGGCTCTTGTCTGTTGTAAAATTATTTCTGACAACCAAACCTTGTAGGGTTCAGCACTTTCCCGCCATGGAAAGGGCCTGCGGTTTTCTCCAAACCAACCTAATAATTTTTTGTGGAAACTCATTCTGGCATTAATAAACGAATTTTGGGAAAATGCACCAACAAAGATAAAAAGGTAAGACTGAATGAATTATCATTTTAATTTTTATATTTGCGGGTCCTTAAATAATTAAAAGTAATACCAATAAAATATGACTAAAGCCGATATTGTTAGCAATATATCCGATCAGCTAGGGATTGACAAAACTGATGTTCAGGCCACTGTTGAAAGCTTTATGAAGGAGATCAAGAATTCATTAGAGAGTGGTGAGAATGTTTATTTGCGTGGTTTTGGAAGTTTTATCATCAAAACCAGAGCTGAAAAAACAGGCAGGAATATATCTAAAAATATAGCAGTTAAAATTCCAGCCCACAATATTCCATCCTTCAAGCCTGCAAAAATTTTCACGAATGGCGTAAAATCCAAGATAGAAGTTGCATAAAAAATCAATTATAAATTCAAACTTAAATTTGAACTATGCCAAGTGGTAAAAAAAGAAAACGGCATAAGGTTGCCACGCACAAAAGAAAAAAGCGTAGAAGAGCCAACCGCCACAAGAAAAAATAGTGTTTGGTAATACACTTAAAAACACATCCAAAGTTCATTGATATTTGATACTGCTCAGTCAGTATCTTCAGGAAAATACTGAATATTTATTGTTTAACAACGACACGCTGTATGGTGTCGTATCTAAAATTCATCAGAGTGAATAAAGAACTGATAATACGATCGAATTCCTCTGCTGTTGATTTTGCACTGCTCAAGGATGGAAAGTTAATTGAGCTCAATAAAGAAGTAGATAATAATAAGTTTTCTGTCGGTGACATTTATGCCGCCAAGATCAGAAAACCCGTTTCAGGTCTCAACGCTGCTTTTGTCGGCGTAGGTCATGAAAAAGATGGTTTTTTGCACTATCATGATTTAGGACCCAACCTTCCTACTTTATTAAAATATTTTAAACAGGTAAGCTCAGGTAGAATCAAAGATTATTCTTTAAAGAATTTTCGTTTTGAAAAAGAAATACCCAAGGATGGATCCATACAAGATTATTTGAAGACCCAACAACAAATACTTGTTCAGATTGTCAAGGAACCCATTTCCACCAAGGGACCAAGAGTAAGTTCAGAGTTGTCCCTCGCTGGGAGATTCATGGTACTCATTCCCTTTTCAGATCGCATTTCGATTTCACAAAAAATTGAAAGTAATGCCGAAAAAAATCGGTTAAAAAAACTGGTCAAAAGCATTCGACCCAAAGGCTTTGGTGTCATCATCAGAACTGTCGCTAAAGATCAAAAGGTCAAAGAACTGGATGCCGATTTGCAACAACTGCTCGGCAGATGGAAAAACTTGTGTGAGAAATTTGTCAAAGTGGATCAATATCCCAACAAAATTCTCAGCGAAATCAATCGATCCTCCTCTATTTTAAGAGATATTTTTGATAACGATTTTACGGGAATCCATGTGGATGATCCGGAAATGCTTATGGAAATCAAGGATTATTTGAAAACCATCGCACCAGACAAGGTATCCATTGTCAAGTATTTCAAAAATAAATCAACACCCATTTTCGACCATTTTGGAATCGAAAGGCAAATCAAAACCGCGTTTGGTACAACAGTATCCATGCAAAAAGGTGCCTACTTGGTAATCGAACACACCGAGGCACTACATGTAATAGATGTCAACAGTGGTAATAGGTCCAATAAGGCCAAGTCACAAGAGCAAACGGCCTTGGAGGTCAATCTGATTGCCGCCAGTGAAATTGCCAGACAATTAAGGTTGAGAGATATGGGAGGCATTATTGTAGTCGATTTTATCGATCTCAATAGTAACGAAAATCGAAAAAAATTATTTGAACATCTTCGAAAGGAGATGGAAAGTGACAGAACCAAACATAAAATTCTGCCGCCTTCGCGATTTGGATTGATCCAGATCACACGTCAAAGGGTTCGCCCAGAGATGAGTATTAAAACACGAGAACCCAATCCCAACATAAACGGTGAGGTTGAAGCTCCCATTGTTTTAATAGACAAAATCAACGCAGAGCTTGACAAAATCGTCAAGCATAGGCACAACAAAAAGAAACAGTTGCATTTGCACCTTCACCCTTTTATCGCTGCCTATCTAACCAGCGGTTTCCCCTCCATCCGGGCCAGCTGGTATTTTAAACACAAAAAGTGGGTGCGCATTGTACCCCGTGATGCTTACCTTTATTTGGAGTTCCGTTTTTTGGATCAAAACAGAAGACTACTCCGAACCAAATAACCGAAAACCGCCTTGAGATCAAGGCGGTTTTTTTATGCCTTAGTTGTAACGGTTCTTTTGGCTTTACCCTTCTTTGGACGACACACCACATTTGAACCCTTAATGATTTTACCTCTTTTTATTTTTCTATAGCCTTTGCCCATAATTAAAGATTTGAGATTTTAATTTAATGAAATAAAAAGTGGAGCTGTTTTTGAAGCTCCAAAAATTGGTTAATTTTGGCTATGACGAATCAGGGAATTCCCTTATTAGAAGTACAAAAAAAGTTAGAGCACTATTGCGCCTATCAAGAGCGTTGCCATCAAGAAGTCTCTCAGAAACTCAAACAACTGGGAGTGTTCGGAATCCCGATGGATACTGTTATTTCTCATTTGATTGAGCAAAATTATCTTAACGAAACACGTTTTGCAGAACACTTTGTCCGAGGAAAATTCGGTATCAAAAAATGGGGGAAAAGACGGCTGCTCAGAGAACTGAAGCAACGCCATATTTCGGATTGGAATATCAAAAATGCAATGAAAGAAATTTCTGATAAAGCATATTGTGAATCTGGTCAGGCATTGGCCGA
This sequence comes from uncultured Flavobacteriaceae bacterium, assembly GCA_938082715.1. Taxonomy (GTDB): domain Bacteria; phylum Bacteroidota; class Bacteroidia; order Flavobacteriales; family Flavobacteriaceae; genus UBA8316. The sequence goes on along the minus strand of CALKCR010000069.1, from coordinate 5,393 downwards.
AAAGTTTTGGGAAGCCCACCGAAATCGCCCACTAGCGGAGCAAAAGAAAAAGGTTTGGAATGCCATGCAGTACCGCGGTTGGGAAACAGAACTGATCATGGAAAACATCCTTAGACTGGAGCATCAAAAGGAATAACGCAATCCCAAAAGTCCATTGCCCTTGGGCATAGGTACCAAATTGGACTCCCAATATTCGGTATTGAAAATGTTATTAAAATACACACTCACTTCCAACTGCTTTAACGTCCATCTGGCAGAAGCATCTACTACTGAATAAGCATCTCCAGAGCTTCTTTCTAAGTATTTGTAAACGAAATATGTGCTTAAATCTTTAAAAATCGGCAGTTGATAATTAAATACAAAATGATGTTTTAGATCGTTGTTGATGGAATAGCGGGAAAAATTAAATCCACTGTTTTTCAGGTTGTTTTCCAAATAGGAATAACTGATCTTGAACTCGTGGGAAAGGGTATTGATCTGAATACGGTGGGTGAGTTCAAAATCGATTCCACTGGTGTTGACTTGCTGAATATTCTCTGCCTTAAAGGGAATGCTGTCGTCCTGGCTGTTTTTAACATAATCAATTAGATTTTTGGCCTCACGACTGAAGAAGGCCAAAGAGGCTGTTACTTTGGGGCTAATAAGTCGAATGCCTACTTCGTTGGAGATGGCTTCTTCGGGTTTTAAATCGGCATTACCCAAAGTAGTTCTATCCGAATAATAAAGGTCGGTAAAAGTGGGGATGCGAAAGGTAGCCCCTGTGTTGGCATAAAGGCGAAACTTTGGGCTAATTTGCCACCCCATATCGATACCGGGAAAACTATGACTGCCAAAATCGGAGAAATAGTTGGCCGCTATGCCTGGGGTGATGTCCACCCTATTGTTAAGGAGGTAAAATCGATGTTCTAAAAAAAAATTCATCATGATTCGACTGCGATCACCCAGGTTATTGCTTCGAATACTGACACGAGAAATATTGACTCCCATACCCGTCAGTCCCCAATCTGATGCTTGGGAGGTATCAAAAGCCGCACCTACTTTGTTGGTCACATGAAGATTGCGGTATATTTCAGGTTTGTTACGAATGTATTCGTACATGTCCTGTCCCCTTCGCCAATAGACTTTAGGTTTGAATATCCATGCTCCCTTTTTATGTCGTTGCGACAATGAAATGAGGCTGGCTTGCGTTTCCTCGTATTGATCCTTTGCCGATGGGTTGGCATAAAAACCGTTGGCGCCAAACTTTCGACCCGAATAGGTAGCGAAGAGATCGAGTGGGGTTTTATGACGGTTAAAAGTGGACTTGATGAAAAGTTGATTGTGGTCGTAGTCGGAATTGTATCGGTAACCATCGGAGGTATTTCTGGAAACAAATCCGAGGACACTGGTTTTTTCAGTGGTATTACCCAGAAAAATTGAACCATTGGTTTGATCATAGTTCCCTTTTTGTAAATCCAAGGTCAATGTTTTAGGGGTCTCTTTTTTGGTTACTATATTTATGGCTCCTGTAAAAGCATTATGACCGTAGGCTCTGGAGGCGGGACCTTTGATGATCTCAATGCGTTCGATCATTTGTGGAGGTGGGAGGAAGTTGAGTGTATGGTGCCCCGTCTGGGCATCGTCCAATTTGATACCGTCAATAAGCAAAAGGGTTTGATCAAAAGTACCGCCGCGAATATTGAGATCGGCTTGTGTGGCGCCTGCTCCTCTTCTTTTAATGTCTACCCCGGCGATTTGTTGCAGCAGGTCAACCACATGGGTGACCCCACTTTGTCGGATTTGATCGGCTGTTAGAATCTGAACTGTTTTGGAATTTTGACGAAGAGGTATCTCCAAACGATTGGAAGAAATGATGACTTCCTGAAGCTTTTGAGTTGGTAGGGAATCCATTTCTACTTTGTTCTGAGCCCTGGCCGTACTGACCACAAAAACAAGGCATACAAGGCTAATTGCGTGGTTTTTTTTCATGACCAATAAAAGGTTTAGATTGAAATAAATTAATCTGCGAGCAGGATCAATTTGTTGTTCCTCATTTCTACAGTACCGGAACTGATCTCAAATAGGGTGGTGTTGTCGTCCTGTTTTTTAAACTTGTTTTGAACGGCATCATTCAGCACCATTTTACCGGAAATGGTAACGGTTCCTTCTTTAAGTGTGGAAACAATGGGAGCGTGGTTGTTGAGCATCTGAAAGGATCCCGAAGTTCCGGGAACGATTACCGACTCAACTTCACCACTAAACAAAGTGGCCTCAGGGGATACAATTTCTAAGTACATTATACTTCAGCTAACATTTTTTCACCGGTCTCAATGGCGTCTTCGATGGTTCCTTTTAGGTTGAAGGCTGCTTCGGGCAGGTGGTCTAACTCACCATCCATGATCATGTTGAATCCTTTGATGGTGTCTTTGATGTCTACCAATACTCCGGGAATACCGGTAAATTGCTCGGCCACATGGAAAGGCTGAGAAAGGAAACGTTGCACCCTTCTAGCTCTGGATACGGCCAGTTTATCTTCTTCTGATAGTTCTTCCATTCCCAAAATGGCAATGATGTCTTGTAATTCTTTGTAACGTTGCAACAACTCCTTAACCCTTTGGGCACAGTCGTAATGATCGTCTCCCAAGATATCTGCAGTCAAAATCCTGGAGGTAGAATCTAAGGGATCAACCGCAGGATAAATTCCCAATTCGGCAATTTTACGGGACAATACAGTAGTTGCATCCAAGTGAGCAAAGGTAGTCGCAGGTGCAGGATCTGTCAAATCATCTGCGGGAACATATACGGCTTGTACCGATGTAATGGATCCTTTTTTGGTGGAGGTAATTCTTTCTTGCATGGCTCCCATTTCGGTGGCCAATGTGGGCTGATAACCTACGGCCGAGGGCATACGTCCTAAAAGAGCCGATACCTCAGAACCGGCTTGTGTGAATCGGAAAATGTTATCGACAAAGAAAAGCACATCCTTCCCTTGTCCATCTCCTGCACCATCCCTAAAGTATTCTGCAATGGTCAAACCGGAAAGTGCTACACGGGCTCTTGCTCCAGGAGGCTCATTCATCTGTCCAAAAACGAATGTGGCTTTGGAATCAAGCATGGTCTTTTTGTCCACTTTGGTCAAATCCCATCCACCTTCTTCCATGGAGTGCAAAAAGTCGTCTCCATATTTTATAATTCCTGATTCTAACATCTCTCTCAAGAGGTCATTTCCTTCTCGAGTTCTTTCTCCTACTCCGGCAAACACAGAAAGTCCTCCGTGTCCTTTGGCGATGTTGTTGATCAATTCCTGGATCAAAACGGTTTTACCTACTCCGGCTCCACCAAACAATCCAATCTTTCCTCCTTTGGCATAGGGCTCAATCAAGTCAATGACTTTGATCCCTGTAAAAAGAACTTCGGTAGAAGTAGAAAGGTCTTCGAAGGCAGGAGCTTGTCGGTGAATGGGCAGCCCATTTTCATTTTCTTTGGGCAGATTTCCCAGCCCGTCAATGGCATCTCCGATCACGTTAAAGAGTCTTCCATAAACCTCCTCACCGATGGGCATCTGTATGGGACTTCCGGTGGCTTTGGCTTCAGTACCTCGACTCAATCCATCTGTAGAATCCATCGATACCGTTCTAACGGTGTTTTCTCCAATATGAGATTGAACTTCAAGCACCAATTGGGTGCCGTCCTCCTTTGAAATTACAAGTGAGTCATATATTTTGGGAAGCGCATTGTCTTCTCCAGAAAATGTTACATCTACTACTGGACCAATAATTTGTGAAACGGTGCCGATTGATTGTGCCATTGAGGTAATATTTTAATTAAATTTTCGTCTGCAAATATAGTGTATACCATATTATTACGGGCATCTGTTAGCTACTTTTAAATTGAAAAAAGAAAATCTTTGAAAGATTTTATCAAACACTATTGAAAACGAAAGTCTGGTTTGACTGCGTTCTTTCTAAAACATGATTACTGTTTTTCAGTTTTAATTTTTTAACATTAAAGCAAAAAAAAAGAGTCCAATTGGACTCTTTTAATGAATCTATTAAGATATAGATTAGAAATCAAAACTGACTGAAGTGTAGTATATAGAACCAATTCTACCACCACCAAGTACACTTTGGTATTCTTTACCCCCCAAGTTGTTCCCTCCAACCTTAACAATTGCTTTTAAAGAAGGGATTTGATAGGAAACTTGAGCGTCTATAACTGTTCTGGCGTCAATCATACCATCCACAAACGAAGCTTGATAATAGTACTCTGAAGTATATCTGCTGGAAAGGTTGAAAGACAACTTATCAAAGTTACCCAATAATCCGGCTTTAAAGTTGTGCTCTGGAGTATTAAAGGCCGCCTCAAAGCTAGTTCCCGATGTTGGGGTAAAGTCAAGTTTGTTATAATCATAAACTACATTAAGGGTGAAGTTTTTTGATAAGACCTTGATCAACTCAGCACTGACCCCATATGTTTTGAGCTCTTCATCTGAGTTGGAATCGACTTGATAGATAGCATATTGACCCAATGCTCTATAATTGGCTAATGAGACTCCTGGAATCAGTGCAGGTACATAAACATCCGTTGATCCTATTTTATTATCATAATCACTTAAATAGGCAGAAATATCAAAAGTAAATCCTGGCTTTTTGAATCTGTATCCAACATCTATGGATGTAATTTTTTCTGCAGTAACATGTTTTAAATTAGAAGCAGTCCCATCCCGATTATAAGAATTATTGAATACAAAATCCCCCGTAAACTGAAAAGGCGATCCATTATCCAAAACTACTGCACCATTATATCTACTTATGTTATCTGGTGAGGATCCCAGTAAAGTAACATCCCCGGCAAAAAGACCAATGTACTGATCTTGATTGGTTGGGTTTCTGAATCCAGTTTGATAGGAAACTCTAAAATTTTTGCTTTCATTTACGTTGAATAACGCGGCAATTCTAGGAGTATAATTAGCATCAAAGAATTCGTGTTTATCAACTCTCAACGATCCGGTAAGACTGACTTTATCATTTAATATATTTGTAACACCCTGAACATAGGCGCCTGTTTCTGAGTATTCAATTGGGCCGTCTTGATCAGAGTATATCGTCCCTTTTGAATTCAATTCTGTTTTTCTCATTGATCCACCCACCAAAAAATCAACGTTTCCCGTTAAGCCAGATAGGTCATAATTTAACTCATAGTTATATGTTTTGGTATCATCAAAAATACCAGCTCCTCCACCAGCTGCTTGCACAACTGGAAGGTTTCTTGATGTAACTGCATTAAACTCAGTCTCAAAAGCAGCAGTTCCTGGCTGAAGCATTCCTGCATTGGCTGCTTGGCGAGCTAAATTGTGAGCAGATCCTGTGCCACCTGCTGCAGCAAAAATTTGATTGATATCTGTCCCACCAGTC
>CALKCR010000068.1:0-12193 GCA_938082715.1 uncultured Flavobacteriaceae bacterium | reverse complement strand
GTCGATCTGCTGGATGAAGTAAACGACAATGCGTTGATTATGGATTTTGGTTCCACCAAAGGAGCCATTTGTCAAAAAGTTGCTTTACACTCCAAACGAGGGCAGTTTTTGGCTACCCATCCTATTGCTGGAACTGAGTATTCTGGTCCTGCAGCTGCCTTACCCGATTTATTTCAAGACAAGATTCAGATTCTTTGTGAAACTCAAAAAACAAGACCTGATTTATTGGAATGGGCTCAAAATTGGTTCAGAAAAATAGGAATGAACCTTAGGGAAATGGATCCTGTTGAACACGATCAGCATATTACCTATGTTTCCCATTTGTCACATGTCAGTTCCTATATGTTAGGCAAAACCGTTATGGAAAAGGAAAAAGATCAGTCCGCTATTTTTGATATGGCAGGTAGTGGTTTTTCTTCTACCGTACGTTTGGCAAAAAGTTCCCCTCATATGTGGATTCCCATTTTCAAACAGAATAAAGAAAACATCAGTGAAACACTATCACAATACATTAATAATTTAAATCAATTTAAAAACCTTTTGGAAGCCGATAAGTTTGATGAATTGCACCAACAAATTTTGGAGATCAATAATATTCGTCAAATTTTAGAAGGTATTACCAGAACCAATAACAACAAATAAAATGGAAAATAGTAAAGAAATGAGTACTTGGCTGCACGATTTCGGATTGGATCACCCCTTGGTTATCGCAGGCCCCTGTAGTGCAGAAACTGAGGAGCAAGTCCTAAAAATTGCACACGAACTTAAAGATACTGATGTAACGGTTTACCGTGCTGGAATTTGGAAGCCTAGAACCCGTCCTGGCATGTTTGAAGGCGTAGGAGCCATTGGGTTGGACTGGCTTAAAAAAGTAAAAGAGCAAACGGGACTGCTAACTTCAACTGAGGTGGCCAATAAAGACCATGTTAAATTGGCGCTTGAGGCAGATATAGATATTTTATGGATTGGAGCACGATCAACGGTGAGCCCATTTATTATTCAAGAAATCGCCGATGCATTGGAGGGTACCGATAAAATTGTTTTGGTTAAAAATCCAGTTAACCCCGATTTGGCGTTATGGATGGGTGGATTGGAAAGACTCTATGCTGCAGACATCAAAAAATTGGGTGTAATCCACCGAGGATTTTCCACTTATGATAAATCCAAATACCGAAACAATCCTGAATGGCAAATTGCAGTGGAATTCCAAAATAAATTCCCTGATATTCCATTGATCTGTGATCCTTCTCATATAGCGGGTCGCAGAGATTTAATTTTTGATCTCAGTCAAAGGGCTTTAGATTTGAATTTTGATGGATTGATGATTGAAACCCACTGGGATCCAGACAATGCGTGGAGTGACGCAAAACAACAAGTAACACCCTCTCGTTTGGTAGAAATCATGGATGATTTGAAAATCCGTAAAAAAACGACCGATGAGGAAAGTTACCAAACCGAATTGGAAACCTTTCGCGAGCAAATTGACGTAAGTGACCAGGCCATTTTGGATGCTTTGGGTAAACGAATGAAAGTTGCAGAGTCAATCGGTCAACTCAAAAAAGAGAATAACGTTGCTGTTTTACAAAACAAGCGATGGAATGAAATTTTAGACACCATGCAGGCTGAGGGAAGTGAAAGAGGATTAAGTGAAGATTTTATCACTCGTATCTTTAAAGCCATTCATCAGGAATCAATCAATCACCAAGAAAAGGTGATCAATGGATAAAAAAAGAGCCTCCAACTGGAGGCTCTTTTTAGTTTAAAGCATTTTTAATTCTTTCAATCGCCGTTTTGATTTCCTCTTGAGAGGCGGCATAAGAAATTCGAATACAGTCTGGGTTTCCAAAGGCTTCGCCTGTTACTGTTGCTACATGTGCTTCTTCCAGAAGGAACAAAGCAAAGTCATTTGCATTTTCGATGGTTTTACCTTTGATGGTTTTACCAAAATAGTAAGACACATCAGGAAATACATAAAAAGCTCCTTTAGGTTCATTCAGTTTGAAACCAGTAATCTCGTTGAGTAAATTCAATATTAGACCTCTTCTGACATTGAACTCGTCCACCATATATTGAATTTGACTGGTGGGGGCAGTTACGGCTGCAATAGTTGCCCGCTGAGCAATACAGTTGGCACCCGAGGTTATTTGCCCTTGCATTTTGTTACAAGCTTTTGCGATCCATTCTGGAGCACCGATATAACCAATTCTCCATCCAGTCATGGCAAAAGCTTTGGCTACTCCATTAACGGTGATGGTTCTGTCATATAATTCAGGAATGGCAGCAATACTAAAATGTGGCGTACCATAATTAATGTGTTCGTAAATTTCATCGGACAGAATGTAAATGTCTGGATACTTTTGAAGTACTTTTCCTAAGGCCCTGTACTCTTCTTCGGTATAGATCGTTCCACTAGGATTATTGGGTGAATTGAACATCACCAACTTGGTTTTGGGAGTAATGGCAGCTTCTAGTTCTTCTGGAGTAATTTTAAAATCATTCTCGATCGATGAAGGGATGATGATCGATTTGGCTTCTGCTAAAGTTGCAATGGCTGAATAACTAACCCAGTAGGGAGCAGGTAACAAAACTTCATCGTCTGGATTGAGTAATACCATACATACATTGGCAATGGATTGTTTTGCTCCTGTAGAAACAACAACCTGTGATGCTTTATAGTCCAATCCGTTATCGCGCTTAAATTTTTCGCATATAGCGGTTTTGAGGTCGGCATAACCATCTACGGGAGAATAGGAGTTGTAATTGTCTTTTACGGCCTGAATGGCAGCATCTTTAATAAATTCGGGGGTATTGAAGTCGGGTTCTCCCAAACTGAGTCCGATGATGTCAATACCTTCATTTTTTAACTCCCTTGCTTTTGCTGCCATAGCTAATGTAGCCGAAGCAGGTAGACTGTTGATTCGATTTGATAACATTAAAAAAAAATAAACTTATGATTGAACGTAAACAGGCTGCATGCCCATTTGTTTTAAAAATTTAAAATGAGAAAATATAGCACTTCTTGTCGTTTCGTATTCGTTATAAGGCAAATTAAATTCTCTCGCAGTTTTTTTAACAATTTCAGATATTTTGGTATAATGAACATGAGAAATGTGAGGGAATATATGATGTTCGATTTGGTGATTCAAGCCTCCTGTAAACCAATTGACAATTTTGTTTCTATTGGCAAAATTAACGGTGGTTTTGAGTTGGTGAACAGCCCAAGAGTTTTTCATACAACCCGTTTTCTTGTCTGGTAAAGGCATATCGGCTTCACCAATAACGTGAGCCAATTGGAAGACCAAACTCAGAATCAAACCTGCGGTATAATGCATAACCAAAAATCCAATAAGCACTTTCCACCACAAAATATTGAAAACGAAAATGGGTAACACAATCCATATAGAAAAATACACGATTTTAGAAATGATTAATCCTACCCATTGAGTAGAATGACTTTTACTGTTGGCATAAGATAAATTCTTTTTTTGGTATCGCGTCAGTTGAACAAAGTCGGTAATTATAGCCCATTTTAGGGTCAGTAAACCATAAAGTAATACAAAATATAGGTGTTGGAAACGGTGGTGAGGTTTCCATTCTGCGTGTTTTGAAAAACGTAAAACCACTCCTGCATCAAGGTCTTCATCATGGTCTTTGATATTGGTATAAGTGTGGTGTAAAACATTGTGTTGCACCTTCCAGTTGAAAACATTTCCTGCCAAAATATAGATGCTACTGCCCATTAGTTTGTTGATCCACGGGTATTTGGAAAAAGAACCATGATTGCCATCGTGCATAACATTCATTCCTACTCCCGCCATACCCACGCCAACCACTACTGCGAACAGAAGTTTATACCAATCGCTGATGTTTAAGGAGAGGATCAATACAAAAGGAGCGATCAGAAGTGTAAACATGATCACTGTTTTCAAATACAATTTCCAATTGCCTGTTTTGGCCACATTGTTGTCTTTGAAGTACTGATTGACCCTTTTATTAAGGGTTTGAAAAAATTCTCGGGACTCTTTTCGGGAAAAACTAGGGATTATTTTTTTAGACATAATATTTGTTATTGAAGTAAAATTATTGATTTTTATACCATTCTCTCTATTTTTAACAAAAAACTGACTTGAATTTTATTTTCGATTACTTCCCAGATTTAAATAAACTCCAAAAAAAGCAACTAGAATCCCTGTTCTTACTATATAAAGAATGGAATGAGCAGATTAATGTTATTTCAAGGAAAGACATGGATTATTTTTATCTGCGCCATGTACTACACTCATTATCTATTGCAAAATTCCTTACAATCAAGTCAGGAAGTAAAATTATGGATGTAGGAACAGGAGGAGGTTTTCCTGGAATACCACTGGCCATTTTATTTCCTGAGGTGGATTTTCATTTGGTGGACAGCATAGGAAAGAAAATTAAGGTAATTAACTCGGTCAAGGATACCCTTGAATTGAACAATGTTAATACCTATCATCAAAGAATGGAGGATTTGGATTTAATGGTTGATTTCGTTGTTTGTAGAGCGGTAGCTCCTATGGAAACACTTATGCACTGGTCAGTGGATAAGGTTTCTAAAAACCATAAACAAGCCATAAAAAATGGTTTTTTATGTCTAAAAGGAGGAGATTTGACTGAGGAACTTTCGGCATTCAATAATGCTGAAGTAATTGATTTAAGCGAATATTTTAATGAACCGTTTTTTGAGACTAAAAAGTTAGTTTATTGTCCTGTCAACTAGTTCAACACAAAGGGGGCAGTAAGTTTAAAGGGAGGAATTTCTGCATTGAATTTTTTGGTAGAGGAAAAATCGATCATGATATAGGCTCCTTTCATCGCACCTACAGCTGAGGAAAGCAAGCAGCCAGATTTGTATTTATGAACTTCTCCTGGATTGATGACGGGTTTTTTACCAACCACTCCATTGCCATTCACATATTGGATTTTGTTCAAAGCTTCAATGATTTTCCAATGGCGGGTAAGCAATTGAACAGCACTTTTACTTTGGTTTTCAATTTCGATCTCATATGTAAAAGCATAGTTTAAAACATTGTCCTTGAGAAAGCTTCCCTCATACTTTGTTTCTACTGAAATTTTAATCCCTCTTGTTACCTGCTGAATCATTTGTAAACCATAAGATATTAGCCAATATAGCCAAAATAGCTTTTATAATCAACTATTAAAGTCAAATAACTCTTTATTAATCAATAACTTCAAAAGAGGAGGTTTCTTCTATTCCGATTAAGGAATCGTACTGATTTCCAAAAAACCTGTAGTAAACCAAAATCAAATAACGATTTTCCGTCAAGGCATGAGATCCACATATAGCATTGTATAAATTGGACTCTGGTGTTTTGGCCACATATTTGTAGTTGTAAATCCCTTGTTTTAGAAGCACTACCCCTTCATAAATCTCAAGGGAAGGATTGTAGTACATTTTATTTTCTTCGTTCAATTGGTAATTATTGAATTTACCATATATATAAATTTCTTGATCTTCCAATAACACTGGAGCAGACAAACTAAAGTGCACCCAGCTGTAATCGGCCTCGATGTCTCCGTTCTCTGATCCTTGAAGGGTTCGAACAATGAAATCTCCATTAATATCTTGGGTGAAACTATAGGGGTATCCCCTGCGGAGAAAATTAGGAGTGAGATAGGTTTCGTATAGACGATTGAGCTCTACATAGCTGACATTGGCACTGGTGATTTGGATGTCTTTACTGTCAAAAAACAGATATTCATTCCCTCCTTCAAATCGGCTTTCTGTATCATAACGGTACTCCAAACGACTTCCGTTGTTGTATTGAGGTTTTAAATTGTTTAAAGCCATATTCCATTGATCGTTTTGGATAATACTAACATGGATTTGATTTTGCGGATCACGAAAATATGCTCCTTTGAGGGGACTGATGGAAAACTGTACACTTTGATGGGTTTGGTAAAACTCCAGATCACGGGTTCTAAAAACGGATGCCTCGACGGTCGATAGATTCTCGTAGATCAAAAATCTTCTTGAAAAAACCATTTCATCCGATTCATCGAAAATTTCCAATAAATAATTTCCAGAGATTAAAAATTGTGTCTGATCGTTGGGTAAATCCAATTGATAATGGGTGTATGGTTGAAGCGTATTAAATGAAGTTTGATAATTTTCGATTCTTAAATTGTCAAAACCCTTCAGGTACTCATTCTGAAATAAATTTGAAGGGGTCCAGTCGTGATTAAAATACTTTATCCTGTAGTAATAATTTCTCTCATCTCCGTTAAGGTCATCGAAGTGTAAGTGAAAAGACTCGCCCAGTTTGACCATAGGAAACTGAATTTCGGTAGATTGGTTTTTGAATACAATCGATTTAATAAATTGGGGTTGATCAGTTTCCTGTGGGTTTTGCCCCCAAAGGATTTGAAAGCAATAACCTAGAATAGCAAAATGTTTAACCCAATAATTTTTAAGCATACCGTAAAATTATGAATTTAAATGCATTTGGGGGATCATTGTCAGCCCGCATTAGTAAAAAGTTAAACGACTATTTAGAATGCTTATAAATTACAAAACTTTGCCAATTATTAATTTTAGGAGGTGAGGCTTTATTAGTAAATTTGTCTGATTTTAGAAACTTTCATATATGTCCGCAGGCATTCGCATCCACAGGGGTGCAACAATTAATTTGAAAGGTCAGGCTGAGAAAATTTTATCAGACGCCAGCCCTTCAAAAACCTTCGCTCTAAAACCCGATAATTTTTTTGGTACCCTTCCTCGCTTGATGGTTAAAGAAGGAGAGAAGATTGCAGAGGGTGCTCCAGTTTTTCATGTTAAGAAAGACCCACGAATTGTGTTTGTTTCTCCCGTTTCTGGTTTGGTTAAGGAAGTAAGGAGAGGAGCAAAAAGAAAAATATTAAAAATTATAATAGAGAAAGATGAAGGAGAAAAGCTCAGTCACAAAATTCCTGCTTTCAAATCTCTAGATAAAAAAAGTGTAACGGATATTTTGCTTAAAACTGGGGCTTGGCCTTTTATAAAGCAAAGACCTTATGGCGTGATGGCTGATCCAGATGTTATACCAAAATCCATTTATATTTCTACCTATGCATCAGCCCCTTTGGATGTTGATTTTGAGTTTTTGCTAAAAAATCACAAAGAAGACTTTCAAAAAGGGATTGACGTCTTAAAATTTTTGGTAGATGACCCAGTTAGCTTGTCAGTAGATGCAACTTTTTCAGGTTTTTTCCAAAACATAAAAGGGGTAGATTTGTTACCGATCAAAGGTCCTCATCCTGCTGGAAATGTCAGTGTACAGATACACAAAAATAATCCCCTTAATATGGGTGAAAAAGTTTGGGAGGTCCGGCCAGAAGATGTTGTTAACATTGGAAAGCTTTTTTCTTCTGGACAATTTAGTGCTCAACGTACAGTTGCTGTTGCTGGAGAATCTGTTTTGCAGCCTCAATATGTAAAAACTACTATCGGAGCTCAAATAAGCTCTATCATCGATATTTCAGGCGTTGACAATACCCAACAAAATCGTTTTATCAATGGTGATGTTTTAACGGGTAAGGCAGAAGCGTCAGACGGTCACTTAGATTTTTATAACAATCTATTGACAATTATCCCCGAAGGAAATCATTACAGAATGTTTGGTTGGTTACCCTTTATGGATAACAAAATCCCGAGTTTGTCCAAGACTTCACTTTCGTGGTTGTTGGGGAACAAAGGATATAGTGTGGATACCAATATGAATGGAGAAGAGCGTGCTTTTGTCGTTACTGGCGAAATGGAAAAGGTTTTTCCCATGGACATTTACCCTATGCAGTTACTAAAGGCTTGTATGGCTGGAGATATTGAAAAAATGGAAGCACTTGGAATTTATGAGGTTATACCTGAAGACTTTGGATTGATAGACTATGCCAATACCTCTAAAATTGAGGCTCAGGAAATCATCAGAGAAGGAATTGAATTAATGATAAAAGAAGTAGGATAAATTTTACAGTATGAGTTTTTTGAGGAGAAAATTAGATGAATTAAAGAGACCCTTTGCAAAAGGACAGAAATGGGAAAAGTACGCTCCGGCGATCAATGCATTTGACACTTTTCTTTTTGTACCCAACCACACCACCCATACTGGTGCGCACATTCGGGATGCCGTAGACTTGAAAAGAACCATGGTAACGGTCATTATTGCATTGATGCCCGCCCTAATTTATGGGATTTACAACACAGGATATCAGTATTATATTCAAACCGGTGAGGCCTTTACCTTTTTGGACGCCTTTATTCATGGATCATGGAAAATCGTCCCCATGATCATTGTGTCTTATGTGGTAGGACTGACCATCGAATTTATTTTTGCCGTATATCGGGGTCACGAGGTCAACGAAGGCTATTTGGTAACGGGATTGTTGATACCTATGATTATGCCTGTTGACATTCCTTTGTGGATGGTTGCCATTTCCGTTGCTTTTGCAGTATTGATTGCAAAAGAAGCTTTTGGCGGAACGGGAATGAATATTTTAAACCCGGCTTTGACGGCAAGAGCCTTTGCCTTCTTTGCCTATCCTACCTATATGTCAGGAAATAAAGTATGGGTATCTGAAGCGTCAACTATTGATGGTGTCTCTGGAGAGACTATTTTGGGAACTTTGGCTGCTGGAGGCAATGTAAATTACAGTTTTTTTGAAATGTTTCAGGGATCTATTCCTGGATCCATAGCAGAAACCTCTGCCTTATTCGTTGTCATTGGTGCTTTGATATTGATTGCTACAGGAGTAGGAAGTTGGAGAATCATGATAGGAAGTGTTCTCGGAGCTGCTTTTGTAGGCTTTTTATTTAATCTGTGGGGAGCTAATGCATTGATGAGTTTTTCATGGGTCAACCACCTAGTTGTAGGTGGTTTCGCTTTTGGTGTTGTATTTATGGCAACCGATCCTGTTTCTGCCGCACAAACCAATAAAGGTAAGTGGGTATATGGAATACTCGTTGGTGTGTTTTGTATATTGATTAGGGTTTTCAACCCTGCCTATCCTGAAGGCGTTATGTTGGCCATATTATTAATGAATGTTTTTGCTCCTACCATTGATCACTATGTAGTCCAAGGAAATATCTCAAAACGTAAAAAAAGATGGGCTAATGCCCTTAAAACAACTTAGTCATGAACAGAGACAGCAACGGATATACTTTTATTTTTGCCACCCTAATGGTATTGGTGGTCGCCTCCACCTTGGCTTTTACTGCTAGCTCACTAAAATCTTTGCAGGCCGACAATGTTCGAAAGGAAAAGATGCAAAATATTCTTTCTACCATCGGAATACAAACCGATAGAGAGCAAGCTGAAACCTTATACAAGCAATACATCACAGGAACCTTAGCTTTAGATCATTTGGGTAATAAGGATGAAACAGTTGACGCTTTCCAGTTGAAATTGAATAATGAAATTAAAAAACCTGCGAAAGAGCAACGCTTCCCGCTTTACAAGGCAGTCGTAGATGACATGAGCTATTACATCATCCCTTTACGGGGTTCTGGATTGTGGGATGCTATTTGGGGCTACATTGCGCTTAAGTCAGATATCAACACCATTCAAGGAGCGGTGTTTGATCATAAAGGAGAAACCGCTGGACTTGGAGCTGAGATTACACAACAATGGTTTATGGATCGATTCAAAGAAGAAAAAGTATTTGACACCTCTGGCCAATTGGTGGGTATCAACGTTTCCAAAACCAATAATGATCCAAAAGACACTGACAAAGACGATCATGAAGTAGATGCCATTTCAGGCGCTACCATTACTGGAGACGGTGTCACTGACATGATCAAGGAACGATTAGCCCACTATATCCCTTATTTTGAAAAGGAAAAAAATGCAGTCGCCTCAATAAATTAATTCACTATGGCAAATAAAGAAGCAGAAAGCTCAAAAAAACCAACAGTTTTATTCCTCAATAAGGAATCAGAGCCATTATTCTCCAAAAAGAACAAGAAGTTAATAACAGATCCGTTGAACGATACCAATCCTGTTACGATTCAAGTACTCGGAATATGTTCAGCATTAGCTGTGACAGTAAAAATGGATGCTGCATTGGTTATGTCCATGGCAGTATTGGCGGTATTGATTGCTGGTAATGTTATTGTTTCTTTGATGAGAAACCTTATACCTGGCAAAATTCGAATTATTGTTCAATTAGTCGTAGTAGCTGCTTTGGTAATTATTGTCGACCAAGTATTAAAAGCTTTTGTTTATGATGTATCAAAGCAATTATCTGTATTTGTTGGGCTAATTATAACCAACTGTATTATTATGGGTCGTTTAGAAGCATTTGCTTTAGCAAATAAACCATGGGCATCGGCATTAGATGGATTAGGAAATGGCATCGGCTATGGGATTATATTAGTTGTTGTGGCATTCTTCAAGGAATTATTTGGCTCAGGAACATTATTGGGATATGAAATTTTCGGAAATGCTACGGATATGACTGGATTGTATGCAATGGGTTATGAGAATAATGGAATGATGTTATTGCCTCCATCGTCTCTGGTTCTAGTAGCTATTTACATTTGGGTTCAGAAGAGTAGAAACCCAAGTTTACAAGAAGGACATTAAAAATTGATAATACAGTAAAAAAGTAAAAAATGGATTTATTAAAATTATTTATAAAAGCTGCATTTGTAGAGAACATGGTCTTTACGTTTTTCTTTGGAATGTGTTCTTATTTGGCGGTTTCAAAAACCGTTAAAACGGGTGTTGGACTTGGAGCCGCAGTAATATTTGTATTAGGTGTTACAGTTCCTGTAAACTATTTATTAGAAACATATGTCCTCAAAGAAGGAGCATTGGTTTGGTTGGGATCAGAATACGCAAATATGGACTTAAGCTTTCTTAGTTTTATTATGTTTATCGCAGTAATTGCTTCTATAGTGCAACTGGTAGAGATGTTGGTTGAAAAATTCTCTCCTGCATTGTATGGTGCCCTCGGAATCTTCTTGCCATTAATCGCTGTGAACTGCGCAATTCTTGGTGGTTCATTATTTATGCAAGAAAGACAATTCGAAAACATTGGTGAAGCATCTGTATACGGATTGGGATCAGGCTTTGGATGGTTTATAGCAATCGTATTGATTGCAGCTATTCGAGAAAAAATTCGTTATTCCCATGTTCCGGCACCAATAAGGGGTGTAGGAATGGCATTTATCCTAACTGGATTAATGGGGCTAGCATTTTTAGGATTTATGGGATTTGAACTTTAAAAAATTTTTAATACAAACAAAAAATGGATTTTAATATCATTATAATAACAATTGCGGTATTCTTGGTTGTTGTGCTGGTTCTAGTAGCTGTACTTCTTTTTGCTAGAGCTAAATTAATGCCTTCAGGCAAGCTTAAAATTACTATTAACGGTGAAAAAGAATTAACCGTTGATGGTGGCGGTACGTTGCTATCTACATTAAGTGCAGCAGGTATCTTTTTGCCATCTGCATGTGGTGGTGGTGGAACATGTGTTCAATGTACTTGTCAAGTTCATTCAGGTGGAGGTAGCATTTTACCAACAGAAGCTCCGCATTTTTCTCGTAAAGAAATAGCTGATAACTTTCGTCTAGGTTGTCAGGTGAAAGTAAAAGAAGACATGGAAATAGAAGTAGAAGAGGAAGTTCTTGGAATTAAAGAATGGGAAGCTACTGTCGTTTCTAATTACAACGTTGCTACATACATTAAGGAGTTTATTGTCGAGATTCCGGAAGATATGGATTATAAGGCTGGTGGTTATATACAGATTAAAATTCCTAAATGTGAAATAAAATTTTCAGAGATGGATGTAAAAGCGCATCCACAGGATCATCCTGGTGAACCGGATAAATTTGAAAAAGATTGGGGTGAAGGAAAATTTGCCATGAGAGACCTAGTAATGAAAAACTCTGAAGAAGTAGTTAGAGCCTATTCTATGGCCTCCTATCCTGCAGAAGGTCGAAGGATTATGCTAAATGTGCGTGTGGCAGCTCCACCTTGGGACGGTAAGAACAATGCATGGATGAATGTTAATCCAGGTATAGCTTCTTCGTATATCTTTGGACTAAAAGAAGGTGATAAAGCTGTAGTTTCCGGACCTTATGGTGAATTCTTTATTAATCATTCAGAGGCTGAAATGTTATATGTTGGGGGTGGTGCAGGAATGGCTCCAATGCGTTCTCACTTAT
>CALKCR010000067.1:0-4670 GCA_938082715.1 uncultured Flavobacteriaceae bacterium | reverse complement strand
GGCTTTCTCGTATATATTGCTTCTTGTAATTTATTTGTTCTTAAAAGGTCAAATTTTCGATAGTGCTCTATACACAATTCGCGTAGCCTCTCATCCATAATTTCATCTAATGTCAAATCAGAAAGAGTAAGGTCGGGAAATTCAGGCGTTTCTGAACTAGGAATATTAAATCCTCTTGCCCTACTCCTAACCTGATTAATTGCGTCCAGTCCCTGCTGTGTTGCACTTCCATTTGATTCAAGGCTAGCCTCAGCATACATTAATAAAACATCTGCATAGCGCATCATTATCCCATTAGTTGGAACGTTTATACCTCCAGAATAACCATGGTTTTGATTTGGCTCAGCACCCCATCGATACTTTCCAAAACCGGCATAGGCATAATGATTATTTCCATTATTAATCATAGTCTCATAAAGTGCTCCTGGATCAGCAAATCCCTCTCTTTCATTTAAGAATCTATTATCCAGATTGGCATCCCATCCATCTATGAAGTCAGATGGCATATTATACTCTAAACGTTGGTCTCCATTTTGAGCATAAAAAAGAATCAGCGACGCTGGTGGTTTATTAAATGTATGGCCCGCCCATGTAGTAACTTCAACACCAAAAGGGGGCCAAATAGGATACCCTAATTCTTTGGACCAAGGCCCACCTGTTTGTTCCGAAAACTGAACTTCAAAGATGCTTTCACTATTGAGATTCTTGTTTTCAATTACAAAAACATCTGCATAATTATCAAGCAGTTGATACGTGCCACTATCAATAACTTCTTTCAACACCTGAGATGATTTATTATACAATTCACTTGCACTTTCAGTAATTGATGCCTGATATCCAAGTTCAGCTTTTCCAGCTTGAGACATTATTCCTTCAAATGTTGTTCCATATTTCTTGTAGCTAGCCATAGTTAAATAAACCTTTCCAAGTAGTGATTTTGCCGCGTGATGGGTTACTCTACCGGCTTGTGAGTTTGATTTAGCCAATGGTAATACCCCATTTTGTGTTGCATCAATCAAATCCTGCACAACCAGTTCATAAACTTTACCAACAGACTCCCGGGGAAGCTCCTCGGTTTCAGTGCCTAAAGTTATGGGAACAGGCCCCCATAATTGCACTAACCTAAAGTAAGCTAAAGCCCTCAAGAATTTTGCTTCTCCAACAATCCTATTTACAACTGCCTGATCAAGACCTGAGTCTGGTCCATCATTGATTAAGAGATTAGCTCTAGAAATTATAGTATAATGATTGAGCCACATGTCAGACAGGTAGGAAGATTCTGTACTCCAGGCGTAAGCATCGAAATCATATCTATGACTAGATTCCCATTTGGTAGCCCCCTCATCTGTACCAAGATACATTGCAGCTGAGGCTTCCACGCTATAAAATCCTCGTAGTTCATCATATACACCAAGTATGGCAGCTTCAAGCCCTTCCTCATTGGTTAAGAAGTTACCACTTGAAAAAAGTGCTTTCGGCTTTTCCTCAAGAAAATCAGAGCATGATGTTATAAACAATAGCAATAATGTGCTAATTAAAATTTGTTTTTTCATAATTTTTATCATTTGTAATTAATTTGAGATTTTTTTAAAATGCGACTTGCAACCCTATTGCATATGTTCTTTCTCTTGGGTAAGCGCCTGAATCCAGACCTGGTAATAATGAACGGTAAGTACCTGTATTTACTTCCGGGTCATACCCTTCATAATCGGTCCATATTTTTAAATTCTGTCCCGTTAAAAATATTCTGAAACTTTCAAAACCAATACGATCAAGTAACGAATCTGGCAAATCGTAAGCCAATGATAAATCACTAAACCGAACAAAAGATCCATCTTCTATATTTCGATCAATTACTTGGTCTTCAATATTGGCAGCAACTCTTCTAACTACATTCCCAGGGTTACCCGGACGAGCCAGAACAAGGTTAGTTGGGTCACTAGGGTCGTAATGATATAGATCAGGAACCCATCGATCAGAGGTCCTTATTGTTTGATTATTACCACCTCGTCCGGCCTCTTGAAGCACTCTGTTTTGATTATATACATTTGCTCCTTCGCTGAACTGAAATCCAACATTCAAAGAAAAACCTTTAAACGAGAATGTGTTGTAGAAACCTCCTGTGAAAACTGGGGCAGATTGTCCCAATAGAACACGGTCATTAGCGTTTATTTCTCCATCGCCAGTATCTGGTATTCCGTCACCATTTGTATCAATAGTGGGCTGATCAACAAATCTTGTGTTACCTGGGGCTAATACACTCCCTACAGCAGATACACCTAGTTGTCCAATGAAACCATTAGCAACGGCTTCATCTATTTCAGCTTGAGATTGCCAAATACCGTCCTGTTGATATCCAAACCATTCGCCTATTGCTTCACCTTTTCGGAGAATACCAATTCCGTCAAGAATAATTTCATTTTGGTTTCCAACGTCTAATACTTCTGATCTGTTAAATGTGAAATTTAAATTAGAGTTCCATTTAAATTCATTATCTATAGGAGTTACATTTAACTGAATTTCAAGGCCTTCGTTACGAAGTTTACCAAAGTTGGTAGCATTGGTAGCAAAACCTGTGTAATTTGGGGTTGGAAGATCAATCAATAGATCTTTTGTTGTTTTTCTGTATAAATCCATCGTAAGACTATATCTTCCGTTCAAGAATGATAAGTCTATACCCAAGTCTAATTCTTCATTTTTCTCCCAAGCCAAACCGTCATTACCTATTCGTGATGGATATGCAATTTGTGATAAACCAAAACCGTTCGCAGAACCTACTCTAGATGTAATCACTGAAAGTGATTGGTAAGGACTGATCGACTGCTTCCCAGAAATCCCCCATGAAGCTCTAATTTTGGCAGATGGAAACCAACTGATTTCTTTAAAGATAGGTTCCTCTGATACACGCCATGATGAACCAACAGCTGGAAAATAATCCCATTCATATCCTTCTGCGAGTCGAGAGGACCCATCATAGCGTAATGTTGCGTTTAAGAAATATTTATCTTTGAAACTGTATCCTAATCTCCCGTAAGTTGAAAGTAAAGATGACTCTTGGTAGTCTAGATTAGGAATCTGAGGGTCTGTACCTCCACTAAACCCATAAAAAGCGAGGCTTTCCAATGCAAATGATCTATTTTGAGCTCCAAAATATTTAACCTCATGCCACTCAGCTGCAGTACCTATCATTAATGATAAGTTGTGGTCATTAAATGATTCGCTGTAAGTCAAATAATTTTGGTTTGTAATATCCTGTAATTGATCGTTACGATATTCTGCAAATCCGCCAATATTAAACCCGTATGGTGTCATCCTAGGAGTGTAGTTTTCCCTTGTTATTGAAACGTTTCTATAACTACCCCCGATAACTAAATTTAGTTTAGGGCTAATAGTGTAGTCAATAGATAAATTGCTTTGAAAAATGGAAGTAAAATCATCCCTATCTATTACTTCTGTTTGTTCAACCGGGCCTTCAACTAAACCAATGTCAACATAACCAGGAATATCACCGGGAGGCATTCTCCCATCTGGTGGAACAATAGAGGGTCTATTAAGCATAACTTGTGCAACATCTTCAAACCCTACTCTCTTCGATTTGTTAAAATAATTATTTGAAGTGACATTAATTTTGTCATTAACTTTATGACTAAAGTTAAATCGAGCTAAAATACTTTCTAGCTTGTTGTTAGGAACAAGACCCTCTCTACTTATCATATTTAGACTCATATCATATACTGTCCGCTCTGTTCCTCCAGAGAGGTTGATTTTATAATCTTGAAATAAACCATTTCTTAAAGTTGTATCCTGCCAGTCGGTGTTGGTTGAATCCCTATATCTTTCATGATTCTTCCAAGGATGTGGAGCCCCGCTTAAGTTATATTTTGGTAATGTCCAAATATTACCTTCAATGTCCTGATAATAATCAAGATTAGGGGATAATTGACCATTGAAATTGCTTATATTAGTAAATCTTATGTTTTGTTCATAAACTTGTTTTATCCATTCGACGTTATCAATCATATCCACACGTCTTGCAAGACTTGAAATTCCGTTTTTGACAGTTACATTAACTCTAGTCTTGCCTTTTTTACCCCTCTTAGTTGTTATTAAAATCACACCGTTTGCCCCACGCGAACCATATATTGCTGTAGATGAAGCATCCTTTAATATATCTATCGATTCAATATCTGCTGCGGCTAAATCATAAGTTTCTAATGGAAATCCATCCACAACATAAAGTGGTTGATTATCACCAAATACAGACGTAGCACCACGAATACTAATAATATTTTGAGCATTAGGCCCACCTGAGTTTTGGGTGACTCTGACTCCGCTCACTTGACCTTTTAAAGCATCGGCAACATTTGTTATAATTCTGTTTCGTGAAAGTTCTTCAGCAGATACATTAGCTGTCGCACCAGTAAGACCCTTTCGCGTTTGGGTACCATACCCTACAAGCACAACCTCATCAAGTTGGTCAATATCTTCTTCCATTTGTATGTTAGTTGCGGATATGTCGTTTGCTACAATTGTTATGGTTTTAAAACCAACAATGGAAAATTCCAATTCAGAGTTTGAAGAATTAACACTAATACTATAATTTCCATCAAAATCTGAGACAACCCCATTTGAAGTACCTATTTCCAAAACATTAACCCCTGCAACAGGCA
>CALKCR010000066.1:0-5339 GCA_938082715.1 uncultured Flavobacteriaceae bacterium | reverse complement strand
CATCACATCCTTAACCTGAGCTTGTATTGCGCAGGTGTTTCCTTCCATTAGTCTATATAGCTTATTATGGTGATAGTTGTATCTCCTTTCCTTAACAATCCCTCTCCAGAAGTTGATGTTGGCGTACTGTAATGTTTTTTCATTGATTTGATTTTTTTAATTCATACATGGATCAATACACCTCCACCAGCTTACTCTATAAACAAGTTTAAACGAAGGAAATATTTAAAACAAGATTTTTATTTTGAAAGAAGTTTGTATCTACAAATGAGGGATTTATATGAAAATATTTCGCATCTAAGATTGTTTCCCAAATATCATCTTTTTTTGCCTCATAAATCAGAAACACGCACAATTTTAACGTATTCTAGCAATAAATCATCTGAAAGGAATTTCATTTCTATAGTACCATTATCATTAGAAACATCCCTCTGAATTTCCCAATTTTCTTTCGAGTCTCCAATTTCAACAATATTATCCTGAATTAGTACTTTTCCCTTTTTACTTCCTGATAAACTAACTTTATATTTTCCTTTAGGTGATAGAATAGACCAGTGGTCGTTTCTTGATGTTCTGATTCCTGCCCCTTTCAAAGGATCAAATTCTGTTCTATACGTATCCTTAATTTTCAGTTTTTGCCAACCATATACCAATTCGGCAACCTGCTTAGTGAATGGCCACCCACAATCAACCACTACCTCTTTCGGGATTTCAATATGCTGAGGCTGAAAGTTTATTGTAAGATTATTAATATCTGAAAATGATTGTTCAATTGCAGGTTGTAATACATTTACCGTAAGGTTCTTCTTTTTAGCAAGCCTGATAACATCTTCTCCATCCAGTGTACAACAAATATTTTCCTCAAAATAACGAATTACTTTTTTGGAGTTTTGCCTGTTGGTATATTCAGAGCCATATTTTGGATTATCAATATCGCCATTCCAACCGTGTGGAATACGGTGCATAACATGGTTGTAATTTCTATCGAGAAAAACATTCATCCCATATTGTTTCATATTTAACAGACCAAATGGTCTTCCGGCAAGACACATGTTGGTAGATCCTCCTACATAAATTAAGGTATTGATATCTTTTGACTTAATAATATCCCACATTTCGTCCGGATCATCCGTCATAAAATCGTTCTTGTGCAAAACGATATGTGGGTTCTGTCCGAAGACTTCAGTCCCCGGTCGGTTATTATGCCAATCCATTCCCGGATACATATATTCATATTCATACCCATGCCATTTACCATAAGGAATCTTCTTCTGTTCATCATTCCATTGCAATTTCTCTGTCCACGGATAAGCTTGTTTAGCCAAAGCTTTAACGTTTTTTCTGACCGAATGACTTTCATAAAAACTGGTTTGATCTGAAGGAGTATGAATAACAGTCATGTCTAATGCCCTTGCTGAAGCCAGCAGGACATTGATATTTTTTGAAATATTACCGGAATAAATATAACCCTCTGTTGTTCCTACAAAGGAACTGTCTGGATTGAAATATCCTAAACCACCTGCTCCCCACATATCTACTACTACAATGGCTGTTTTTTCAGGATGGAAAGGAACATCTAGTAATTTATATTGTCCTGAATTATCCAACTCCCTCACTTCAATAAAATCTTTTGTATTCTCTTTTATGCAGGAAGAAAATAGAAGAATACTCTGGACAAAAAAGCTTAATAATATAATGGTTGAGTTCTTCATCATTATTACTTAATAATTTTTAATACAAAGGCATATTCCGAAGGAGCGTCAATATTATCTGAAATTGAGAGCTCTATTTTATCTCCAACCTGCTTCCATTCAGGAGTGTAATTCGTGCCTAAAATGCTTATTTCTTTTACATCCGAAATATTGGAAATATTTATTTTACCAGTCTTCCATCCTTTATGTATGGCATAAATAGTTTGTGAATCTTTCGACCGGGTAAATTTGAAATTATCATCTTCAACAAACATCCCCCGTGTACCGTAAATTGCTTCTCCGTTTACTTTTAACCATTTACCAACCCAGCGCAGATCATCCTGAGTACGTTTGTCAAATTTTCCATTAGGCATGGGTGATATACCAGCCATAAAATTTCCTCCCTTTGAAGCACAATCAATGAGAGACTCCAATATCCATTCCTTTCCGTAATACGTATCATTTGGTTGCCATGCCCATCGGGTACCATAGTGTTCTATTGCCTGCCAGGGTTTTTCAAGTCTAGGATCATCAGGCCCTTCCGGAAGCCAATGTTCCGGCGTTTGGTAGTCCCCGTAATTACCTAATCCTCGCTGACGGAACAGTGCATTGGGTTGTAGCTTCCGCACCATTTTTATCAATTTAACGGTCTCAGACCAAAGTGACTCTGGTAATCCGTGATCAAATCCAAACTGGTCTATTTTCCCATAATTGGTACATAATTCAGTTAACTGTTGTGTTTGACGTTCAACTGCTTTTCGGTAACCTTCCGGATCCGATTTTGGTGTATAATCAGGATCATACTGCATGTGTTTTTCTTCAAAACGCTGGTTAATGTCGTTCCAGTCGGTATTGGAATAATACAAGCCAATCCCCATATCTTTCGCTCTAAAGGCATCTGTTAATTCCTTTACAATATCGTGTTTAAAGTGGGTTTCCATCATACTGTAATGCATGGTTGTGTCAATCACATTCCCAATACTTTTTACTTTCCCGATTGGCTTTCGCATTTTAACATTTACAGTTGTTTTTGTATCAAACATCGAAAATCCATCGTGATGTTTTGCGGTAAAAACAAAATATTTCATACCGGCATCTTCAGCCAGTTGAGCCCATTCTTCGGCATCGAATTCCACGGGATTAAAAACCTGCCAAAGAGTAGAATATATATCTTTAAATTCATCGGATGCATGCAAGGTAGGCCATGTGGCATCGAGTCCCAGTTGTGAATAAACTCCCCAGTGAATACGCATTCCAAAGCGCCTATCCATCCAATTTTCATAGGCTTCATCTGATGCATGTTGATAATCGTCATCAATCTCGAGATGATTCATATTATACTCCATATTGGCCTTTTTTTCAATATCTGCCACCTTTTCTTCTTTTTTATTTTGCCCACTAGCATGTAAGCCAGTAACTATCAGAGCAATAGAGAGGATGGATGTGTATTTAATCTTCTTCATATTTTAATTATTATAGTATTTTGTTTATCAGCATAAACCTTTCACTTATCTAAATACGATGTCCTGTTTCATATTAAAATGAATTTACTAGCTAATTATTTTGTTCTGTCGTTTACTGCACTTTCGTAATAATCAAAGTGATTCCCTAATTTATCCATTACTGAAAAAGTAATGCGATCCAATTCTGATTTAATATCCTTATGAAGAGGTTCTTGTATGGCTTTAACATTTGATTCCAACTCCTGAATATTTCGGGAACCAACCAAAGTACATGTTAAAGCAGGGTTTGCCAAAATCCATTTTATAGCTAACTCCGGCATTGTAAAATCTGTTTCTTTGCATAAAATCCGTATACTCTTTATTGCCTTATTGGTTTCTTCTTCAACTCCTTCTTCTCCATGCCTACACTCTTTTGTGCTACTGAAATTAAAATGACGTGTACGCCTTTGCCAAACAGGAACCTCATCTAAAGTTTTAAAAATATCAGCCAAAATCCCCTGTAACAAAGCCATATAACCAATTACGCCAATCCCTTTTTCTGCACAGTAGGGCAATGTATCATATTCAATTCCCCGGCATAACAAATTGTAGGGAAGCTCGTTGACAGCTATTTCGTTCAGAGGCAGATCATCCATTCGGTTTCTGCTAAAATTACTTACCCCAAATTGCCTTATTTTTCCTTGTTGCTTTAGAATCCTCAATGCTTCTATGGCCTCATTGATTGTAGGAGGATTTTCAACTACTTTTTGATCATTGGAAAAATGCATGATGGAGTGCGGATGAATTGGCCAATGAATCATGTATATATCCACATAATCGGTTTGTAATCTTTTTAAAGATTCTTCACAATGCCTGATTAAGGAATCTTTATAACAATTAGAGGTACTGACTTTTGTTCCTATTACTAGTTTTTCCCTGGGGATTCCCTTTATAGCTTCTCCAAGCGACGATTCACTGCGACCTTCATTATAAGCTTCTGCCGTATCAAAATAATTTATTCCCATATCAACCGAAGCATGAACTACTTTCTCGACGTCTTTTTGGTTTTGGTCACCCCAATAGTCACCTCCACCAAAAGCCCAACATCCAGCACCTAAAACTGATAGTTCCAAATTTGCTATTTTACAATTACGTTTTTGCATATTCTTATTTATATAAAAATTGTTCCTTTCTTTAAAATGATATTTCCAAACCGCTTTGCTGTACCACTCATCACAACTGCATAAGCTTCTGAGGCCCTTTTATAAAAATCAAATCTTTCCAACTTTTCTGCGTTTTTGATGTCAAGAGCTAAATCCAATCCCAACTCAGAATCTATAAGTAATTGTTTGAGTACACCCCCCGCTCCTGTTAGCAATATGATGGTTCCCGCTGGCTCCATAGATTTACTGGCCACCTTAAAGAGATTGTTTTTATGATAATTTCCACGAATGCCCAAAAAATACCAGGCCAGCAGGTTGGCAATGATCAACGCTGCAAAAGGATGACCCGTAAAATTTATAATACTTCTCCACCCTGAGGAAAGGCTCATAAAACCGGTGTCAAAAAAAGCTTTGAGAACGATCAAAAAAATGGGGAGTAACACGATGGTCAAAACACCTCCCACTCCCGGCAGTTTTTTGTGGGCATCACCCTCAGTAAAATAATCCGGTGTTTTTAAAAATATTTTACCCGTTATAAATTTTCCATAGAATATTCCAGAGACAATAGCAGAGGGGATACCTACTATGATACCCATTACAATTATACTCCCCAAATCTGCTCCCAAAATTTTGGCAACCGCAACTGGACCCGGTGTGGGGGGGATAAATGCATGAGTTACCGCCAACCCCGCCAGTAGTGGCAATGCATAGAACAGTAAAGACTTTTGGGTTTGCTTTTGCAAATAATAAACAATAGGAATTAGCAATACAAATGCAACATCAAAAAATACAGGAATAGCTATAAAAAACCCGCTGAGTAACATGGTCCAGGACGCACGCTCTAACCCAAAACGTCCCAATAAATATTGAGCGATGGACTGTGCCGAACCTGTCACCTCCAATAGGGCTCCAAACATGGCACCCAAACCCACTACAGTAGCCACATAACCAAGGGTTCCTCCCATTCCCTTTTCCACCGTTTTAAAAATCTGCGTCGCATCCATTCCCAAAAAAAGACCAATCGAAAGGGTGGAGATTAATAG
>CALKCR010000065.1:0-2520 GCA_938082715.1 uncultured Flavobacteriaceae bacterium | reverse complement strand
GACTTAGAAAAGTTTTTGATTCCAACACAAAGTGAAATTTTAAAAATAAAATAATGGAAAATATATAAAATATAAATTATTTACAGCCTTCCATCAGTGGCCTCTTTATCTAAAGCAGACTTGATATCGAAGACAATGGCTCCGTTGGGATTTTTATACCTTCCAACTCCCTTTTCTAGAAACACTTGATGGGCCACTGCAAGAATTACAGCCTCGTATTTTTTGGGAGTTTTGGTAAGGGAGATCCCATATTGTTTTTTTACCAATTCAGGATCAGCCAAGGGGTCATACACCTCTACCTCTAAACCTTCCTTATTCAAAGCATTATAAATTTCAGGCACCTTAGAGTTTCTGATGTCATTAAAATTCTCTTTAAAAGTAATTCCCAAAATCAATGCCTTGGCTTTTTTCTTGAAGATTCCCTTTTGCCTAATCAAGTCGATAACTTTATCCGCAACAAACCTAGGAATACTGTCATTTACATTTCTACCCGATAAAATAACCTCTGGTGTATAGCCCAGTTGGATCGCTTTATGGGTTAAAAAATAGGGGTCAACACTGATGCAATGTCCCCCCACGAGGCCAGGTTTAAAAGGAAGAAAATTCCATTTGGTCGCAGCCGCTTCCAGCACGTCTTGGGTGTCAATTTGCATGCGGTCAAAAATCAAAGCCAATTCGTTGACAAATGAGATATTAAGGTCACGTTGTGCATTCTCAATGGCTTTGGATGCTTCGGCCACCTTGATGGAAGGTGCTTTGTGGGTTCCTGCTTTGATGATTGATTGGTACAAAGCATCCACCCTTTCGGCCGCTTCAGGGGTAGAGCCGGAGGTTACTTTCTTTATTTGAGTCAGAGTGTTGATTTTATCCCCTGGATTTATACGTTCGGGAGAATATCCGCAAAAAAAATCAGTATTGAATTTTAATCCCGATACTTTTTCCAAAATCGGAACACAATCTTCTTCCGTGCATCCGGGATATACCGTACTTTCATAAATGACTGTATCTCCTTTTTTAAGATGTTGACCCACCGTTTTTGAAGCCTCCATTAAAAAAGACAGGTCGGGTTTTTTGTCAGTAGTCACTGGAGTAGGAACCGTGATTATGAAGATATTGCAATCGGATAGGGATTCCGCATCATCTGAAAAAGTCAAACGACTCTGCAATTGAATTAAATCGGCTTTGGTCATCTGCTCAATACGATCCCTTCCGTTATTGAGTTCTCCTACTCTGTTAGAATCATTATCATAAGCCAAAACAGTATATTTTTCGGAAAAGGCTGCAGCCAGCGGCAAACCGACATATCCCAATCCAATTACCGCAATTTTCATGTTCATTTGGGCGATTTAAAGCATATCATTTGCATCGCTGATCTAGGGTTGCTTGCGCCTGTGTATAACCGTAATCGATTGCTTGTCGCAGAAGCTCGCAAGCCCGAGGCACCCCCCCTATATTAAGATGCACTAAAGCATTGATATATTCGGATTTACCCGTTTTGGGATTGAACTCATTGATCACACGATCGGAATAAATTAAGGCTTTGTCGTAATCCCCAGCCATATAAAAAGCACTTGCGGCATTTTCAAAATGGGCATATTCTAATAAATCGATCTTTAATGCTTTTTCAAATTCTAAGGCTGCCTCGATATAAAGCTTACGATTAAATAAATCCAATCCTAATTGAGAAATGGCATTGGCTTCATTGATTTTTTGCTGCCCTACAACAGCCAATTTCTTAAGGGTAAACAATTCTTTATCATTGGGGAATAATTCAACCGCTTTGGAGGCATATTTTACAAAATCTTGATCTTGGGATGGCACAATCTGAGAAAGAACAATCAAAAAGTTTTTCCAGATCACCGGTCCTGACTTTTTGCTGAGCAGTTCAAAAACTTTTATTGCTTCTGATGGGTTTCTTTTAATCTGGAGGGTTTGGGCGAAAATAGATGCATGTAAAGCATTTTTGGGTAAACCATAAAAAGCCTTTTTGGCATTGACATGGGCACTGTCAATTTTACCTTGTTTAAGGTAAATTTGCGCTTTAAGATTTTCGCTGTAAAAAAGATAGGGATTGGCAGAGACTCCCTCGTCTAGAAGGGCTAAAGCTTTGTCATATTTTTTGGCGTTAAAATAATACCGGGCTTTAATGGATTTCATTGGAATCGTTGTCACCGTGATGTTTGGGAGTTCAGGGGTAATGTGATCGATCTTATCCATGGTAACTGAATACTGATTGTTATTAAAATCCCTGAGTAAAAACAATTGCCCTTTAAGTGACTGATAGGTAGTGTGGGTAATACCAATAGAGGGAATCATCAAACCAATAGCCAACAAAGGGAAATAAGTTAGGGCTTTGACCTTTTTAGGAGAAGATATTTTTTGAGTTGCTTTATGATAATAGTAGCTCAGTACTGCCATGGTCAAGGCCCAAGGTGCCAAAACCTGTGGCCGGGCAATGGGAAAGTTCAAATTGGCATCAATAAAATAAACCCCAAGGGCGGTGATCAATAAAAAAACAAA
>CALKCR010000064.1:0-16993 GCA_938082715.1 uncultured Flavobacteriaceae bacterium | reverse complement strand
CCGCCAGCATTTACATCTGTATAAGTATCCTTTTGCATAGTATAACCTGCTAGAACCTTAATTGAATGTTCTCCAAAATCTTTTGTATAAGTTAGAGTGTTTTCATTTAAAAAACCTGTAGATCTAGAAAATGCGACATCGGCTTTACCGCCAATTCCTTGTTGAGCTCTCACTGGGTCAATAGTCCCTATATAGTCATTTGCTTTGTTAAAATTTAAATTCGAACCTACAGAACTTCTGATGGTTAAGTCAGGAAGTAGGTCTGCTTCAACGTAAGCGTTTGCAATCACATTGGTAACAAAATTATGATCAATTCTTTCGTTGATATCTAGGTGATGAAAATGGAAATGTACTAAATAGAGATGGTTTGGATCTGGTCAATATTTCAAAAAATAAAGAGGGTGAAGTTGTAGATGTAAATTATTCTTTTGTACCCTATATGATGGAACATTTGAAACAAACCGCTATTCTTCAAATTTTTTCTCAGATCCATCAACCCGAGTACGATGGAGGAAATACCGAGATCAATCGAATAATTTCAGAGATCAATAAGGTAACTACTATAGGAACATTTTCTCACGCAAACAATAACATCTATTTTAAATACATGTTTATTTTTCCGTTAGTGCAGATTCCTGATAAAGAGGCTTTTCTTGAAGTCCATAAGACATTCTTGATCAACTTTAATTATTTTGGAAAAATGCTAAAGAAGTCTATGGATCTTTCTTTTTCGAGCATTGAACAAGTAAAGAAGGCCTTAAATATCGATTAGTTTCCGTTCGTTGGCCTGTAACTTTTTCATTTTTGACAAGCTGCGATCAATGATGAAACGGTTATTTCAAATAATTTCAATATTGCTGATCTTTTACAGAATTGATGGTATAGCTCCCAGGCTGAAATTCAAATACTATAAAATCGTCTGTTTGAGTTTCTAATGAGATGTTTTTGTTAGCGCCCAAAAACCTTCCATCTTTCCATATTTTCGAGTGGTTTACCTCAATGGTAAAATGTTTGGAGGACTGAATGGGAACATGAATTTTCGAAGTCGTATTGAGGGGGATAGTGGCTTTGATTTGCAATCCATTTACCAGTTTGTTTTTTTTTAGTTTTTTTAGTTTTACACTGATATCCCCTGCAACAGAGGGCACGACTCCCTCACACCATTCTAAATCACCTAGATAGGGTTTGATTTTGAATTGTTTCCATCCGGCCAAAATGGGTTCCACACCTAAAACTTTTTCAGACAGCAAGGCGGTAGGGCCGGCGCTCCAGGCATGAGATTTTGAGTGGCCCCGACCGGGCTTCCACATTTCGTACCAAGCTCCATTGAAACCGTCCTCTTTCATTTGTTTCCCCCAATAGGTTCGTATATAGTCTAGTGCATATTGTCCTTCAGCTTCCGAAAAAAGGTTATTGAGCAACCAATAAGAGAAGGATTGCTCACAAGAACGCCCCTGCTTTTTTAAAAACTCCACCACTGCTGATTTTTGTTTTTCCGGGACAAGGCCGTATTGTAAAGCATAGACTTGGGTTTGTTGTGTAATTCGAGAGCTTTCCAAACCATCTTTATAGGCCTTTTGTTTCTCTGACCACAAATATTTTTGAACAGAGGTTTTTAAGTTTTGAGCCTTTTGATCCCATATTGCAGCCTGCTCTTGTTCTTACATGATATTACGGGCGATCCACGCTGCCGAATTCAGTGCGCCATAGTAAAGGCAATTGACGGCAGTATTTTCACCATCAACATCCATTTTGTAAGTGTCGGGATGATCCAAAACTACCCAGCCCGGAACTTTTCCTATAAGTCCTCTTTCCGAAGATTCATAAGATTCAAAATACTTCAATAAGGCTTTTAAATTTGGGTATACCTGCTTAATCAATTCAGCGTCCCGATAATACGTAAAGTGCTCTTGTAACATTAAGATCCATTCGAGCTGATAGTCGGGTATGTAGGTCGAGGTGGTTGGCCCCAAGTGATACCCCGTAGGATAGCGGGCACGGATGGCTCCCTTGTTCGAATGGCGCTGAGAGAATGCCCCACTCAGTATGTTGTAATCGTGAAGTAACTTAATTTTGGGATCAAAGGCATAGGCCGAGTAACGAACCATATATCGGCTATCCCCAGCGATGTATTGGGTTTGCTCTCGCCAGGGAGTATCCATCCAAGTATCGTGTGCACAAATCTGCATGGTCCATCTTCCGATTTCCCATATTTGGTTCAACTCCTCATCGGAGCAGTAAAAATACCCCCTATTTTGAACAGGGAATGACCTAAACATAGCCGATACGTCATCGATCACTAGCTCAGCATTTTCTTTTATAGCATAGTATCTAAAACCCCGCCAAGTAAGAGGCTGCCAACTTTGTAGCCCTTTTTTAGTGATGTATGTGTCTGTGTAATTTACATTGTCTTTCATCAAGGGAATACTGTCTGATCCTAAGTTTTCTCCTGTTCCAAGGGTCATCGTCAGTCCGGCTTTGGTTGCTTTAGCGGTAAAACGTGGGAAAGCAGTGATCGCTTTGCCAAAATCATACACTTTATATCCATTGGCACTCCAGCTTTTAACAGGCTTGATGAGTTCATAGAACAAACGTTCTCTTTTGACAACCACCATTTGGTTCCAAGGTTCAATGGGGGGTATTCCGATTTCTTTTGCCTTTTCCCAATCTGAATCGTTAAAAGAAGGTTGTTCCCAACCCTCATAAGCCAAGCGAGCGTCGTACCGCTCATGCATACCAATGGTATGATCATTTTGACGATGTTTGGTTTTGGTATCCCAAGCAATGGCTTGTGCCACGCGCCATTTTTTGTTACTGTTTAGTTTTATGACTTTTCCTTTTTGGTCGATAATACGGGCTTGAAAGAAAAAGCCCCCTCGCGCATCCATCCGGTGGTGCAATCCCTCCCCGGCATTGTAAACAATCGCCGCAATGGTGTTGGCACCCGGTTTAAGGTAGGGGGTCAAATCTATTACTTCATAAGTTTGATATTCAGGATCGGGATTGGTGGGCACACGATCAATGTGCTGCCCATTAATATATAATTCAGCAAATGCAAAAGCAGAGATGTAGGCCCTGGCTTCTTTAACAGCATTGGGAAGGCTAAACTTCCTGCGTACGTGCAAATGGTAGTTTCTCGGGTTCAACTCCCCTGAGTCCCAAATCCAGTTGGCTTCGGGCTGCTCGCCATCGAGTAGGTGGGAAGGAGCCAAGATATACCCCCCTTCATTCGATCTAATATTTTGTGAGGAACACAGCTGGGTTATGGCTATAAAAGATACAATAGCTGATATGAATTTAATCTTCGCTCCAAATAATATATTTATGTACATTTCACTTTAAAATAAAAAAGTCAGGTCTAGAAAAAAGATTATTAAATCACCTTTTTGTGTGATTCCTCTAGGGGTAAAAAGTCAATATCCAGATAGCCTCCACTGGCATTGTCATCGGATACTATTTGGGGCTTTCCTTTGATGACCTCTATGGAATTCCTGTGTTTATGTCCCGCAAAAATGCCCATCAGATTGGGTGCATCAAAGACTTTTTTGTAAAAATCAAAGGTGGTCTGAGTATGCCCACTTTCTGGCCATTTTGGACGTCTCTCTAGTTCAAAGCTTCGATCGGTAGCTGCCCCCCAAAAGGGATTACCACAACCAAAAGAAATATTTTTCCCCGGGGCATACATTGGAATGTGAACTAACAAAACTAGTGGTAATCCAGTTGCAATTTGTGCTGACAAAAAGGCCAATTGCTCTTCGTTGATTTGATAGGTTGAGTTGTCAATGGCCAAAAAACGGAATCCTTTGATATCATATGCTGCCATCAAAGGATGGTTTCCTTGATACAGGGGCAGCAAACGTTTTTCGATCCAGGTATCACGGAGGGATTCCAAACTGCCTTTCATTCCTTCGTAATGCCAGTCGTGGTTTCCAGCAACATAGATGTAGGGAATACCTGTAGCATCCAATTTGGAACGTACCCACTCAATTGCCGCCTCAGACGGAAAACTGAAAATGTCCCCTACCAAATTGATTACATCTGCATTGACTTCTTTAGCAAATGCCAGTGTTTGTTCAAAGGATTCCTCGGGATTGGTTTTTTTTCTTGTTTGAAAATGCGTGGTTTGGTTGTAGGCCTTTGCCATTCGTTTGCTATACTCTTGAAAAGGAACTCCCCTGTTATCATCCATAAACAAATGGGTGTCAGCGATGTGGACTACCTTAATGGACTCGTTTATTACATCGGCATAAAATGACACCTTTTGCTGATCCACAGTTACACAGACTTTAAATGGTTGCTCAATTTTCGTCTTAATTGAAGGAGAACAAGATACAGCTGAAAGTCCAAGTCCTGCAGCGGCAGATGTTGATCCTGTGATAAATGATCGGCGTTTCATTAAGTTTTTAGGTCTAAAGTTTATTTATAATTTAAATTTAGGATAAATCAGCTTAACTGTAGTATTTCCTGTTATTTTTATCGATTCTTTGCTTACCCATTCATTTTGCAATTCAATGATTTCTGAAATTTTAGTATAGCAATTAAATTTATATATTAGTAAAACTCATCATAGAGGCAGTTATGAAAAATTCACTGATTTTACCTTTTTTGATTTTAAAAATCATTGTTGCTACTGGACAAATAAATTCAGAGTCTTCGACGGTTATCAACTCAACCCCAAAATCTACTAGGGTATATCAAGATGAAAATGGGGTACTTAAGATTAATATTAATCAAGAACATTTAGAAATAATTATACGAAAGGGATTTATTCGTTATGGAGATATGGGTGCACTTGGAAATGGTACTTCAGATGACTTAGCTTTTATAGTGGCTACTCATGCTGTGGCAAATCAATATGGTGTTGAAGTAAAAGCGGATGATGGAGCCAATTATCTAATTGGGGGGAGGGAAATGACCGCTATCTTAGCAACCAATACGGATTTTGGAAGTGCAACTTTTATCATTGATGATACTGAGGTCGAAAATCGATTCGCCTCTATTTTTGAAGTTAAATCCCAATTAAAACCTATTTTGATTGAAACTGTTAAATCCCTTAGAAAAGACCAAAAAAAGATTGATCTGACTCTAAAAGATGATTGTTTGATTACTGTCACAGACACTATTGTTAGAAGGTATATTCGCTATGGTCTAAACCAAAATAAAGGTAGAGCTCAAACGGATATTTTCATTTTAAATAAAAATGGAAATATCGATAGTAGCACTCCTATAATTTGGAATTTTGATCATGTCACCAATATTAGCGCCCTACCCATCGATAAAACCCCCTTGGTGATTAATGGGGGGCGTTTTGTTACGATTGCGAATAAAGCTCCATCCAAGTACACTTATTACAGTCGAAATATTTCGATCAAACGATCGAATGTTGTTGTATCAAACCTAGAACATTTAATTGATGGTGAGGGTGCTCAGGGTGCTCCTTATAGAGGTTTTATTAGTGTTTCGGATTGTTCCAATGTTTTGGTTAAGGATTGTGTTTTGACAGGTCATAAAACCTATCGAACGATTGGAAATGCTGGAAAACCCGTCTCAATGGGTTCTTACGATATATCGGTAACGCGATCCATTGGTGTGTCTTTTGTTAACTGTAGTCAGACCAATGATATTAATGACAACAGGTACTGGGGTATTTTCGCATCTAATTATTCCAAAAACATAAGTTTTGACAATTGTATTTTATCCAGATTCGATGCGCATATGGGTGTTTATAATGCAACCATACGTAATTCTACGCTAGGATATATGGGAGTCAACGCCATAGGATCGGGTAAATTTCTTATCGAAAATTCTACTGTTAGGGGAAGAAGTTTCATCAATTTGCGTTCTGATTATGGAAGTACTTGGGAGGGAACTTTTACCATTCGAAATTGCATTTTTGTTCCAAATCAAAGGAAGTCTCCTATCATCAGTCTTTTCAGTGGATCAAACTCAGGTCTTCACGATTTTGGTTATACCTGTTATATGCCCAAAAACATCATTATAGATCAACTTCATATAGATGATTCAAATCAACACGATGAATACAATACAATTGCCGTTTTTTCAAATTTTAACCCCAAAATGATTGACGAAAGCTTTCAAGAGGAGTTTCCATATATTAAGACAGAAAAGGTGATTTTAAACAAGATTAGTGTTTCAAGTGAAAAGAAACTTTTAATTAGCGAAAACCCATTTATGTTCAGAGAGGTGAAAATTGAAAGGGACAAAACTAATTAAAAAACCCTTTTTTTGAATGGGGATACCATTAGTATAAATAGTTGTATTCTTCCTCAAGACCAAGTATTTGTATGGCTTTTTTTGAAGGTTTTGGTTTTTTGTCTCTGTCCTTAAAATAAGGCGCATTGTCCCAATCAAATAGTTGTCCAACTTCCCTTGGATCTTTTGTTTTAACCAAATATGCATTGAGTTGATTTGATAAGTCCTCTAAGACGGGTTTGTATTCATTGACCTCTGCGAGGTTGTTCAACTGAAAAGGGTCTTCTGATAGGTTGTAAAGTTCATGTTGTGGCCTTTTGGAGAAGGCCAAATCAAATAATGGTTTAACCTGCTTTAAGTCTTTGTTTTCCAACATGTAGATTTTTGTTGGAGCCTCGTAGTGCAACATATGGGCATCCACATCTCCATATAAAGGAGGATCTCCAGCAGGCCAGCGATTGGGTTCGTAATTTTTGATGTACAGATAATTGGCTGTTCTGATTGCTCGGCCGGGATAACCCAGGCCTCCTCTTCTAACAAAAGCATGTCGTTCTCTTGCCATGATGACATGATCTCTTTTTGGATCAATTTTACCTTGTTTATTGGAGGTGAGTATATCGACAAAACTCTGGGCATTCATCTCCTCAGGTATGAGGATATTTGCGAGTTCCAGAAGAGTAGGAGCAAAATCCTTAATGTTGATAAAGTCATCCACTTCTCGTCCTGGTGGAAAAAATTTTGGCCAAGAAATGATAAGTGGAATTTTGGTGCCAAAATCGTATAAATTGGCTAAACCTCTTGGCATTTGCCAACCATTATCACTACAAACAATAATTACTGTATTTTCCAATTGTCCCATTTCTTTGAGCAAAGCTATGTAAGAACCTACTTCTTCGTCAAATCTTTGAATTTCATCGTAATAATCGGCAATGTCTTTTCTCACCTCAATATTATCTGGGAGGTAGGGCGGTACATTTATGGAATCGAGATGGATACCCGAATTTCTCCATCCCTCTTTTTTATAGGGTCGATGTGGATCCCTGCTGCTGTACCAATACATCCAGGGTTGACCTTTTTCTGTTTCATTAAAAAACTCCTCAAAAGAACCGTATCTCGCTCCCCCGGGATTTTGATCCCAACCCGTTACAGTCTCATTTCCAGGCCCCCAGCCTTTTCCCTCAATCCCTACATGATACCCCGATTCCTCCATTAATTTGGAATAAACCTTAACTCTGGGGAAACTGCTCCAAAGATTAGCCGCCTCTCCTAAGTTCCAAATGTCCTGACCGGTGAGCATAGAAGCCCTGGCGGGCGAACATGATGGGGCCGAACAAAAGGCGTTTTTAAAAATTAATCCCTTTTTTGCGAGTTTGTCGATATGGGGCGTTTTGATTGATGTATCACCATAGCAACCCAAATGTTCCGCAGATTGATTATCGGACATCAATAGAAGTATGTTGGGTCTTTTGGTCTTAATTTTATTTGAAGTTGTTTTATGGGGAACCAATTCACATGATGACTGAAAGGATAAAACCATCACAATCATGAGAACAATAGAAATATTGAAAGTTTTTTTCATCACCCTAAGTTATTGAACAAAATTGGATTTATTAAAATATACTTAAATTTGAGAAATTTTTTTAGGATTTGGGAAACCATTTCCATCAAATTTCTTATTCTTAAAGTATCTTATGTGTAAAATTTTTCCTAATTAAAACCGTTCAACTTTTTTTTATTACAAATAATCAGTTTAATTTCAGGAAAAGTAACAAGAGTTTTTTAGGCCATTTATTTCAAAATGCTAAACATTGTTAACAATAATAAAATTTCGATTATATCAGATATTTTAAGAGTTTAATTACTGAAAAAAGAACATTGCTCGTTGGTATTGAAATTTAATTCCAAAAAAGCATGAAAGTACAGGATGCAAACAACTATCTTGTATTATAATTTTAGACTTTTATTTATTTAAAAATCTATTCTTTAAAAACTTTAAAATAAAAATCAAATATTGATGATTTTTTTTTGCAAGCAGACTTTCCTTTGATTAAAATCCAAAAGTAAATACAAATACAAGCTCTCAATGTTTAATTAATCATTAAAATAACAAATACATATGGGTTATGATTATATTGTTTATCATAACGTCAGATAAATATTTAAGAATTTAAACTTTTATGGAAAAAATGGAAAAAATCTTCAATCATGTTGACTACTTGTGGGACGAAGCTAAGGCCAAGTCATTTGGAAATGATCAAGTAGCCCTCTTTTTGTATCGTTCCAATATTCTTGGTGCAGACTTAAGGATAACAAACTATGGAGGGGGAAACACAAGTTGTAGAACCATTGAAACGGACCCTTTAACCAACGAAAAAGTTGAAGTCATGTGGATTAAAGGTTCTGGTGGAGATATTGGAACCTTAACAAGAGCAGGGGTTGCAGGTCTTTATACAGAACGACTTAGAAATCTAAAAAACGTGTATGGAGGTTTGGAAGAAGAAGACAGAATGGTAGTCCTATTAAATCATTGTATATATGATTTGGATAGTAAAGCACCATCCATAGACACCCCCTTGCATGGCTTGTTGCCATTCAAACATATTGACCACTTGCACCCCGATGCTTTGATTGCAGTTGCAGCAGCCAAAGACAGTGAAAAAGTTACAAAAGAAATTTGGGGAGATACCATGGGATGGGTGCCATGGCAGCGCCCGGGATTTGATCTAGCACTCAAGTTAGAAAAGTGCTTAAATGACAATCCCGATATCAGAGGTATCGTTCTTGGGAGTCATGGATTGTTTACTTGGGGTGACACTTCATATGATTGTTATATTAACAGTTTGGAAGTCATCGAAATGGCCTCAGAATTTATTTCCAATAAAATTGAAGAAAAAGGAAGTGTTTTTGGAGGGCAAAAAACTGAAAGCCTGCCCCAGGATAAGCGTTTAGATAAAGCTGCACATTTAATGCCGATTCTTCGAGGATTGTGTTCTTCAGAAAACAGAATGATTGGGCATTTCAGTGATTCGGATGTTGTTATGGACTATATCAACAGCAATGATTTAGAGCGATTGGCTCCCCTGGGAACTTCATGCCCAGACCACTTCTTGCGAACAAAAATACAGCCCTTGGTTCTGCCGCTGGATAAAGATGAAGATTTATCTGACACTGATGCTGTTTTAGCCAAGATTCAGCCTGCTTTTGAAGCATTTAGGGCAGACTATGCAGAATACTACAACGCCTGTAAAAACGATAATAGCCCTGTTATTCGTGATGCCAACCCTGTAATCATCATTTACCCGGGTGTTGGGATGTTTAGCTTTGCAAAAAATAAACAAACTACCCGTGTAGCAAGTGAGTTCTATATCAACGCCATCAATGTAATGCGGGGTGCTGAGGCTATTACAGAGTACACTTCCCTGCCAAGACAAGAGGCTTTTGATATTGAATACTGGCTGCTCGAAGAAGCTAAACTCCAACGTATGCCTAAAGAGCAAACTTTGTCGAGAAAAGTTGCCTTGGTAACAGGTGCTGCCGGAGGTATTGGTAAAGCCATTGCCGACAAACTAGTCGCAGAAGGGGCGAATGTTGTTTTGACAGACATCGATGAGCAAAGTTTACTTGAGGCAAACGCGACCTATAAAAGAGATATTTCTTCCTATGCCGTTTGTAATGTTTCCGATTCAAATTCTATTGCTGCTGCCTTCAAGAAAGCTTGTTTAGAGTTTGGAGGTGTTGATATCATTGTCCACAGCGCTGGTCTTGCCATCTCAAAACCTCTTGAAGAAACAACCCACAAAGATTGGAGTATTCTCCAAGATGTATTGGTTAAGGGACAATTTGATATGGCAAAACAAGGTGTAGAAATAATGCGAAAGCAAAAACTTGGAGGTGATTTCATTGCTATTGCGAGTAAAAATGGTTTGGTTTCAGGGCCCAATAATGTGGCTTATGGAACTGCCAAAGCAGCCCAACAACACATGGCAAGACTATTGGCAGCTGAACTTGGCAATGACCATATCAGAGTGAATACCGTCAATCCGGACGGTGTTATCGTTGGAAGTAAGATCTGGGAAGGTGACTGGGCTGCGGGGAGAGCTAAAGCTTATGGAATTTCAGTCGAGGAACTACCTAATCATT
The DNA here is from genome assembly GCA_938082715.1 of uncultured Flavobacteriaceae bacterium. Taxonomy (GTDB): domain Bacteria; phylum Bacteroidota; class Bacteroidia; order Flavobacteriales; family Flavobacteriaceae; genus UBA8316. The sequence continues at coordinate 6,640 of CALKCR010000064.1, read as the reverse complement.
ATGCTAAAAGAAATTTGCTGAATGAAATTATTTATCCCGATGACATTGCCAATGGGGTTTTTGCTTGTGTAGGAGTGTTGGAAAAAACAACTGGGAATATTATCAATGTTGATGGGGGGATGGCAAATGCATTTGTAAGATAGTTTTAAATTAGAATAGAAAAACCAAATAGAATTTAATCTTTGAAAACTACTTATGAGACTTACAAAAAATCAAATAACCGATCAAAACAAGTCAGGTCTTGATTCACACCAAGATAGCTTTGATTTTTTATCTGAGAAACTATCCAAGAACCACCATGATGTAGATCAAATTTTAACAAAAATCAACGCCTTTCAGGTAGCCATTCCAAGTTGGGCACTTGGGGCTGGTGGTACTCGTTTTGGTCGTTTTTCTTTCTTTGGAGAACCTTCAAGTCTTGAGCAAAAGATTGACGACATTGGCTTGATTCATAGTTTGACACAAACTGCTGGAGCAATATCATTGCACATCCCTTGGGACATACCATCTGATTACACTGCTATTAAACAAAAAGCAGATGAATTAAACATCAAGTTTGACGCAGTCAACTCAAATACTTTTCAGGATCAAAAAGATGCTAAAAAGAGCTACAAATATGGTTCCTTGAGTAATGTTAACCAAGCTATTAGAGAACAAGCCATCCAACACAATATCGATGTTATTGGCATTGGAGATAAGTTGGGCGCTAAGGGTTTAACAGTGTGGTTAGCAGATGGTTCTTGTTTTCCCGGTCAAAACAATTTTCAAACAGCACTACAAAACACCCAAGACAGTTTAAAAGAAATTTACAAAATTCTTCCCTCAGATTGGAGTATGCTGATTGAATATAAGCCCTATGAACCTAATTTCTACAGTACGGTAATTCAAGATTGGGGTACTTCCTTTATGCTTGCCAACGCCTGTGGTGACAGGGCATTTACTCTGGTTGATCTCGGGCATCACTTGCCCAACACCAATATAGAGCAAATCGTTTCTATCTTGATGTTGAAAGGCAAACTGGGAGGCTTCCACTTTAATGATAGTAAATTCGGCGACGATGACTTGACCGTAGGAAGCATTAAGCCTTATGCCTTGTTTTTGATTTTTAATGAATTGGTTTATGGCATGCAGAACAACCCACAGAATCCGGATTTGGCATGGATGATTGACGCCAGTCATAACCTAAAAGATCCATTAGAAGACTTAATTCAATCTTTGGAAGCCATTCAGGAAGCCTATGCAAAAGCCCTGCTTGTCGATGAACAAGCCTTGAGAACTGCACAATTAGAAAACGATGTTGTTGCATGTCAAGAGATTTTGCAAGGCGCTTACAGAACAGACGTACGTCCACTACTTGAAAAGGCGCGATTGCTTTCCGGGGGCGCGCTAAACCCTATTGAAGCCTATCGCAAGCTCGACGTCAGGGGACAACTCATTGAAGAAAGGGGAAAAAATACTACAGCCACTGGTCTATAAAGTATCGGACATGAAAAAAATCAAAGTAACTGCGGTTTTTGATATTGGTAAAACCAATAAGAAGTTTTTTTTATTTGATAAAGATTTTCGAGAAGTACTCAAAGAATACATTCGCTTTGACGAGTTAGTGGATGAAGATGGGCATCCAACCGAAAATTTACCTGCCTTGCAAAAATGGCTTAAAGATGTTTTTCATCGTATTCTCGATGCCGATGAATTCGATGTCAAAGCCATAAATTTTTCAACCTATGGAGCCAGTTTGGTTCATCTAGATGAAAATGGTAATCCTTTAACCCCTCTCTACAATTACACCAAAACACTTCCCAAAGAAATAGTCACTTTTTTTTTTAATCAATACGGTCCAAAAGAGGCCTTTCTTAAAACCACTGGCTGTGCAGATTTGAGTATGCTCAATTCAGGACTTCAATTGTATTGGATCAAAAAAACCAAACCTGAATTGTATAGTAAAATAGAGTATTCACTTCACCTCCCTCAATATTTGAGCTATGTGTTTACAGGGGTTCCCGTAAGTGAATATACTAGTATTGGATGCCATACAGCCCTTTGGGATTTCGAAAAGAAAGATTATCACGACTGGGTTTATAAAGAAGGCATCAACTCAAAGCTACCTCCTATTGTCCCTACACAAACGAGCATCAACATGAACTATAACGGTAAGCGTTTTAAAATTGGTGTTGGCATTCACGATAGTTCCTCTGCATTGCTGCCATATGTGAGGAGCATAAAAAAGAAGTTTTTACTTATCTCTACAGGGACTTGGAGCATTTCGTTTAACCCGTTTACGGAAAAGCCCATTTCAGATGACCCTGATGACAGCGCTTCCATTAATTATATGCGAATCAATGGAAAGGTGGTCAAGGCTTCCAGATTGTTTTTGGGCAACGAATACAAGTTGCAAACAGAAAAGCTTAGTAAACTTTTTGGTGTTGCTGATGATTATCACAAATCAGTAGCTTTTAATCATGAAGTGTACAATAAGGTGAGTGAAGATTTCAAATACCATTTTAAGTGGGAATGCCTGGAAGATGAGCATATGCCAAACCAAACTAATTTTGATTTTGATGATTACGATCATGCCTATCATCAACTCATGACAGAGCTTGTGTTGTTGCAAATAAAGTCTGTCAATAAAGCCATTGGAGATGACAAAATTAAAAGGCTTTATATAGATGGCGGTTTTAGTGATAATGATCTTTACATCAAGTTGTTAGCCCATTATTTTCCGGAAAAAAAATTACGAACAATAGATGCCTCATTAGGATCAGCGCTGGGGGCAGCCATTGCCATATCGGACACAAAACTAAACTCAAAATTTTTAAAAGAGAACTATGCATTGAAAAAGCATGTTCCTATGACTTTAAAGTAAATAAGTCTCTTGGATATAAAAAATGAATAGTTATGAAAAAAAACACAAATAATGATATTGCTATAGAGGAAATGGATGGCGGGGAATTCGAGAGAAGTCCTGTTCCAAAATCGAAACTAAAAAATTGGAAGAGTTTTATAGGAATGTATGCAGGAGAACACGCTGCAGGTACCGAATTTATGATAGGCCCCCTTTTTCTTACAGCTGGTGTAAGCGCCTTCGATCTGATTGTAGGGCTTCTTCTTGGAAATCTTCTCGCTGTATTGAGTTGGCGTTTCTTAACAGCCGAAATAGCAGTTAAAAATAGACTTACGCTATACTTTCAACTTGAAAAAATATGTGGTAAAAAATTAGTTACCGGATATAATTTAGCCAATGGAATTTTATTCTGTTTTTTGGCAGGCTCAATGATTACGGTATCCGCAACAGCAGTGGGAATCCCCTTTGATATGCCCATGCCAAAGCTAACGGATACCTTACCAAACGGCTCGACTTGGATCGTGATTGTGCTTTTGATAGGTATGGCCATTTCGGTAATTGCAGCAAAGGGATACGACACCGTTACAAAGGCGGCAAACTGGATGTCTCCCATTATTGTTTTAGCCTTTTTGGCTTGTGGAGTGGTTGCACTGGGACAATTGGGTGTTTCTAGCTTCTCCGATTTCTGGAATATTTGGGGCGAGGGTTCAGAACCATTTCCCGGACAAATAAAATATACCTTTTGGCACGTCACAATCTGGTCTTGGTTTGCCAATGCAGCAATGCACATTGGTATGTCTGATTTGTCAGTATTCCGATATGCCAAAAAACCCAAAGCCGGATGGTCAACCGCAGCAGGAATGTATGTAGGGCACTATATGGCTTGGATAGCAGCAGCATTGCTCTATGCAGTTTATCTAAAATCTCCCGAAGCTCAAGCAATGTTAAACAATGGAGAAGCCCCTCCAGTAGCCCCCGGCCCTTTGGCAAATAATGCCATTGGTGTCTTTGGAATTATTGCAGTAGTGCTTGCAGGTTGGACAACCGCCAACCCCACCATATATCGAGCTGGATTGGCATTTCAAGCCATACTTCCAAAACTATCAACTGCAAAGGTTACCCTATTGGCAGGATCATTGGCAACATTTGCAGGATTGTTCCCGGCCTTTGCAATGAAATTACTTGGTTTTGTAGCCCTTTACGGCTTTATTTTGGCGCCTTTTGGAGCAGTAATTGTCTTTGAACACTTTTTCCACAAGCAAACTGGAATTGTAAAAAATTATGCTGAAAAAGCGAATTTATCGTTCAACAATTCGGTCTTCTTTGCTTGGCTGACAAGCTTTGGGTTGTTCTACTTTATTTCGATGAAATTCGATGTTTTCTTGTCATTTGTTACATTACCGGCTTGGCTGTTGTGTGGGATACTGTTTTTGGTGTTGAGCAAGTCTTTTCAGAAAAAGAACTAAAGTAGCTTGTAGGTTTTTTTGAAGATTCAGGCCAAAAAATAGAATGATCGATTTTTAATACTTTAAATTAATTTATACCCATAAAAATCCCGGTAATAAGCAATTTCAAAAAATAATATCTTTGATTTTATGGAGTAGGTAATCAAATAATTAGAATAAAAAATAGTAATTTTTAAAAAATTAAAATTTAAAAATATATACAATGATTAGAACAACCTTTTCGATTTTATCAATTTGTACAACTCTCGCAATTTCATCTCCTTTGATGTCACAGTCTGACCATAATCATCATACAAATGAAAATGGGGCAGGGTACGATCACCCAAGTGATTCTGATCAGGGGACAGCTGAAAAATTAAAACTAGTAACTGGACAAGGAGATTTTATTTTTTCATGGGATAAGGTTCTTACTGCCGCATTTCCAAAAGATGCCATTGAGTTCGAGCCAAGAATGCATGGTGGTTTTAACGAGGATCCTGAAACAGGAATCGTTTATACGGGAATACCCGGATATGGTCTTTGCTCAATTAATCCCGACTTAACAAAATGGACAACTATTGGAACAGATGAAAGATTAAAAGATAATATTCATGGGATCGTTTTCTTTGTTCATAAAGGAGAAAAATTCCTTGCAGTTGCCCAGGAGGGAAAAAGAGTACTTGTATTAAATCTTGAAGGCAAAATTGTTAGTGAAATTTTGAAGCCTACCGGAAATGAATTCAAGCTTGATCAGGCGAACAAATTTTTTGTATCAGAAGACAGCAATTTTGGTGTTACTGATGTGACATATTTGGAGGGAATAATCTATGTGGCTCATGGATATTCCAAGGGAGATTTTATACTCACGATTGAGGAAAATAATGGTGTATGGAGTTGGAGTGACCTCGCATGGGGAGGAAAAGGAGATTTGCCGGGTCAGTTCCAAACAGCCCATGGAGTTTATGCTCACGAAAACCATATTCTTGTTGCAAGTCGAGCAGCGGGACAGGTTGTTAAGTTTACGAAGAATGGAGTTTATGTCGATATTTTTGATAATATCCCGGAGGGGAGCCTGGTTTGCAATGTTTCATATAAGTCAGAGCATTATTTTATGAATGCCTTAAAAGCAATGGGAGATCAAAAATCAGCACCTATATATGTTCATACAAGCAAGAAACTTAAATCGGTTATTGTTCCCGGAGATCTGGAAATTCCTGATTTGACCAATATACATCAGGTTTGGCCCCATGTTATAACCGCTCCGGATGGTTCGAAACAAATGTATCTATTGGTACATGGGTGGAACAAGGGCAAGTATGCAGTTTTAAAATTGGACATATAACATTAACGGAAAACGAATTTCAGCAAGTAAATTATATAAGCTTAGATGGAACTTAAAAAGAATAAGTAGGTTAAATTTTTGGGGTTTAGTTCTTTGTTAACACTATAGACTCTTCTTCTTCACCTTCATAATCTTCCCCTGAAAAAGTAATAGTAGCTGTTTTAAAATTTGAGGAGAAAACTACAGTTGCAGGATCTCCGTCAAGATTATAGCTTTGGTTAGTTGAGCTAAAGTCAGGGTTGGAGGATAAATTGCTCCAAGTAGATGGTTCTGTTTCAGTTTGTGTCTGTCCATCAAAAGTATAACTATATACTTGAGTTCCACTTCCATCAGCATTGATGGTTAAAGTTATCTCAACATTAATGGTAATACTTTCCCCATCTTCTTCATCTGTTTCAGAGAAGCTACCGCTCCAAGAACCAATAAGAGGGTCTGTTAAATCGTTTCCATTATCATCATCTTTAGAACAAGCGAAAGCTAAAAATAGGGTAGTAAGTAGAAGTAATTTTTTCATTTCTTAAATTAATTAATGTTAGGTGCAAACATACCACTAAACAATTTAGTAAAAGTCTAAGAAAGTAATATATAGTTGGAATTAAGTAAAAAGAAGTAAATAGTGGACAAATCGTTACCCTAATTGTTACCCTAAAAAGAAAAGAGGAAGCGTTAACTCCCTCATTTTCAGTGACCTCGGCAGGATTCAAACCTGCAACCTCTTGAGCCGTAATCAAAAGAATAATTTCCTGATCTTTTATAAAATTTACTAATAGTTTGTAATACAGCAAATTAGAGATTGCATCTCTTTCAGTTTGTACTACTCTCTTATAGTTTTACTCAATAGTTGTGTGCAAATAGTGTGCAAGTAAATATTGTTTAATCTAAATTTTATTAAATGAGTAAATCATTAAATTTTGTAGTAAGCATCAAGCTTGACAGAAGGTCAACTGATGTAAATGGAAAACACCCAATCAAACTTAGAGTCTGGAATCGTGCAAGTAAACGAGTTAAAAT
>CALKCR010000063.1:0-29652 GCA_938082715.1 uncultured Flavobacteriaceae bacterium | reverse complement strand
CAACGGATTTCGGAACTGTCAGAAAAATTGTGCCAAACCCTGGAGTTGAAAACTTGTTGTTTATATTTGCTGTGATTGCGGTATCCTTTTGACTCTGAGATATTTTGATAAAAAACAGCCTTGGTCTTACTTTTTTTTAGTCCAACAGTAGCTGCTAGATTCCTACTTGAGTAGCTCCCTCCCTGAACTCGAAGTCGAGCAAAGTTTTTTTTAAAATCTTGCAAGGTATTGATCTGTATCACACCGCCAGAGGCATTCCCGTAAAAAGTAGATGCAGGTCCCATTATAACAGTAAGGGATTCAATCAGGCCCAAGGGTAGATTGTCCAACTGCCCTTGACCATCGGGTGTTGTTTCAGGAATACCGTCTACGATGAGCTGTATACCCCTAATGCCAAAACCAGAACGCGCGCCGAAACCGCGAATTGAGAGCCTTAGATCTTGTGCAAAATTTTGAGTGTTTTGGCCAAATAATCCAGGAACCGCAGTCAAATAGTCTTGTAGTGAGTTTTGTGATAAGTCCAATTGTTGAGATTGAAATCTGCGGTGGCTTATTGCAAATGGAATGATGCGTTTAGGGGTTTTGATTCTAATAGCATCTAAAGTTATTTCCTTAAGTGCTATTTTTTGTTGAAGGCTGTCTTGGGCTTGGAAGTTGGAGGGAATCAATGCAAGATGAGCTATTAAAATTATGGAGAGTTTATTCATTAACAAAATGTATTATTTTTCCAAAAGCAAAGATAGTTTGGAATTCTTAAATTAGTATAAATTTTTTGGGATGTTAAGTCTAAATGACACAGAGGAAATTTTAGCCATTCTCATAGCAGTGGCGATTGTATTGGGTTTTATCTTTTCTACTTACAAAGAAATTCAAACTACAGTAGCAGAAGAGAAGGTGAAATACAGAGAAAAAAAAGAAAACGAAGCTAAGGTCAAAACGTTAATCAAGTATTTGGATGCCAAAAAAGAACTTATTGACGCTGTGAATAAGGCAAATAAAAAAACTAAGAAATCAGGAAAATAATATATATTTGTACATACAATAGTTGTATTTGCTTAAAAATTAATGAAGACGATTTATCACTCTGCCAAAACTAGAGGTAATGCTGACCATGGCTGGTTGAATGCCAACCACTCATTTAGTTTTGCCCAATATTATAACCCGAAACGTATGAATTTCGGGGCACTCAGAGTTTTAAACGACGACACCATTGCTCCTGGCATGGGTTTTGGAACTCATCCTCACGACAATATGGAAATCATTACAATCCCATTGGAGGGAGATTTGGAACACAAAGACAGCATGGGTAATGTAGGCGCGATAAATGAAGGGGAAATTCAGGTAATGAGTGCAGGAAGCGGTGTTCAGCACAGTGAGTACAACAAAAATGCCGATAAATCCATCAATTTGCTTCAACTTTGGGTAATGCCCAATGTTCAGAACGTATCGCCACGCTACGATCAAAAATCTATTCGGGAACTGAAAAAAAATAATGCTTTTTATCAAGTGTTGTCTCCCTACACTGACGATGATGGCATGTGGATTCACCAAGACGCTTGGTTTCACTTAGGCGAATTTGACAGGGTCACAGAAACAGAATACCAAATCAAAAAAAACGGAAATGGCGTTTATATTTTTGTAATTGAGGGTTCATTAACTGCTGTAAATCAAGTTCTTGATAAACGTGATGCGCTCGGGGTTTGGGAAGCAGATAAAATTTCTTTTGTTGCTCAACCCGATTCAAAAGTTTTATTGGTGGAAGTGCCCATGTCTTTTTAAAATTTCTCATGAAAAAAAATCCCACAGCAAATGAGTTGATAAAAACGTTGGAAAACCGACTTTCAAAAGGTGACTTCAAAGACTCCGTTCATAAAATTAAATTAATGACTGCCCGTGACATGATTTTGGAGATGATATCGAAATAAACCCGATATTTATATTCTAAATCATCTTTTTTGAAAAGGAGAAAATTTATCATCAAAGTAGGGAAAATTGCTGCTGGAATAATTTTTATTCCCAATTTTGCTCGGGGTAAATCAGGAGATATTACTCTTGAAATCGAGCAGATCACCTTTGGTTCAAATCATCATTTCTTTGGCTATATTGGACAATCACTAACTATTCCTTGGAACAAAAAAGGAAACCAATTAATATGTTTGTCCACTTCTTTTCATGACCACTTGCCGGGTAAGGGAGAAGCAGCCAATGTCAATCTAATTCATCTTGACACTAAAAAAGATGGGCGTTATAAGGTTGAAAAGCTGGATGAAAGCCAGGGTTGGAATCCCCAGCAAGGCACCATGTTTTACTGGAATCCACATAAGCCCCATCATCAGTTTTTTTTTAACGACCGTGATTCCAAAACCGGAGTGGTATATACTGTGCTCTATGATGTTAAAAAACGTCAAAGGGTGAAAATCTATCAATATGACCATCATTCTTTTGGCAACAGTGGGGTTTGTCCCTCAGGAAAATACTTTCTAGCCATCAACTACGCCCGAATGGCGCGTTTGAGACCAGTGACAGGATATAAAGGAAGTTTTGATTGGACTGATGGAGTGGCGGCTCCAAAAGATGATGGGATTGCCATCATCAATATAAACACTGGAGAAAAGAAAATTCTGATCTCATTTGAACAAATGGCTCAAGCTCTGGAACACAATGGATTCGATGCAAAAGACCGAAATTTATTCATTAATCACACCCTTTGGAATCGAGATGGAGAGTGGATTTACTTCTTTGTTAGAGCTGGTTGGAAATCCGATAAAGACGGTCGAGAGGGGCTAAATGTAGCCTGCTCTATCAAAGTCGATGGGAGTCAATTTATTGCCGGTCATCAACACATAGGAGGTCATCCCGAATGGTTCCACGGTACCCAAATCATCGGGAGTAACAATAACCAGCAGGTAATTTATGATATTCTGCAAAAAAAAATAATTGGTACATTGGGTAACCCTGAGATTTTCCCAAAACCAGGCGGTGATATTAGTCTTTCGCCTAACGGACATTGGTTGATAAATGGCTACAATAATAAGTCAGGGTCCAATTTTTATTCGATATTGAATCTCAAAACGGGAGCATGGGTAAAAACGCCTCCTTTTGACACAGGTAAGTATAAAAAAGACCTAAGGATAGACCCTGCTCCCAGATGGAATCATGACAACAACCAGCTATTAGTTTCTGGTTTGGACGAGAACGGAAATCGGCAGCTTTTTATCATTTCAATTCATTATAAATCCCCATGATCTATCCTATGGAAATGATCCCCCACCAAGGCATGAGTTTGGAATCACTCTCAAGGGGCGTCATCGGTATGTTGGTTTTGATACTGATCGCCTATGCCTTGAGCAATAACCGCAAGAATATTCCCTGGAAGTTAGTGGGCTTGGGTCTCCTTGCTCAGCTTACAATAGCCATAGGTGTGATCAAAATCACATGGATCAAAAGTTTTTTTGAATACATCGGCGGCTTTTTTGTAAAGCTTTTGGAATATACCCAGGTGGGCACCCAAATGCTTTTGGGAAAGTTTGGTGATGTAGATCACTATGGTTTTATTTTTGTGTTTCAGGCGCTGCCGATCATTATCTTTTTTTCTGCACTAACGTCTTTGCTTTATTATTTTGGCATCGTCCAAAAGCTGGTTCAAGCTCTGGCTTGGGGCCTGCGCAGACTTTTGGGTATTTCGGGGGCGGAGAGTTTGGCAGTAGCAGGAAATATCTTTTTGGGACAAACCGAGGCTCCGCTTTTGATCAAGGCTTATCTGAAAAAAATGACCCGATCGGAACTGTTTTTGATCATGGTGGGAGGTATGGCTACTGTTGCGGGAAGTGTCATGGGCGCCTATATTGGATTTCTAGGAGGAGACGACCCGGTTGAGCGTTTGGCCTTCGCCAAAAGCCTTTTGGCCGCATCGGTCATGGCAGCGCCGGGAGCAGTGGTCATCGCCAAGATCATCTTTCCTCAAAAAGACAAAATCCCTGAGTTGATCAATATACCCTCCAGTAGCGTTGGCAATAATGCCCTTAATGCCATTTCCAACGGAACTGCAGAAGGGGTAAGAATGGCGGTCAATGTGGGGGCCATGCTATTGGTTTTTATCTCTTTAATCGCCTTGTTGAATGGTATTTTTTCGGGGATCGGTGATATTTTAGGGCTAAATCTATGGGTGGCCCAAAATACCCCGTACGATCAGTTTACGATAGAATTTGTATTGGGTTATTTGTTTGCTCCTCTGATGTGGATCATTGGCGTGGCTGCAGAGGATATGGCATTGATGGGCCAACTGCTGGGAATAAAAATTGTGGCGAGCGAGTTTGTGGGTTATGTCCAATTGGCAGAGATAAAGTCGGTAGACAGTGCGTTGCATTTAGGTTACCAAAAGTCGGTGGTCATGGCAACCTACATGCTTTGTGGATTTGCCAATATTGCCTCGATTGGTGTGCAGATCGGGGGGATCGGCATCCTGGCTCCAGGCCAAAAAAATAACTTGAGCGAATTAGGGCTGAAGGCCATGGTCGCAGGTTCTATTGTCTCCCTGATATCGGCAACCATTGCCGGTGCACTTTTGGGTTAGGATTACATGACCTTGACCCTTACATTTTTCCAAGTACGGATCAAAAGAATTCCAAAGACAATGGCAATAAAAGTGGTAATGGAAGCTCGGGTATATTGACCATAAATCCAATAGCCTGTTGAAAACATGGCGCCATAGATCATTCCACAGCCCAACAACATGGCAGTAATTCCCGAAGGCACACTCCATCCTTGGCTGTCGTCGGTGATGTTGACCTGCTCTGCTGCGGCTTCATCGATTACTTTTTTCCAACCGGGGCCACCGGGTTGTATTTTTTGATAAAAAGTTCGGAGTACAGATTTGTCTTCAGCAGGAGTCATGTAGGTCACCGTGATCCAGATGGCCGAGGTCACCAATACCACAAAAGGGTATTGGAACCAGGAATCAAAAAGTCCCGATTCGGATGCGAACAAATAGCCGCCAAGACTGGTGGTTTTGAGTAATATGGATAAAATTCCAGAAGCAAACATGGCGGAGATCTCACTCCAAGCATTGATCCGCCACCAAAACCATCTCAAAATAAAAATAAGACCCGTTCCGGCTCCAAAGGTGAGGAGAATGTCAAAAATTTGTAAGGCATTTTGTAACAACAGTGCCAATATAGCACTAAAGATCATCAGGCCAACGGTACATAATCTTCCCACAGCAACCAATCTTTTTTCGGATGCATTGGGATTAATTTGATTTTGATAGAAATCATAAACCAAATAGGAGGAGCCCCAGTTGAGCTGTGTAGAAATGGTACTCATATAGGCGGCGATCAAAGAGGCCAAAACCAAACCGATCAGTCCGGCCGGTAGTTTTACAAGCATGGCAGAGTAGGCCAAATCGTGCCCCAGTTTATCATCAGCGATATTGGGAAAGGCTTCTTTAATACTGGCCAAATCTGGAAAAACCACCAAAGAGGCCAAAGCGACCAAAATCCATGGCCAGGGGCGTAAGGCATAATGCATGATGTTGAAGAAGAAAGTAGCTCCAATGGCGTGATTTTCATCTTTGGAGGCCAACATCCGCTGAGCGATGTATCCTCCACCTCCGGGTTCTGCACCAGGGTACCAGGAACTCCACCATTGCACTGCCAAAGGAATAATCAGCAGTGTGATTAATGCATCTGTGTTGGAAAAATCGGGAAGAATAGACAATTTATCACTGACGTTTTCGTGGTTCAAAAGGGCAGTCATTCCACCCACTTCGGGTAGGTTGACCAAATAATAAGCTGCCCCTATGGAGCCGGCCATGGCCACCACAAACAATAAAAGGTCTGTATAGAGTACCCCTCTAAAGCCTCCCAGTGTACTGAAAGCAACCGTTACCAAACCTGCACTTACTACGGTTTGCCATGGCTCCAAGCCCAGCATGATCCCACCAATTTTGATGGCCGCCAAGGTTACTGACGACATGGTGATCACGTTGAAGAGAACCCCCAAATAGAGCGCTCTGAATTTTCTCAGAAAGCCTGCAGGCTCCCCACCGTAGCGGAATTCATAAAATTCGATATCTGTTTTTACGTTAGACTTACGCCATAATTTTGCATAAACAAACACGGTGAGCAAGCCTGTTATGAGAAAAGCCCACCAAACCCAGTTTCCGGAAACACCATTGTTTCGAACGATATCCGTAACCAAATTGGGTGTATCGGTCGAAAAGGTCGTGGCCACCATAGACACCCCCAACAACCACCAAGGCATGTTTCGCCCGGAAAGAAAAAATTCACTACTGGAAGACCCAGCCCTTTTAGAAACCCAAATCCCTATAAAAAGGGAAATTGAAAAAAAACCGATGATGATTGCCCAATCTATTCCTACTAAATCCATTGTATGTTTATTTAATATACCAAAATAACCATTAATCTATAAACCTGATAAAATATTGTTAAACAATCCCTCTGTTCTTTAATTTTAAATAGGTTTGTATAAAAAATTGGCTTCAATGCGTTCGAAATGCTATCTTGATACGTTTCACACCTCGTCCATTGATGCAGGCCCGAGACTCCTTTCTATGTCCATTTGGATGGGGTTGGTCTTGAGCTTTCAGTTTGGCATGGCACAAGTCGAAAATGACAATTCCTCTTTTAATTTTCCCTCCAACAACAGCGATGATTCCAATTCGTTTTTAAAGCCTCCACCCCAGGAAAGTCCTTATTTAAAGGGAAATTTTCTAGAAAAGCCTTTGGACATGACCGATCCCACACTAGATGATAAAGGCGCCAAAATAAATATGGAAGAAAAGGAAAAATTCCTTGACGCAGGGGATATTTATCTCTCCAAACTCAAAGGCAAAGGCGTGGAAGCAGGGAAAGACCCCAAAAAATACAGAACCAACCAATATATGGGGGATTATAGAATGGACGGCAATCAAGCCCGAATCATCTTTAGAGACCACGAATATCCCGATGGAGATCGTGTAAGAATTCTCCACAACGACAAAGTTATTCAACCCAATGTTTTACTGGTAGAGCGTTTTGTAGGTTTAACCATTGAACTGGTTCCCGGTTTTAATAAGATTGATTTCATAGCCCTTAACCAAGGGACTTCGGGCCCCAATACGGCCGAGGTAAGGGTATATGATGAAAATGGTAATATGACCGCTGCCAACCAGTGGAATCTCGGCACGGGAGTGCGGGCTACCTATATTCTCATCAAAGAGTAAAGGCTATTTTTTGAAGGGAAGGAAAAGGCCAATCAACAATAATAGGATCCCTCCGTAGAGATAGGGAGTGTCGATAAAAGACAATTTGGAATGCATCAAATAAACCACATAAAAACACACCAATGACATGAGTAGTAGGAGCAATTTGATGATTATTCTGAATTTCATGGCCAAAAGCTTATTTGCAAATTAAATGAATTTATGGAATTGATAAAGTTATATGTAATGGGATTGATGATTTTGATCATCGCCATTTTGGCAAATTTTTTGGCCACTCAATTGGGCCTCAAAACATGGTACGACTTTCTTAACCAATGGGGTAATGGGGATGCGCTGAGTCTTAAAGACGGTTTATGGCTTTTTGTACTTTATCCTTTGATATTGGGGTGTAGTCTATTGATCGGAAATATGCTTTGGAAAAATATTTTCTGATATATAATTTAATCCAACCTGTCAGAAAGCTCATCGTTTTTGGATTTATCGGCCATAAGCAATAACCCCAGAACACCGATAAGCCCAAAAAGAAAACCAATGATGAACCCAAAGCGTTGGGTTCTCCCCTTTTTTTCGGCAATAAAGCCTCCCAAGGCACCCGTTGCGACCCCTAGGGCCAAAGAGAGTAAGAAAAAAGAATTGGTCATACTGTTTTAGTAAATAATTTTTTTTGGGTCAAAAGCACCAAAGTATAAATCAATACGCCTACCGGACCCAGCATAAAAGTACAGAGTAAAGGCAATATCATCCAAAGGTGTTTTATTGCTTTTTCCTGACTGTTTTTGAGCATCCAGCACCCCACCCAAAAATCGAAGGCCAGATAGTGCAACCACCCAGCAGCCACTCCCCGAGGTTCGGCATTTTGGAACATTTCGGTCAAACTGCTGAGGGAGGAAAAATCGGCAGAGAAGGTTCCCCCGGTAGTACTCAAAAAATAAACATAGCCTATAGCGATGGCCAAAGGCACCCATGGAAAAGCGATGATTCTTTGGGTGAAAACCTTCTTTGGGAATACCAAAAGGATTAACCAAAAAAGTAAGATCCCCGAATTAAAAATGTTAAAAATAGTTTCGTAAAGCATATTCTTAACTCAAAAATAAAACCATTTTTTTAGATGGCTTCCCTCTCTTAGAGTTTTCTTTATGCGGATATTCAAAGACATTCACGGCCATCGATTAGACCCCATTCAGCATACGCTTGATATTCTTAAAAAGCACCCCAATGTACAAATCCATATCGGGTCTGATTCACAAAATGTAGGCAAATCGACAAAATATGCTACGGTGATCGCTTACCGTTTTGGAAGCAGGGGGGTGCACTACATTCTCAGTAAAAAGCAGGAAGTATTGATTACGGATATGTGGACCCGATTATGGCAGGAGGCAGAAATGAGTATTGATGTGGCAGAGTGGCTTACCCACCAAGTGAGTGTCAGGGTTGAAATTGACATGGATTACAACAGTGACGAGAGCTTTAAGTCGAATAAATTGATCTCGGCCACCAAAGGTTGGGCAAATTCTCTGGGCTATAAAGTGAATGTGAAACCGGACAATCAAATTGCCACCCGGGCAGCGGACTATCACAGCAAATAGCTAAAGCCAGCCTTTAACGATATTTTCTACCCCAAATCGAACAACATCGGTAACGGGGATTTCCAGCTTACTTTCCAATTGGGCAATGTACTCTAGGGCTTCTTTTTCTGACAATTTAACCGTGTTGAGGGCTACACCCATCACTTTTGGATTTCCATAGGTGCCCAGCACAGAAGCCACTGCTTCATTCAAGGCAATAAAATCGCGAATATGAGGGATTTTGATGGATTCGGGATGTCTCAAAGTGGTCTTATCTGCCCGATGGCACAAGATCATATGGGTGGGGCAACTCCCGCGCATCAGGGGAAGGGTTGCAGTACTGCCGGGATGCAATAGCGATCCTTGTCCTTCTATAACAATCAAAGAGCGGTCTCGATGATTTATAACCATTTGTTCTACTGCACCACAGGCGTGATCTACCTTAAGGGCATCGAGTGGAATACCACTTCCCATCAAGGTTATTCCGATTTGTCCGGTAGCAACAAAAGCAGTTTTGATTTGCTTGTCCAAAGCCCAACGGTATATTTCCAAACCTGCGGTCATTTTGCCGCAAGCCATATCTGTTCCAATCATCAGCAGGCGTTTGTTGGTCAATTGTGCCGCCTGGCCAGATGCAATTTCGGGGGTAAATTGGGGAACCCTTACATCCCAAATCCATTGAGAGGGATCTTGGATGTGCTGAGCAAATCGATGGGCAAGCGTGTCGTGTAGGCCATTGATAATACTTAGCCCTCGGCCCAAAGCTTCTTCGATCAAAGGAAGCCATGTATCGGGAATTTTTCCACCGGAAGGCGCAATGCCCAGCAACAGTACTTCGGCCCCTTGATCAATGACTTGATCTAGTTTTTCAAAAATGGGGATGTCTCTGTCAATGGGGTGTTCTTTGTTGATGTTGCTCCCAACATGTTGGGAGTCGATGATGCCCACGATAGGGTTTTGAAGGTAGCGCACCACTCCCAATCCCATTTTACCGTAATCGCCATGAATAAAGCCTTCCATATAGAGGGCTACTTTTTGATGGGGTTTAAGCATGATATTGGGGTTTTAGAATTCCGCCGTGTCCCGGAACAAAATCAGGAAGGGTGACACCGTCTACCAATTGAACCCCAGTAGCCGGGTCGGGTGCCAAATTGTAATGGGAGTCAAGGTCAATATGGTCTATCCCTCCCGAGAGGGCGGCTGCAGCAGCTATGGAAACCGAAGATTCACTCATACAACCGATCATGGTTTTGAGTTGATGTTTTTTTGCCATTTTGATAATCTCTAAGGCCTCTGTGATCCCCCCACATTTCATCAATTTCATGTTTACACCATCGATGTGATCGGCCCATTTGCAAACATCTTCGGCATATCTACAAGATTCG
The DNA here is from genome assembly GCA_938082715.1 of uncultured Flavobacteriaceae bacterium. Lineage (GTDB taxonomy): Bacteria > Bacteroidota > Bacteroidia > Flavobacteriales > Flavobacteriaceae > UBA8316. The sequence goes on along the minus strand of CALKCR010000063.1, from coordinate 19,480 downwards.
TCGATATAGATGGGCATGGGGCGGTTGGGGTAAAGGTATTGAAGCTCGGACTCTTGCCCTTCTTCCAGGGGTTGTTCGATGTATTCGACCCCCCTGTCGGCCAACCATTTCATCATATAAATGGCTTCTTGAGTGGACCAGCCCCCATTAGCATCCACTCTGATTTTGAGCTGAGATTCTTGAGTGCTTTCGATTACTTGAGCGAACATTTGTTGATCGGCTTCGATCCCCTGAGGAGAACCGAGTTTTATCTTAAGGGCTTTTGCAGAGGAATTTTGGAGCATCAGTCGAATTCTTTCTTTGACCTGATCCGCGGGGATGATGCCCAGTGTGAGGGAGGTGGGAACAGAGGGCCGTGGCAAATGGAGTAATTGATGTAAAGGCAATTGGGTTTTTTTGGCTTTCCAATCCCATAGGGCCATGTCCAAAGCTGCATAGGCACAGGAAGCGATCCTCACTTGTTTGGCCCTTTGATTGAGTTCTTCGATGGTATTGGATTCGATCCCTTGCTCCAGAAAGGCAGTAAGCTGATCTTGCATTTCCTCCACTGTTCCGGCTTTTTCATTTTTGCCGGGAGCGGCTTCCCCCCAACCCATCAATCCTTCTTTTTCATAAGACAAAAACAGGTTGTGGGAATCTCCCCTAACCCCCCTACTGATGGCCAAGGGGAATCTTTTTTTGAGTAATACTTTATGAAATTTTATATGCATGTTCAAGCCTTTGGATTGAAATAAAAAAGTTTTGGATAGGCCTTGATCAAAACGACCATCAGCAGTATCCCCAAGCCATTGGCCAGGGCATCCATATAATCATCTTCGCGGTCGAGGGTAAAAAAATGTTGGCTCAACTCAATACGCACGCCAAAAACAAGGGCAACCAAAGCGGCACTACTCATGGAGTATTGGATTACAATTTCTTTAGAAAAAGTCTTGATCAAAAGCATGCTCAATACTGCGTAAAGAATGAAATGTCCAAGTTTGTCTTGGTATTTAAACCACGGTTCTATACCAACACTTTTGGGGTTGGAAAAACCTAAGTAAACAAATAAGCCTGCCCAGACAAGCGAACAAACAAGCCAAAAATAATTTTTCATTATAAGACCAGAGGTGTGAAGTTATCTTTTCAAATATATAAAACCTTTTAGAGGGGGCTGTCCATTACCCAATTCTAAAATGTAAAAGTAAGTACCCTCCGGAAGATTTTGTTCATTTGAGTTGGAATAGGAAGCTCTCGATTCTCCATTCCAATCGTTTTTATAGGGTGCCTCTCTCAGAACAAGGGTTTCCCATCGGGAATATACAGACAGTTGATGATCGGGGAATTGTCCCAATCCCTCAATGATCCAATTTTCATTTACTCCATCATTGTCGGGTGAAAAGGCATTGGGTATGGATAGGGATTGATAAACAAGAAGGGTTTCTTGGGTAAAAATAAAGGGATCACAGCGGTAGTTTTTTGAACTTATGGCGGCTCTGAGTTTCCAGTCGACCCATGACGCTTGGGGATTGACCAAAACCAAGTTTTTGGAAGTAACCCCTCTAAAGGATCCAGAGGCTTGCAGGTCTTGCCAATCGTTGCTTGGGGATTGCAAAATCTGCCATTGTATGTCGAACATTTCACTGTCGTTTAGTTCGATGGTCAAAAGTGTTTCTTGATTGGGAATCACGACCAGCGATGTGGGAGGTTGAATACTTATGGTCGGGCTGACAGGCAATTCCAAATAGTCGTATTGACCCGAATTGTCAAGGTCTAGCGCTGTGGTATAGCCAATGGCCGAAATGACCCTTCCTTGGGCATCGACCTCCACGGGACTGCTTCCCAAAATTCCATCTTTATCCGGATCTTCGAATCCTGCTTCTACAGCGTCGAAACATCCGTCACCGTCACTGTCCAAATCTGTGCTGTTCTCTTTTCCATCAAGATCAAAATCTTCTTGTGTTTCCTCGGTATCCAGGACACCGTCGTTGTCATCATCCAAGTCAACATCGTCCCGCACACCGTCCTGATCACAATCGAGAGGAGCCGTAATGACAAGGCTTATACTGGCATTCAGGAAATCACAATTGTCATAGGGCTCAGTTAGATCTATGGCTTCTTGATCATTGGTTACTCCGTCTCCATCGATGTCAGGATCACAAGGATCGCCTATACCATCACCATCCAAATCCTCTTGGTCGGGGTTGTAGTTGAGGGGGCAATTGTCTAATCTTTCAGAAAGACCATCATTGTCAAGGTCAAGGTCATTGTCTTGATTGGTAAGGTCGACTGTGATGTAATCAGCGGTTAAATAATCCGGATCAGGAGTTGACGGGTCGACAAAAATCAATACACTGGTGGTAATATCACCGTCAAGGAGGTAGTCGTCGATTCCCGTTAAGGTGATGGGTTGGGGCTGATTCCAATTCGCGGGGGTAAAGGTCAAAAAGGTTTTATCGAGCCCAACCTCTGAGGGGTCAGGAACGATAAAGCCAATGATGACTTCGGCATTGGGTTGGGCATTCAACTGGAGGAAAAGGGTGGTTGAAGATGTTGATTCACTCAGAGGAGATATGAGTTGGTAGGAGGTAGTAACGGCTCCCGACGCTGCGGGTGTTAGAGCAGTGATTGCTCCACTTAGGAGAATTCCGGGAAAATCATTGTCTATATTGACCAAAATCAGATCGGCAACCGAAGCAGCATCCAATTGGTCATAAGCAGTATCGGCTGAGCGCGGATCTCCGGTGACAAAATTTACATCCTGATCTCCATCCAACAACAAATCATCCAAGCCTGAAAGGGTGAGTACATTTAATTCCGGCTTGTCCCAATTTTGATTTTCAATGGTAATCTCTGTTTCCAATAGTGCCATTTCATCGACATTGTCCCGAAGCGTAACTGGCAGTGTTACATTCTGATTGCTCACGGATTTTGTATTGAGGGAAAAAGCGATCCTAACCAGGTCGCCGTATTCATCGGTTTGATTGTCATCCTCCAACAAATAGAGCGTAATTCCGGCAAAGTCATTGTCTTGGTTGGTCATCAACACAGCAGCAATGCTACCGGGAATAATATTACTATAATATGGATCTGTACTAGAAATTTCATTTATAAAGATGTTATAATTGATAGCTCCATCCCTTATTGGGATATGATCATCAACTCCAGCTACTGAAATAATTTGAGGTTGATTCCAATCGGAAGGTGAAATTATAATCGTTGAGCTCACTAGTACTCCCTCATTTATATTGTTACTTGAAAGACTTATTTGAACAGGTGCCGTGGGCATGGAGCTGAGACTTATCGAAAGGCTTCCCAAAGATCCATCTTCTCCAGTAAGCTGATCTATCACACTCATTATAATTTGTGCAAAATCATTATCAGCATTAATTACAGTAACATTTTGAGGAGATTCCGAAAGGAAGTTGGAGTCCGAATTACCATCTACCGAAATAATAATTTCGGTAAATTGATCCCCATCAACTATAGTATCGTCAACACCACTAACCAAGACAATCTGGGGAATATTCCAATTCAGTGGAGTAAACTGCAATTGTTCAAATCCTGCTTCTACAGCAACCTCACTTCCATCATTTGAAGTAATATCAAAAAATACGTTATCGTTAGGCTTTACATCCAAAACAACAGAAAAGCTTGCTAAATTTTCATTTTCACTAAGGTTGTTTGAAATAGCTCCTACACTAAAACCTGGTTGATCATTATCTAAATTTCTGAAATTCAAATCTGCAATATCAAACTCGGTCAAAGCATCATAAACACCATCTGTTGACAAGGGATCAAGGGTTTCTAAAATCAATGGGATATCACCATCAATGACGGCATCATCCACTCCTATAATAGTAATTTCATTATTAAAAGGTTTGTTCCAATCAGAATTTGCAATAGTCATACTCGAGGAGGAAATTATTACCTCCGCATCATCTCCTATGATATTTAAACCGAAATTTACATCTGCACCCCCTAAAGGTTGAGAAAGTAAGTTGAACTGAACAATAAATGAAGTCCCATTCTCATCAGTTACCGCCGATCCACCCACCACAGTCATTTGAATTCCGGGTGCTGAATTGTCTTGGTTAATTAAATCTATATCGCTTACCGTGCTGCCATCCAATAAATTGAAATTAGCATCAGTTGAACTCACATTCCCAGTGATTATCTGGTAAGCAATGTTGCCATCCTTAATTGGTGTAGGGTCAGGAAGTCCAGTTACTATTATGGTTTGTGGGGAATCCCAATTAAAGGGGCTGAATTCAACATAGTCAGTGTCTAACTGTCCTTCGGTGAGATCACTAGAGGATAAATCAAGTATAACCGCCCCAGTTGGCTTGGACAAAAGCTTTATCGTAAAAGAAGCCTCATCACCATCCTCGTTAGAAAGATTATCTAGAACAATGATTTCAAATCCGGCAGAATTAACATCCAATACAGATAGTGTAACTGTCTTCGCGTCAGCATTAGTGAAGCAGTTATCAGTCAAAGCAACATTTACCGAGATAGTGGGATAAATAATTTGATCTCCATCCAAAAGTCCATCTACCTTTGGTGTAATATCTATGGATTGAGGAACATTCCAATTAGCTGGAGTAAAAGTAACCTGGGTGGGGGAAACTATGGCTTCTGTTATATCAGGATTTGAGATGTCCAATACAACATCTGAGACTGGAGCCTCTTCCAAAGTAATATTAAATGAAGTCAGTGAGCCTGTCTCACTCAAACTTATAACAGCTGGATCCAGATTAAAAGCTTTCGGTGAATCCATCAAAAGTGAACTTGTGTTGGAAATTGCTGGATTACAAAGGAATCCTCCTTTTGCGACTTTAACACGGTATGAGGTATTATTCAGGCTGTTGTCCACAGGCGTAATTTTCATTATTTGTGAACTTGTATTACTATAAATGGAGTTGTCACTTAAGTCCACCCAATCACTACCATTAAAAAATTGCCATTGGAATACAGGTTGAGTGAGGTCAGTCTGTACTTCAAAATTGGCGCTGCTTCCCAGACAAATACTTTTGGTGCTAGGCTGTTTTAATATGTTGGATGGCAAAGCTGAACTTCCTACTTCTTGAAAGTCATAAATGCCTGTGAGGTCGCCATCTCTAGGTGAAGTGTATCCATCATAACCTGCTACAAGACCAAATTGGTTAACTGTGACAGGTGAAGCACCTAAAATACCATCAGGTAAAGGATCACTGTCAGTAAAGCCCGCTTCAATTACATCGGAGCATCCATCACCGTCACTTTCTAGGTCATAAAAATCAGCCGTGCCATCTCCATCAGTGTCTAAAAAGTTCTGATGTAACAATAAATTCCAATTGAAAACTGAAGTACTTACTCCACTATTAAGATGAGTTAGAGTCAAGTTTTTCATATTTTGACCTAAAAATGAAAAGGTGAGACTTGTTGTCAAAGAGCTATTAAACTTGAACCTTATTTCATTTGAGGAATGAAGGGTAAGTCCACTTTCATAGTCATTATCATAGTTAGTATCAACCAATAAATCATTATTCGGGTTTAAAAGAGAGATACTCTGGCTTGTTGAACTTGTTGATATTACAAACGACTCACCATCCAAATATGCATGATTAAAATTTAGGCTATGTATTAATTTAAAATTTACTTTATCAGTAAAGTTCCACTCAATCGTATTTTGGTTTCCTCCACTTGTTAGAGTAGAACTTAACTCTCCAACTGATATTTGATCTATAGAACTTTCTGTTGCAAGAACATTTGAAACAGTGTAAGCTCCAGCTGTAGTAATAGTGGCGGTTTTAACTATTAAAGGGTTGTTCATGTCAGATATATCAAGTTGATAATCGCCAAGTGATTCATAAGTGTTTAAGATACCATCATTATCTATATCCAAGTCGATATTGTCATTTATACCGTCACCATCATAATCTGGAGGACAATTACTCACTACAGCTGGTTTGGAATATGCAACACTTGTAACTCCATCACATGTTTTTTCAGCCCTAATTCTGTAAGATCCAGGGACAGTTGGTAAATAAGGATTAACACTAATTCCCAAATCAACATAACCTGTCCCATCATTATAAAACCATTTATAGCTATCATATTCATCCAAACCTGATGCTCTTAGTTGCACATTGGGTAAACATACTTCGCCGCTTAAAACGGGTGATTCAATAATTGTTTCAGGAGCTGAAATAAAACCAGAGTAAAAACCTCCAGAAGTTGCAGCACCACTTTGATTGTAATATGCACAATAAAGCTCCTCTGTTGAGTTAATAGAAACATTTCCTGATAGGTTTTCAATAATATAGGCCTTGTAACCTACTCCCTCAACACTCTCAGGTCCTGTTATATTTACAGCACCCAAGAAGCTTGAATCATCTAATGATTTATTGGTATTATCGAAATCTGAAAAGGTAACAGATGCTGTTTGATTTGTTACCACAGTGACATAACCTGGGAAAAATGCTGTTCCAATATTTTCAATTAATGGGATATTATTAACTTCTCCTTGGCTTTGACAAGACAGTGGAGGTACAAAAAACATGCCTTGATTTGCCTCACTACCAGTCCCTCCAATACCTTGCCAAGCATAAACATCTTTAGAGGTCTTCACAAAAAGAGTTTTGTTTGAGCCTGCATCACTAAATTTATCCCCTTCAATAACTCTATGGTCTCCAGCGTTTACTATAGTGTATGTTGGTAAAACATCTCCATCTAAAAAAATGTCTGTATTATCTTCGCTAGCTACAATGAGTATATTTTCCCATGCATTACTTCCACTACCCTTAACAAAAACATACTCCTTTCCGATTTTATCAGCTCCCACAATTTGGTCAATTCCATAATCTCTTCCGCTACCTGTTCCAAAACTACCATTGGCTGAACCACTATTAACTACAATAGGTTTATCTGATTCAATTAAAACACCTATCAAACCCTCCCTGTTTGCGACAACATTTTCAGCTTCTGCAGACAGTAAATATGTTTCACCTTTATCCAAGGTAAAGGTTTTGGAAAAGGTCCCTACACCACCTGGAGATAAAATTCCTGCCAAATCTAATTGCTTGTCCAAATTATCGATCACAACTTGGGTATTATCCTCGGTAGCCATTAAAGAAACAAAGTTTAAATAATTTGAACTATCATTATTAGCTCCAGGATTTCCACTAGTGTAAGTGCCTGATCTAAATGAAGTTCCAAGTGCTGATAAACCTTTACTTACCAAAGCACCTGCTTGAGGTGGTGTGGAGTCACCAATTCTACCAGCCCTTAATCTAACAGCAACATATATTGGTGAATCAGCGGAAATTATATATCCTTTGTCATCAATAACTCTACCTCCATAAAACACAGAATTAATTATCGCAAAATTTGAAGGTCCTGAACCAATATTATGAACATTAGGAGAAGAATTGGAGACAACATCTGAGATAATACTTGCAGTAGGAGCACCGACTGGAGTTATTGAATATTGAACATTATTATTTGATGGAGTTGAAATATAAATGTGCTGATCTAGTGGATAGGCATTGGAGTTGGATGCCCCATGAGCCGCAATAGGAGGTATGTAGTGAACTTTACTAAGCTGTGCAAGTAGGCTTTGCAAAGCAAAAAACATAAATAGAAAAAACAAATTTTTTAAAAGAACAAACCTCATTTTATTGCTTTAAAATTTAGTTGGGGATGAGCACTAAATTTACTGATTTAAATAACAATTAAAAACTATAATTCTCTTAAGCTAACATTTAGTTGATGTCTTAATAAAATCATTTTATTAATTTAATATCTTTATTGATGTGAACTGGACTATCTCTTGTATTATTCCTTTTTTGATACTTTTTTGCTCTCCTTTTCTCCTTGAAGGGCAACAGGAGGTAACTTTTTCACAATACATGTTCAATCATCAGAGCCTTAATCCCGCCTATGCAGGTTCAAAAGATTACACCCAATTTGTACTGCTCCACAGAACCCAATGGATGAATTTTCCCGGGGCCCCAGAATCTCAAGCTTTTACCTTTAACCACAAGATGACCTCCAAAAATTTTGGTTTTGGACTCTCTGGTATAAATGATAAAATTGGCCCAATAAGTGGCGGACGGGTGGCCATTGACTTGGCCTATCACCTGCCCATCAAAGATTCCTATCTGGCCATAGGCATCAAAACCGGAATGACCAATTTTAATTTTGACCAAAACATCATTCAAACAACCGAGGCCAATGACCAGGCTTTTACTTTTGATGATGAGGGGAAATTTTTACCCAATATTGGTTTTGGGATCTACTATCATCGGCCACGGTGGTATGCCGGATTTTCTGTACCTTGGTTTATAGAGGACGAAAGTTTCAACATACAAAGGCATTATTACGGTATCGTGGGAGGATTGCTAAAGATCTCTAATGGTTTTGATGTAAAGCCCAGTGTATTGTTTAAGCATACCGAGGGCACAGCTTTTGGCTATGATTTGAGTCTGCTTTTGGTGTACAAGGCCCTTTTTTGGATCGGTCCGCAAATAAGATCTACCCTCGAAAACAGTATTCCAAGCAACGAATTTGGTGGTGGGTTTGGCGTGATCGCCGGGGTTAATTTCAACAGAAGCATATCCATTGGATATTCCTACAACACCTCCGCATTGGGGAATTTGATAAGTACCAATCACGTGACCCACGAAATCATGTTGCGCTTTGATCTGATCCCTGCTATAAAAAAAATGCTTCGTTCACCCAGAATATTCTAATGATGAAAATGAAATTGCTGTTTTTCGGTTTGTTTTTTTGTCAAGGAATATTGGCGCAGCCTTCCAGTGATCATATACGGATACTGGAATGGGCAGAATATTACTTTATAAATCAAGACTTCGAAAGAGCACTATCTCACTATTCCAAAGTCGGGGATTCCATCCCCCTGCGGTCGAGGAGAAACTTTTCCAAGGTCTATGCCCAAATGGGACAGCTTGGGGAGGCAGCCCAAACCCTTAGGCCTTTGGTGGACTCAGATTCTGCTGAGGTCAAGGACTACTATTATTTTGCTTCCTACCTTACGGACAATGACAAGCTGAGAGACGAATACCGCCGTAAAGCCATTCGTTTGCCCATAGAAAGTTATCCCCAAAACCCGAACGACAGCTTGGCCTCTTTCTATGAGTTGATTCCTTTGGCACTTAATACAGAAGGGTCGGAATTCGGGGCGCATTTGATAAATATAAATAATAAAGATCAATTGATTTACAGTCAAAAACAATCTGAGGACTATACTAAAGGTTTAAGTAAAAAAATACTTTCAGACAGCCCAATCTACAACCTATATCAGGCCGAATGGGATCACAAAAAGCTTCAAGCCCAATCCTCTGAGGCTTTTCCATTGGGGCTTAACTCTGTATTTCAAGATGGTCCCTCGAGTTGGGACCCTGACGAGCAACTGCTCTATTTGACCCGCAGTGCCCAAAGTGTTATAAAACAAAAAACCATACAGCTCGACATCTACAGTTGGACTTTTGGTGCAATTCAAAAGCAAATTGCCCAACCCCTTCCCTTTAACAGTCAAGGATATGCGACCATTCACCCTGCCGTAAGCGCGCAAAATCGAAGCTTGTATTTTGCCAGCGATCGACCCGGTGGTTTTGGAGGAATGGATTTGTACTACGTCGACATATTGGGCAACGGGAATTACAGTGCTCCGGTCAATCTGGGGCCGGATATCAATACCGCCGCTGATGAAATTTTCCCTTTTGTCCACCAAGAAAATTATCTTTTTTACAGCCGTAAAACCGACAATGGAAGTTTGTCTCCCAAATTGGCCATCAATACCGTCGATGTTCGATGGCATGTTATGGATTTGCCCACACCCTTCGAAAGCGATCGGGATGATTTTTCCTTTTTGCTAGACCCCCAACTCGAATACGGTTTGTTCAGCTCCAATCGCGATAAAGGAAAAGGTGAAGATGACCTTTATGCCTTTAAATTTAGCCCAAAAATCATGGGGATGGAAGACCAGTATTCCTACAATCCCATCGATACGCTGATTGTATCACAAGAGGGAATTCTAAAAAACGACAAAGCCCTAATGATGGGTTATGACCCACTAACGGTCTTGTTTCCCAAGGAGGCTGTGCTGGTCGACAATGTGCATCACGGGGCGCTAAAACTCAACTCCAACGGTTCATTTCTTTACAAAAACACCTCACCCCTGCAAGTCAAAGATTCTTTTAGCTATACCGTCAATAGCAAATACGGCAAATCCCCAGCCATTAAGGTGCTGTTGCAACGCGCCAAAGTCGCCCTGAAAAAACTTCCCCAAGCCATCCAAAAAACCTTTTTGCCTATTTTTTACGAATTTGACAAATCCAATTTATTGATAGACTACAAGGATAGGGTTGATGCGGTGGTCTCTGCCATGAAGGCACATCCCGAAATGATCGTAGAGGTGAGTTCCTATACCGACTGTAGGGGCAGCAAAGACTACAACCTAAAACTCTCTCAACAACGAAATCAAACCATCATCGACTATGTAAGTGAGCGCATCGGAGACAAAGAACGGATTTTTGGAAAAGGTTATGGTGAAAACACCCTAGCAGGCAACAACACACTTGATTTTTTGATCATTAGCGGTTCCTACGGGGACATCAACAATGCAGTCCACCAACAAAAAGGTTTTGAGGCACTTGGCTACCCGGCTGAGGTTAAAAAAACCAAAGAAAACCTCTACCAAGTCATTGTCGATCAGGCCAAGACCTATGCTGCAGCTCAAGAAATCTTAAACGCTCTCAGTGAAAATGGATATCAGGCTTGGATCAATCAGTGCGATTGTTGTAAACTGACAGAAGAAGAACATTTACAAAACAGAAGAACGGACTTTAAAATCATTCGACTTTAAATTATATGCTGCAAAAAAGCCATTTGGATTGATTTTTTAAATATGTTTGATCCTTAGAAAAACTTTTTGAAGTAGGGTATTGGAATTTTGAATGGTGTTATGGTTATAAATAAAAAAGAAATTGTCATGCATATGAATTCCATCTGTAATTTTGTTGTCCTTTTGATGCTGCTTTGTTTTATTTCCTGCAGTAAAAATAGAGATACCGATGATATGGTAGCGGACAATACCAATCCCACCTCAAACACCCCCAACGATTCTACTGATGGCAATGATACTTCGGATTCAACTACAGATAACAGTTCCTCGAATACTGCAGAGGAGGGCGTCCCAGATGTGTTTAATAAAATATATGCTGCATCGAGAATTTACCTCGATGGGGAATATGTGGTCATAGCCGTCAATGGCGCTCCGGATCACAAAAGCCCCTATTATGCCAGCAGTCATGAATTGTACGAAGCTTACAACGGGGCTAATGAAAATTATAAAAAGAATCCCAACTCCATCAGCACATTTGATTTTGAATTCAAAATCCCCCTAAATCCAAAAGAGGCGACCAACAAAACCCCTACTCCCCTGGGGTCTATTGGAGTAGCCCTTAACGGTGTATCATTTTACAATCAATATGCAGGGCCGAACAATCAACCACTGACCAATGAGATTAATTCTTTTGACCAATATGGAGGTCATCCCACAGGGCAAAAGGTTTATCACTATCATTTGGAACCCTATTACCTGACCACCGAGCAGGGGAATGACGCCCTGATGGGGTTTTTATTGGATGGCTTTCCCGTTTATGGCCCGGAGGAAAACGGTGAGCGGGTCACCAACAGCGATCTCGATGAATATCACGGGCACAATCACAAAACAGCCGATTATCCTGATGGTATCTATCATTATCACATTACTGACGCTGATCCTTATATTAACGGAAGTGGATATTTTGGAACCCCCGGTACGGTTACTCAGTAATGCATTGATCCTGCTTTGCCTGATCTGCTCTTGTGAAAGGGTCAAATCCCCCCGGCCGACGTTGGCCAATGCTGATACCTTGGATTGGGTCAACAAAGGAAAGCTGAAATTATACAAGGGAGTGCCTTTTACTGGAAAGGTCTTTAAGCTGGATTCCCTTAGTGGAGACACCCTTTTTATTGAAAACTATCAATTGGGACTCAAGCACGGCAGCTTTAAAAGGTTTTACCCCAATCACCTTTTGTTTGAAAAAAGGGAATATCAAATGGGGGAAAAACAGGGAAAACACCTCGGATATTGGGACAATGGAAAGTTGGCCTTTGAATACCCACTGAAGGAGGGTGTCTATCACGGAAATCTAAAGGCTTGGAACAGGTCAGGACAAATCATCAAATCTTTGCACTACAGCCATGGGCAACAAGTGGGACACCAACAGCTGTGGGATGACAATGGTGCGATAAGAACCAATTATGTCATCAAAAATAACCGGCGTTATGGATTGTTGGGAACCAAAAATTGTGTCAATGTTTCGGATAGTATTCAGTAGTCTTTTGTGTTTGATCGGGTTGGGTTGCGCTACAGGGCCTCCCCCTTTGCCCTACTACAATACCCCCGACTTTATGCCTTTGTTTGTCGATCATCCTACTGCGGTAGCGGAGCAAGTCCGGCATCACATTGCGGACTTTGAGGCGACCAATCAGTATGGACAAAAAATTACATTGGATGACCTTCAGGGAAAAGTACATATCGCCAATTTTATGTTTACCCGTTGTACCAGCATCTGCCCCATCATGACCAACCATCTCAAAACATTGGCCGAGGCCTATAAAACTGAAACTCGGTTTTCGATGCTTTCTTTTTCCGTTACCCCTTGGATGGATTCCATCCCCGCTTTGCGGTCTTTTGCAGAAAGCTATAATATCAAAGCAAAGAATTGGTATTTGCTGACGGGGAAAAAAAGTGAGATTTATCGATTGGCACGCCGCTCATACTTTGCGGAAAAAGACTTGGGGTTTACCAAAGACAGCACCGAATTTCTTCATACCGAGCACGTTGTACTGGTTGATCCCCAACTGAGATTGAGGGGAGTATACAATGCGACTTTAAAACCAGACATACTCCAGCTTCAGCGGGACGTCGAACAGTTGTTGAATGAAAAATAGCGGAAAAGAAAAACCCCCTACCATCATCAGCAAGAGGTTCTTCGAATTGATTTATGATTTCTTGTTAATTCAAAGCAACAAAAATTATTGTAATTCTAAAAGTTCTTCCCTCTTTTCTTTATATTTTTTTTGATTTTCGATGATGGTCTGCTCCGGAGTCAATGATTCATATTTTTTGAACCATTCTATGGAAAGGGGATGAAATTCATCATCCAGATTCCGCTTGCTCCAATAAATCATTTCATACAAAATGGGAAAAAAATCAATTCCGCGATTTGTTAAATAGTACCACTTTACTTTTTTATCTTTGATGGACAAAATGTGTTGGGCAATCCCTGCACCCTCCAAAAGCTGTAGTCTGTTAGCGAGAACGCTGGTAGAAATCTTTTCAGGTGATTCCAAAAATTCACGAAATGACTTTTTACCATTAAAAAGGTCTCTTATGATCACAATGGTCCATCTATCACCAAAGATGTCTAAAAGTTTAACTAACGGGCATGTAGATCTATTACTTTTGATAATATCTTTTTAAAATGAGTTATTACAGTAAAAATAATTAAATTATTATAATAATTGTGATGATTATATAATTTATAATAATTTTTGTTTAAGAAAAATAACCTTAATTTCTAGAGATAATTTTTAATATGTTTTTTTAAAATTTTATATCCATCCCCATTCAGGTGTAAACCATCCCTCAGGAAATAATTGGGGTTTGCCTTTCCATCTTTGAGTAGATCGTCAAAAATATTTACATGTATTAAAAAATCAGTTTTTTCTGCAAAAAGAATAATTGCTTTATTTATTTGAATGATTTTTTCTATTTGATCGGACCGTTCTATAGATGGCTTGATGCTTAAATTGATAATAGAAGCGCTAGGAAATTTGCTGTGGATTATAGCAATCAGAGTTTTAATTTTTTTGATAATCTTCTCGGCCGTCCATCCCAGGCTCAAATCGTTGCCTCCCAAGTAGAGTACTATTGCCTTGGGTGCCTCGAAAGTAAACAAACGTTCAAAATTCTGGGAGAGGGAACTTATAAAAGCACCGCCAAAACCAAGGTTAAGGGTATTGGTATGTGGAAAATCATCCTGAAGACTTTTCCACAAACGTATGGTTGAACTGCCGTAAAAAACCACCAAATCGTCGGTTGTCTTTTTGTTTTTTATCTGTTTTTCCAGTTCTGAAATATCCTTTTCAAAACCCATTTCTTCGATCAGTAAATCACTGACCCAGTGTTTGTATTGTTGGTTGAGGTTGGCCACTACCCTAGGCAAGGAAGCATCGTTTTTATCGGTAATGCCCAAATCGCGCATTTTAAAAGGTGGTTTTATCTCACATTTATAGGTTTCTTGGGAAGCCAACTTGTCAAAATTCGCCATTACCAAAGGAACAATTAAAGGTTGAGGACTCATACAAGCGGCCAGTTTAAAAATTCCATATCTGAAAGCACCGGGAGAATCTCCCGTTTTATAGGAATTCCCTTCGGGACTGAAAACCAATCCCGATCCCTGACTTAAGTGTTTTACGGCTTTGATATAAAAATCTTTGTTGACCGATTTGACCACGTTGGGGTCGAGCCCCTCGGGCAAGAAATTTTTGGCATAGACCCTAATGTATTTTAATCGTTCGTAATAGGTTCTGTGATTTTCTTCCTCCGGAAGTGAATGACGCACCACACGAATGCCCGAATCTTTGTAGTACTTATCCAATATCATACTGCTGATAAAATGACTGTCTAGCGTAATCTGAAAGCCCTCGTCTTCGGTATAATAGGCATGGTTGTTTAGGTGGTTGTAAATAAAAATGGCGTTTTTTTGATAGGGCAAATACTCCGAGCCTTTGATCTGAATATCGGCCATTGAAAAAGCCTCGCGGATGCGAGCTGTACAAATCCCTCGCGCCTCCAAAGGTGGAAGTGATGCCGGTGCTCCTGAAACCGCTTTGTAAACCCTTTTTAGGGCCGATAGAAATTTTATGTCTTGTTCCTGTACCACCATTGCGTCATATCCTACCCAAAAGTAAAAACTGAAAAAAAAGAAATAAAGAAATCCCCGAATTCATCAAAAAGAATAATGTTTTCCCTAAAAAGAGCTCCCTAATATTATCAATTAGTCAATTTAAGGTCAAGGCTTTGTAGAATTTTACAAAATCAGAAAAGAATTTGTTAACTTGCAGAAACAAACTATACCAAAAATGAAAAAATTAATACTCACTGCTGTAATGGCTTTGGCCATCATTTCTTGCGCGCCCCCAGAAACATCTTCAAAAGCAATTGGCCTGACCGGGGTTTGGGATCGGATAGGAACAATTAACTATGAAGATGGAAAACCAAAAGACACCCTTGCCTTTGATGCCAATTTCAAACAAGTAAAAGTTTACTCCGCCGGATACTTTATGTTTGTATCCAATGGAGAACAAATGGACTCCCTGGGTGTAGATCAATTTATTGGCTTTGCCGGCAATGGAAAGTATGAAGTCAAAAACGATTCCCTGATTGAGTACATGAGCCATGGAACGGACAACTACCTCAAATGGACTCAAGGAGGGAACAATGTCTACCGGGTAAAATTAAGCCTGTCGGAAAGTCATTATACACAATACTGGCTGGATTCTTTAGGCAAAGGAAGAGGAGAACTTTACAAAAGGATAGAGTAAGCCCAAAGTTGGTTTAATACCATAATCTCCCGCATTTGGGAGATTTTTTTTTAGCCCTCCACCAATTATTTGGTACATTGAGCTAAACTTTTAAGGATGAAAAAACTACTGTTTATTTATTTTTTGGGCTTGGGATGGGCCATCGCACAAAAGCCTTTTGACCCATTGGCCTTGGTCACCGATCTGCTGAACAGCCTTTCGGACTCCCAAAAAGAAGTGGTTTCTTTTGCCTTGGAAGACCCTGCCAAAACCCGTTGGCACTACCTGCCGCACTCCTCCTTTAAACGCGAAGGCTTGCCGCTATCGGATATGACCCCCATACAAGTCCAAAAAACCTATGCCCTACTGGAAGCCTATCTAAGTGAAAATGGATATGACCAAATGGAACAAATCATCGATCTGGAAAACTATCTGGCGGTGGTGGAAAACAATCCCGCCAAAAGAGATCCTACCAAATACTACTTGACTTTATACGGTAACCCCCATAGGGATTCCCTCTGGGCTTGGTCGTTTGAAGGGCACCACGTTTCACTCAATTTTACCATCAGTCCCGATAAGATCGCCTTTGCTCCTGCTTTTTGGGGTTCCAACCCCGGGATTGTTCCCGACGGACCCGAAAAAGGAAAAATCGTACTGAGAAAAGACCATGACTGGGCCTTAGAATTAATCAAATCCCTCTCCCCAAAACAACTGAAACAAACTCTGGTCAGCTCACAAACCTATGGAGAAATATTAACCAGTAATCAAGCGGCCGTAGAATTTGTCCCCAACAACGGTATCTCCTACCGACAACTCAATAGGGGTCAAAAAAAACAGCTCAAAGAAATCATCTACCTCCACCTCGACCGGATGGAAAAAGCCGTTTCCCAAAAAGCACGCCAGCTACTCCAAGACGAAAACTGGAACAATATTACTTTTAGCTGGGCTGGCAAAATAGAAAAATTAAAAGCGCATTACTACCGTATCCAGGGACAAAGCTTTTTGATCGAATACGACAACTCCCAAGACAAGGCCAATCATATCCATGTGGTTTGGAGGGAATTTAAAGGCGATTTTGGTAAAGACCTGATCCGGGAACACTATCTTGAGAGTGGACACTAAGAAAAGGGCCTTGCTGGAAAGCAATTCTCCTAAGAGAATTTTAACCTTGGAATGTAACATTTGATGGAAGAAATTCTAACTTTGAAGGACCCTTGCTGAAAAAAGGTATCGCTTTCCTAACCCTAATTTTTAGAAACAAATACGATTTGTTCCTCCCTTAGTTTGACAGAAAACAGAAACGGGATGGTAGCGGAGTCGATGTTAAAATGCAAAATCATTCTGAATGGAAACGAGCTATGAGTTTTACTATAACAAATTCGAAATAGGGGCTGGCATCGGAGGTTCAAGTATGGGAATCGATCCATTGACTTTGGCCTCAATATCAATGGGTTCTTACTTTTTTGAACACCCTTCGGTTACTGACAAAGATCAAAACTATTTCTTGATACAAGCCAATACTTTTAAGCGGGCAAAATATATTGATGTCCTGGCTTAGATACTAAACTCCTCAAAAAGGTATGATAGAACAATACTTAGGACATGGCTGAAGAATCTATTTGGAATTTATTCACTTGTAAATATATAAAATCTTGTAAACCAAAAGTCGATCAATATACACAAAGTGAATTGTCAGCTTTGACAAAATAAGATTTATAATTTTTTGCTTTGGAGTCTTTACAACCGCAAAGGTCAAGCAGTCGAATGTTTTTAAAATCGATGGGGTGGCTTTCGGCTTGTAGGGAGATATAGCCTTGGGTAAGGAGTTCCCCTTCTTTGGCGATCCAGTGGTCTTTGCTTTGGATCACCCCACGGGAGGTCCAGTCTTTGTCACCCATTTTGGGGTTGGTAAAACCTCCGCCGATCTGGGGATTTTGGTATTTTAAAACCGTATCGTTTTCGATCAAGTGGGTGATGCTTTCCCCGCCCAATACGACCACCTCTGCACTGACCCAGCGGTCGCCGTGATAGGTTTTAGAATTGGAGGAAATGCAGTGTCGATAATCGACTTTGCCGTCCATGACCAGGGCTGTGCCTGGGGTACAGACGTTTCCGGTGGGGCGTTCCCCTGCTCCCAGTCCACCGAGTAGTTGGATTTCGATGGAAACGGGAAAATACTGTCCGAAGTCATTGCTTTCGACCGATTGGGAGTGTAACATGATGCCGCTGTTGCGGACATTCCAGTCCTCACCCCCCGGGACTTGCTCGCCCGTAAACCGATAGTCGAATCGCAGTTTGTAATAGGAGTAGGGCTTTTTATAATACATGTGGGCATAGGCATCCTGAAATTTATCGTACTGGTCATAGGCAATGCGGATCATGCTGTCTTGTACCCTAAAAGTGTTGCGGTGGTTGACATTTTGGTCCTCGTTGGCAAACTTGATGTTCCAGTCAGACAGATCAGTACCGTTAAAAAGAGCAGTCCACTCTTCTTTTTCGGAAGTATCAGGGGCCTGACAGGAAAATAATCCCACCATCAGTAAAATAAAAAAAGTGTGGCGTATCATTTTCAATTCATTTGCATACAAATTAATAAATTGTTCTAAATGAGGTTCATTAAAGGGGAGAAAAAAGAATTTTCTTACAAGATCGGTTCCTGTAAATTTTGTCAATTATTCAATATATACTTGCATTTATATGGGCTCTTCAAAAAGAATCGGTCTTTTTTTTAGGAATCTCAAAAAGAAAACTTCGGTTTTGGATTTCCTTTTTACAAATGTTGCCAATTGATAATTTTGTTTGGTTAGTTTCCTGTAAGGAAATTAATTATTTGTTTTTGTTAGTCCCCGCTTTTCCAAAAGCGGGGTTTTTTATTGAATTACGATAATCAAACGCTCCCCGGCTGATATTTTTAGGGGAATGCCCTCCAACAATGAGCTTCCGTTGTAGGTGGCCGATAGTTTTGGGTCGGAGGCCGTGATGCGATAGTTGGCCTTAGGGTCTGCGGTAAACCACTCGGGAAACTGATTGATCCGGGGATAGTCCACCGGAAGATTGAGGATGGTTTTATGGCGTATGGGATCAAAGATGAGTTTTCCTTCCCAGTCGGTTTGCGTGGTAAGAACAAAATAGGTTTCATTTTCGGAGGCTACTGCTCCGAGTCGCAGGGAAGGTTTCCAGGGCGACAGTCGGGCCCCCTGGGTTTTCCAAAGGCCATACATCAGTGCTGTTCGGGCAAAGTTTCCATCACCGTGCCAGCCCTCAACAATGCCATCGGGCTGTTGCATACCGAACATTACTTTGATCTCACTGTCGATCCAGCTTCGGAGGTCAGGATCGTTTTCGCGGTTCAATAAATTGATGCCGCTTTCTATAGCATCGGCATAGCCGTCGTGACTTCCCAAAGGGCCGCGTTGGGCGCCGGGTTCCCAGTTGTAGTTACGATAATTGAGGTTGAGCGCTTTAAAGGGTTTGCGAACGGCCTGGATGTATTCCACTTTTTGGTCGACCATCCAGGTGGTGTAATAGGCGTTGAGAATATAACCCCAGTTGTCCGCAACTCCTTCGTCGACTGGGGTTTGGGTTTTCAGGTTGATGGCATTATAAAAAAGTCCATCGGTATTTCTTCCATAGACGAGGATACGGTCCAAAAGTCGGTAAAGCGGGGGTCGGTAGTCCTCAAACTTGGGATGCTCAAGCCGGTGCAAAGTGAGGAAGAGTTCACTTAACCCGCCGATGATCTCACAACCGTGATCCCTGAGTCTGAGGTAATCGGTTTGGGAAAAATCCATTTCCAACAAATAATAATCGGCTATTTTGATCGCCCAGTTTAAATATTTTTCTTTGCCGGTCATCCAATAGA
>CALKCR010000062.1:0-11632 GCA_938082715.1 uncultured Flavobacteriaceae bacterium | reverse complement strand
TAGTATTAATCTTAGAAATAGTTCCCATTCCGTAATTGAATTTATAAGCGAGAATACCGCCGCTTTGTGGAGTAGCATTTCCAGAAGCAATAGCACCATATCCCCATGCACTAGTATCTGATCCAACCATGTTATCAGCGACTTCATCAAAATTCCTATTCATAAAGAAGTAGTTACCGCCCCAAAAAGCATTAGCGGATGCATCTGCCATGGAATCATATATTCCATTTATACCTAACTTAAAGTCATCCGCCGTTTGGAAAAAACCATCTACAGTTGCATTTCCTGGGTCAGATTTGTCTAAAAAGTCTTTATCACATGATAAGACAAACGCTATCATGGAAAAAGTTATAATTACTGTTGTAAAAAATTTAGTTCTCATATGTAATCTTTAATAATTTTTTAATTAATTTTTTAAAATTTTGCTTGAATTCCAAATGATAATACTCTTAGCTGAGGGAACATGTAAGGAGCTCTTCCAGCCTGTGCTTCTTGACCTGCACCATATAGTTCGTTTGCTGCCACACCTGTCCTAATTTCAGGATCAATCATAGGGAAATCAGTAGAAGTCCAAAGGTTCGTTCCATTAAAAAATAGTCTTAAACTTTCAAATGGTAGAAATTCAGCATCAACAGTATAGCCTATTTGTAAATTCTTTAATCTTAAATAAGCTCTATCCCAAACAAAGAAATCACTTGCATATTGATCACTTGGACTTGCGGCTTGGCCTGACCATACTCTAGGCATTGTAGCATCAGTATTAGACGTTGTCCAATTATCAGCCCAAAGATTTGCCGTAGCATACCCTCCAGATGAATCAGGCTTAAACAGCTCAAAAGTTCCTTGGAAACTAGTTTCTCCTATGCCTTGAAAAATTGCAGCTAAATCAAAGTTCTCATAATTTGCTGAAATATTGAATCCATATGTGATTTCTGGAACATCAACTCCAATGTCAGTTCTATCATCAAGAGTGATAACACCATCTTCATCTAAGTCTACAAATTTAACATCACCAACTTGAGAGCCCACTATGGAGTGATCTGGAGCAGAGGCGAGTTCAGCGGCATCATTAAATATTCCATCAGATTTCCATCCCCAATAAGCGCCTGGCCTATATCCCTCACCTAAAATGGCTCCATTAGATAAAAATACTCTATCGACATCGCCACCGTCTAATGTAGGATTAAGGTCTGTTACTAAGTTTTCAACTTTAGATATATTTGCCCCAACTTGGACTTTTAGCTTCCCAAATTCCTTTGAGTAATTCAAACCTAGTTCCCAACCTTTAGATTCTAAAGAAGCAGCGTTAGAGAATTGTGATGTGAATCCGGTTAATACATTCACAGGAAGATTATAAAGAATATCCGTTGTGTTTTTATTAAATATATCTAAATCAATTCCTAATCCATTATTTAAAATCAAATTAACTCCAAAGTTGGTAATTGTAGTTTTTTCCCAGCTAAGGTTTTCATTACCAAGCGATGACTGTCCCACCCCTGGGGCAATCACTCCGCCATAGCTATATGCTTCATTTAAACTTAATGATTTAGCAAATGCAAAATTCGGAATATTTGAATTACCTAATTCTCCCCATGAACCTCTTACCTTTAGATAATCTATTATATCGTAAGAACTTAAGAAATCTTCTTCAGATAAAATCCAACCAGCTGAAAATGATGGAAATACACCCCATTTATCATTTAAAAATCTTGAACTACCATCTCTTCTGACATTTCCTTCAAATAGATATTTTCCCATGTAGTTGTAACCAACTCTTGCAAAATAAGATTGAACACTAAATCCAGTTTCTCCACCATCTGCTTGTTGGTTTCCGGGAAGACCAGCATTTAATACCATAACTCCATTTGTTAAATGTCCATCTCTAAAACCTCTAAGATCAGTGACTGTATTTTCTTCCTGGCTATATCCAACCAAAGCATTTAATTTTCCACCTCCAATCTCCATATTATAGTCTGCAGTTACGAAATATGTTTCAGTAAAAAACTCTTCATTCCTATTAGTTCTCTGTCTGATACTATTTGGAGCAAGAAAAAATGATCCATCGGGAAAAAAGTTTTTTTGTAATCTATTAAATTGATTAGAATTAGTACTTCTATTTCTCATTGCAGCTGTTGCTTTGATTGTCAAATTTTCAATTGGTGAGTAAGCAACATATGCATTCATTAAAGTGTTATTAATGATTTGTTCATTATCATAATAGTCACCAGTTACATAACCATAATTGTTATTCTTTCCTGTTCCAGGTCCAACACCCACGCCAGCAAATGCAGCATTTACCATTGCATAATTTCCATCTTCATTATATATGGGTCCAAAAATATTTTGTATTTGAGCACCTACCGCCTGAGGCCCTTGTAGGTCAGAAGAGTTAAAACCTCCATAGGATGATATTTGTTTACCCCTAGTAATTGAAATAGTTGTCCCGATATCGATTTTGTCAGTTGGGCTTGCATCAATATTTATTCTAAAATTAAGGCGATCATAAAAGTTATTACCAGTTGCTATGCTTTCCTGATCCAATAATCCAAGGGCTAATCTGTAGTTAATATTTTCACCACCACCTGTAACACTCAAATTATGAACATTAAGGGGAGCAGTTTGAACAAGGTCTTCATAAGGATTTTTCCACCAATTAGTCTGGCTGCGTGCAGCAGCAATTGCATCGGGGCCAAAGATCGGTGTAGCTCCAAAATTTGTTTTTGTTAAGTTTTTAAATTCCATATTGTATACCGGGTCAAAATTTAAATCAGGCATTGTTAAGGCCTCTGAAATACCAAAAGTTGCTTCATATGCAAAAACAGCCTTTTGATTTCTTTGGCCCCTTTTAGTTTTAACAACGATAACTCCATTAGCAGCTCTAGATCCATAAATTGCACCTGATGCTGCATCTTTAAGTACAGAAATTGACTCAATATCATTTGGATTTACAAGGTTGATATCTCCCTCAATACCATCAACTATAACAAGAGGTGTAGCATTATTTAATGTTCCAACACCTCTAACTCGGATAGAAATTTCATCTTGACCTGCTTGTCCTGAGTTTTGAGAAACAAAGACCCCTGCAGTCGTTCCAGCTAAAGCAACGCCAGCACTTGTTAAAGCTCTATTTTCAATTGTTTCAGCATCGATAGTAGCAACTGAGCCTGTAATATTTCTTAATAACTGAGTTCCATAACCTGTGACAACAATTTCATCAAGAGATGATTCATTTAAAAGAAGAACAGCATCGATCATGCTGACATCAGCTAGTTCATATGATTCAGTTGAATAGCCAATAAAAGATATTAATAGTCTAGAATCCTCATTTTCCAATGTAATTGAAAAATTACCATCAAAATCGGAAGAAGTTCCGTTATCAGTTCCTTCCTCAACAACAGTAGCTCCGGGTAAAGGAACTCCATCAGAATCTTTAACAGTACCCGTTATAACACGCTGAACAATTTCCTCTTCATCAGAAATTTCTTCCATTTTCGAAGAAATGATCATTTTTTTCTTGAGAAGTACTCTTTTATCAATTACCTCGTATGTAATTTTACCATTAAAAATATTGTCAAGGACATTAGATATCTTCTGATCCTTCACATCTATAGAGACGAGTTTGTCAAAATCATAAATATTGGTACTGTATATAAACTTATATTCAGTATATACTTCTATTTCATCTAAAACATCTAAAATTTTGACATTTTTCATTTCTAATGATATCTCTGTCTGGCTGAAAGAATTTGCCACGGCAGAGAAAATAAAGGCAAAAAATAAAATAAAAGATAGTTTCATTTTTGATTTTAGGCTACTTATTGAACTAACAATAGCCCTGTTCGATTTGTTTTTCATAATTTTACTTAGTTTTTATCGGTTTATTAATTAATTAGTAAATCGGTCATGGGGAGTACTCCAATACTCCCCTTTTTTTTTTCATGTTTTATTAGTTTATAATTATCTTGTTATTGAATGTTTGGTGTTTAATGTTATATATTTTGTTGAAATAACTTAAAACCTCATTTATGGACTCCTTTTCTACATCGATTTTAGCGTTAAAAGTTTCATTAGGTTTATTGTTACTGTTGTTTATAATCTCTACGTTGTAGAGACGTTCAAGTTTAGTTAAAATATTTTCGAAATTTTCATTTCTAAAAATAATCTGACCATCAATCCAAGAGGTATAAATTGATGTATTAATTTGATTTTGAGTAATAGAATAATCTGATTTGTTAAATGAGCCTTTAATCCCAGGCTTTAATCGAGTAATATTTTTAGCGTATTTGCTATATAATCCAACTGAACCTTCAACCAATACTATATCTGAGGAGTTGTCTTCAGGGTAATTTTTAAAATTAAACTTTGTTCCATAAACCTCTACATTTACTGACTCACTGTTAACAGTAAAAATTTGATTTTTATTTTCTACTACATCAAAAAAAGCTTCACCGGAGAGAAAAACTTTTCTTGGATTTTTTCTATCAAAAACTATGGGATATTTAATTGTTGATCCAGAATTTAAGTGAACTAAAGTCCCATCTGATAAAACAATTTTATATCTTTTACCATATGGTATTTTTAGGGTATGAAAGATTGGTTTATTTATATCATTAGCTACTTTGAAGGTTTTATTATAGTTAAGCTGATTTGAATTTTTGTTCAAATTTATTTTACTTTCAATCGAAATCTCATCTTTTTCTTCATTCAATATAATATTTCTACCGTCAGAGGTGGTTAGGACAATGTCATCATCTTTAGGAATGATATATTCTAATTCAGTTTGATTCCGAAAAGTATTGAAGTAATATCCTAAACTAAAAAAAATTAAAATAATAGCCGCATAACTCAGAAAACTAAAGTGCTTTTTTTCAAGGTATTTTCTTTTTCTTTCTTTAGAAATCCTTTTTTGGATAATTTCTAGAATATCTCCTCTATCAAAGTCATGCATAGCATATATAGTGTAATAATTTGTTTTAATGTAAGACTTGAAAATTTCTACATTTTCTTTTTTCTCAAGATACTTAACCAGCCTTTCTAGCTCATTTAAACCAGCTGTTTGAGAAATAAATTTAATGATGAGTTTTTCAAACATTATATTTAATTATTTATTGTATTACATTTTAAATAACTAATACCCCTAAATTTTTATTTTATTTAATTTAGAATTTCGATAAAAATAATTTTTTAAATGGATAAAGATGAGTTTATCGCTTTACTTAGAATTGGGGATGATGAAGCATTTACTCAATTAGTTAATTTATACAGTAGAAGATTATTTGCCTATGCGGTTAGTTTATCTGGCGATCACTCAATGGCGAAAGATATTGTTCAAGAAGTATTTTTAAAAACTTTTGAGAATAGAAAAAAGTTAAATAGTAATTATTCAATTGAGGGTTTTCTTTACAGAGTTACTTACAATTTGTTTGTCAACATGTATCATAGAAATAAAGTACAATTAAAAATTCATGATGAATATTTAAGATACCTTAACCAAATAATTGAGTCTGATGATGATCGTAATCTTCATGAATCACTTGATAATGTTAAAAAATCAATTAGAAAATTACCAAAAAACTGTAAAGAGATTTTTCTCTTGAGTAAGAAAAAAGGTTATACAAATAAGGAAATTTCAGAAATCTTAAATATATCAATTAAAACAGTTGAAGCACAGATAACAATTGCATTTAAAAAAATTAGAGAAGATCTAAAGTTAACATAGAAGTTTTAAGGTAGTTAATTTTTTTCATTTTAAAACATCCGGTAATAACCTTAAAAATATTGAAGGCAAATAAACTTAATGGTTAGATATTTAAGGGTAATTTTATTACTTTTTCGCACAATTGCATACAAAAGCATTTACTTACAATTATTTGATTGATAAGGGATTAGGACTTTTTTTGGATTGTCGTTTTAGGGTTGTGTTCTTAGGTCAAAGGGTGTAAAGTGGTGTGTTTAAAATTAAATTTCCTAATGCTAATCCTAACGGAGTTGACTGGACTAATTTTCAAGTCGATTGTTCTCTATAAACGTAGTAGTTAAGTTATATCTAATTTTTCACTCTATTGACTTAACAAAAAACTACTTCTCTAAAACCCGCCCCCTCATTTTAGAATTTAGGATCACTAAGAATTTTTAGGTTTTACTTATTCTACGAATTCACTTAAATTTGTTGCCAATATGTTGCCAAATATTTAATTGTATTATTATAATATACATATTATAATTTGTTTGTGAAAATATATAGTACTCCTGCCGGAGCTGAAACTCACATTAGTTTTCAAACTTACGATTGCGATATTAAGATGGCTTCCAGAGAAGGAACCTTAAACTATTTTTAAAACTTAATAAATTTTTAGACTTTTCGACCACTGTAAAAAAGAAGTCTCAATTTTTAAACTAAATAAAAAAGGAGTGATAAACACCCCTTTTTATAATTTTACAACCATTCGACTTGTCCAGAAGCAAGTTTGTAAACGCCTCCTTTAATCTGAATTTGTCCTTTTTCTTCAAGTTCTTTGAGTATGGGACTCATCGACCGAATCTGATCAATGGTTTTGTCGACATTTTTGTCGATAGCAGCATTAACAAAAGGAGTATTACTGCTGTCATGTGGAGCAGAAGCTGACGCTTTCACAGCATCGACCGCAGGTAATATATTGGATAATAAAGAAGTAATATTACCCAACTCAACATTATCACAAGCTGCTTTTACAGCACCACAACCTTCATGTCCCAAGACAACAATGAGTTTGCTGCCGGCCACTGCACAAGCGTATTCCATACTGGCGACAATGTCGGTATTAACAAAATTTCCTGCTACTCGGGCAACAAAAATGTCACCAAGAGCTTGGTCAAAAACTTGTTCTACGACAACTCTAGAATCAATACAAGACAAGACAATGGCTTGTGGGAATTGTCCTCCTACACTGTCAGAACGAAGGTGATCCAGAGATACTTCGGTAAGTTGACTGTTGACATAACGTTGGTTCCCTTCTTGCAAACGGTCATACACTTGCGCTGGTGTTAGATTCGATTGGGTTTCTTTATCAAGCATTACGGATTTTTTTTTCATGTTTCTTTTACAATTTTATTTGTTAGGGTTGATCGTTTTTTTGATATGTGAAAAGCATTTTTTGTAATTGTCAAAAATATTTTCTTGAGGGATTAACTTGGGAACCATTTCTACACTTTGCATCATGTATTTGGGCTGCTTCTTGAGCGCGACAAGGTAAATACTTTTGCCTTGCTCACTAAAATCAACAAGTATTTCCTCAAGAGCATAAAGGCCAGACTGGTCAATATAATTCATGGTTTCTAGCCTAAGAACAACAATTTTTGCAGAATCGGGAATTTTTTTGGCCAACTTTTGGAAACCGTCAGCAGAGCCAAAAAATAATGGCCCCATGATCTGTTTGATGGCAATGTCAACAATTCCATCTCCGTCAATATCAACAAACTCTTCTTCATCAAGGGATTTGTCTTGAGGCAAAGCCTTCAATACAGATTGACTCGCAGTAGCATCGCCGATTTTTTTCATAAACATCAGTGAAGCAATCACCAATCCTATTCCAACAGCATAGACCAAATTCCAAAAGGTGGCCAATAGCATCACGGCGAGCATCACAATAACCTCTGAGCTAATCCCCAGTTTTCCTATTTTTACATCTTTGGGAAGAATCGGAATGGCTTTTAGACCTCTGTAGTCCATCACGCTGATCCCAACGGTAACCAATATTCCAGCCAGAACAGCTGCGGGAATGGTAGAGGCCACCGAACTGAATATCAGTAGAATGAGCAACAGTACCATACTGGAAATCATCCCCGATAGACGTGTCACTCCTCCAGAGTTGATATTAACGACGGTTCGGATAGTAGCTCCCGCTCCGGGAAGACCACCAAACAAAGCCGATATACTGTTACCAATTCCCTGACCGATGAGTTCCTTGTTGGGCAAATGTCTGGTTTTGGTCATGTTGTCTGCCACGACACTGGTCAACAGTGAGTCAATGGCACCCAACATTGCCAGGGTCAGTGAGGTCAGTATGTAGGGTGTTAATTCCATAAGACTGATTTCAGTAAATATACCCCACTGCGGCATAGGAAAACCACTCGGTATAGCAGTTATGGGTCGATAGTCAGGCACAAAAAATACTGCAATTCCCGACATTACCAGCAAGGCCACCAAAGTACTAGGAATGGCAGTTGTGATCCTTTTAAAACCATAAATAATCAGGATTGTTCCCAATGCCAAGATAAGCTCAATCCAGTTTATTTTACCCAATGCAATAGGCAGAACTCTCAGAGAGCCTATCACTCCCGAAGCGTGTTTGGAGGCCAAAACTGCCGCCTCTTGCTGGATTTCAGTCTCAGAAATTTTTTCTCCTCTTGCTACTGTTTCTGAAAAATCTTCCAAAACCAGTAATCCTTCTTCGGCTTCGTCATCCAAAATTTTGGTTAATAAAGTTGCTTCAGCTTCAAGTTTAAAAGTCTCCACCAAGTTGATGTCCTCTTTGGGGTAATATCCCAAAACAGGTAAGGTTTGTGTAGTCAAAATAATCAAACCAATAGCCGTCATAAAACCAGAAACTACAGGATAAGGAATGTATCTAATGTATTTACCCAATCCCATAAAACCCAAACCAACCTGTAAGAGCCCAGAAAGCATAAAAACTCCAAGTATGATGGGCAGAGCCTTGGCCACATCACCATCGTTGGAGGCAATCAGCGAAGCGATTACCACCATACTGAGTGCCGTCATAGGAGCTGTAGGTCCTGAGATTTGCGTATTTGTACCTCCCAAAAGTGCTGCAAAGAAACTTAAGAAGATGGCACCATAAAGCCCTGCTGTTGGACCTAGGCCAGAAGATACCCCAAAGGCCAAAGCTAATGGCAATGCTATGATCCCAGCAGTTATTCCGCCAAAGACATCTCCTCTCAAATGTGAAAATAATTTGTTCATGATAAAAATTTAAAAAATTAAAAAGTAGGGCCGTACAAGAATATCCCCAAAGCCGAAAACTAAACCTGAAAGTGAGACTCGGGTGGAGGAAAGTCTTCTGTATTTAAAACTTCTTTAAAGTTATGTGCGATATAATCAGTAGTATTTGATTCGTTTGAAAAATAAATGGACTTTAAATCATTGAGAAGTATCTTAGATTCTTCCTCACTGTCCATTGAATTTTTATCCTCCTTTGAACTCTTGTCAATATCACTGTTAAGGGCTATTTTTTCTTTTGATTTCAACAAATCGGTAACCAAAAAGGCATTGGAGAGTTGACCTAATATCAAGGATACCAAAAGAAACCTGGTCGCTATATTCTTTAAGTTATTTTTTAGATCCACCTCAAATGATATTTTATACCCAATGATACAAAAATATATAAAAATTATGTTCTAAGTTAGAATTACTTTTGGATCCTTTAAAGGTTATTTTAAAATAACATCTCTGTGGATTAGATATAATAAGATTAGAATCTCATTATTTATTTTTAATTGGCTCTAATACTATGCTGTCTTGGCCCTTTAAATTTAAATCGGGTATTCAGACTTTTTTATACCCCTTAAAAATTAAACTTGAGGAAAATTTCACTTCCACTTTTCTGGACTTCCACATCATTAGACGATCCCCTAAAATCATACGCATAGGCCAAAGACAAACCAAATTTGGTTTTAATAATGGCCATTACATTCATGTAACGCGTGCTTTTGTATCCTCCCCCAACTTCAAAGATTCCTTTAAAGTCATAAGTCCCTCCAAAGTGAATGGTATTCCCTATCCCTGGAATAATCTTACTACTGACAAAAGGATTGATTGATGAGTTGAATGCTCCAACATCAATTTTATATCCAGCCAAAAAGTAAGTGGAGGGTTTTTCATCACCGATAAAAGATTCGTTGTCGGTATATTTAATGGGATTTAAGAAATTAGGTATTGAAAAAGAAACGTAAAATTTTTGAGTTTTGTAGAGCGCTCCAAAACCAACTACTGGGTAGGTCTCTTTGGTGATGTCTGGAATGGCAGGGTTTGGAGTATTGGTCAAACGTTCAATGGCCTCCACGTCGGTGAACTTAGTGTGAGCACCTGCCTTGATCCCCAAATTCAATGTCTTTCCCCCTCCCAGCGTCAGTTGATAACTAGCATCAACAGCATAGAGCGTTCTTTCATCAATAAAAATTTTGTTGTTAATAATCGAAATTCCAAAAGCAAGATTTTTGTTTGGCTTACCACTGTAATAAAAATAATTCATTTTGGGAGCACCACTGACTCCCTGCCAAGTAGATCTAGTAGTAAAAGAAAGAACCCTGCCCTCTGAGCCAGCATAAGCGGGATTAAAAGCATTCATATTAAAACGCTCCATCAAAAGGTTTTCATTTACCTGGGCATTTATGATAACAGGTAATAAAATAGTTATAAATAATAACAGTCTTTTCATCTAATTAAATATATATAACCAACCCTCCTCAACTTGTGTTTCATCTCCCCTATCAATGACATACAAATATGGTCCGGTCGGTAGTGATTTTCCGTTTTTGTCAGTACCATCCCAATCATTTTTATATGACCAAGATTCATAAATAATTATTCCCGAGGGACTATAAACCTTAACATTAGCCGTTGGATATTTGTCAATATTTACAATTCTCCAGTTGGACTCTTCACCAAGCTCATTTGGAGTTAATAATTCTGATACAAATATTGGAATAACTTCCTCCCCTGAACTGTTGATAATTGGATCCTCTGGGAAGCCATCATTGTTGTCATCCAAATCAGCATTGTCTCCTATACCATCTCCATCTGTGTCTTTACTTTCATTCGGATCAGTGGGGAAATCATCAAATTCATCGATAACTCCATCATTATCAGCATCCGAATCCATGTTATCGCCTATACCGTCTCCATCACTATCCAGACAGTCCAATTCGTTAAATGGAAAAAGATCTTCCTCATCCAAACAACCATCATTATCATCGTCTAGATCAATGCAATCAGGCTCAAAATCTTTGTCATAATCCCTTGGCTTACGATATTTCTTTAAGGGATCACTTCCACATTCTATTTCATCCTGATCCTTGTATCCATCTCCATCGTCATCTTCGTCGGCATTATTTCCTATACCATCCTGATCAGTATCCAAATACTCATTTTCATCCAATGGGAAAGCATCTTTTCTGTCTTCAACTCCATCATTATCATCGTCTTTGTCAATACAATCTACAATCTGATCTCCATCATTATCAGTTGGACGACTACTGCTGTCTTTTGGATTAGTTTTACAAGTTCTTTCATCTTTATCAGAAAAACCATCGTTGTCATCATCTTTATCAGCGTTGTCACCAATTCCATCACCATCCGTGTCTTGATATTCATAAGGATCATTTGGGAAAGCATCTGCGCTATTTGAATATCCATCTCCGTCTAAATCTTCAGGATTTACTCTAACTGCCTCTTGAGCTGTTTCATTTTGATTAGAAGTACTATTAACCTGTGTTATTGGTGACTGCTGGTTGGTTTGAGTCTCTGCACAGCCATTTGAGTTAACCTCTGTTCCTATAGTTGTATTTAAACAAAAATCTAAATAATCAGGCACACCATCATAATCAGAATCTTTTTGATCATCACTACATCCGTTTT
>CALKCR010000061.1:0-4236 GCA_938082715.1 uncultured Flavobacteriaceae bacterium | reverse complement strand
GTAAAGATCGTAAATAATCAAATTACTTTAGTCAATGAAACTCCATACAATTCTGATGAGCATTGGGGAGTAATGACGATCTCCCAATTATTTGATGAAATCAAAAATGCGGAAAGAGATAAGGTTTTTTTACTCAGAGTTGAATACGACCAGGATAAAGGATTTCCAAATTCGGTTTATATCGATCGTGAAGAGATGATTGCTGATGAAGAAATGGGGTATACTATAACCAATTTGAAGTATTAAACTTCGAAAGTGTCAACAAAATCATCTTGATCAATCCCATTGGCTACCATTTCCAGGGCTTTTTCAACAATTTCTTTAGACCTGTCGGCTTCAAAACCCAAACCGATCACCATTTTTTCCAATAATTTTTTTTCATTGTCATCGGCAATGTGATCCGCAAAAATCATTTTACTCAAGTCGTATAGTCTTTCTAATCGGGAGTTTTTATCGACAGGGGGATCGGCTTTATACTGTTCGGGGGATGCTATAATTTCTTTAACCGTATCGGGATGAATTTCAAGATAAATGGCCAGTCGATCAATAAAAGCTTTCTCTTCTTCAGAGATGTGATCGTCTGCTAAGGCCAAATTGACAATGGCGGCAAAATGAGCTCTGTTTCTGTTTTTAAATCCTGGGGTGTAAAGTTGAGAAAAATCCATATAAAGTCAATTATTTTTTAAAATTATAGAATCTAAAAATAATGAGAATCTCAAAGATAACCGTCAATAAAAAATGATTTTTATTGCTTTTGTTTTGAAGGGAAATTAGGGTTGGAAGTATACTCAAAACACTCTAATTCAAAGAAGGGTATGGCAGCCAACAAATGATCGAATATATCGGACATGATGCTTTCATAGTTGACCCATACTTTGTCTTTGACAAAGACATACAACTCAAGGGGAACTCCTTCGGGGGTGGGTGCCAATTGCCTTACCATTACCGTTAGATCACTGTTGATTTCTGGGTGGTTTTCTAGGTAAGCCAAAGCATATCTTCGGAAAAGCCCTATGTTGGTCATGTTTCTTCCGTTGAGTAAAAGAGATTTATCCGCCTGTTGGGCATTGTTTTCAGCCTCGATTTCCTTTTTCCTTTGTGAAATAAAAGGAGCAATCCGCTCAATTTTTAAAAGCTTTTGTAGGTGCTGTTCTTCTACAAAATGTATGCTCGATACTCGGATCAACAAGGCCCTTTTAATTCTTCTTCCTCCAGATTCGCTCATACCCCTCCAATTGACAAACGAATCTGAAACCAGTTTGTAAGTAGGGATAGAGGTGATGGTATTGTCAAAGTTCTGAACTTTGACTGTCGAAAGGTTAATTTCGATCACATCCCCATCGGCATTGTAGCTCTTCATGGTGATCCAATCTCCAATTCTTACTGTATCATTGATTGTTACTTGAATACTCGCAACAAAACCAAGGATGGAGTCTTTAAAAATCAATAGGATAACGGCGGAAAGGGCTCCCAAAGTGGCCATAAAGGTACCGATGTCTTTTCCCGACAAAATGGAGAAAACAAACATGATTCCAATGAACCATACAAAAATCATTATCACCTGAATGTAGCTGTCAATGGGTTTATCTTTGAAATTTTTGAGTGTTTTGAAAAAATCTTTAAATGAGTTTAACAACCGCCTTACCAAAATGATGGTAACAATTGCCCCCAATATTTCCAATAGTGATGCTACAGGCTGCTCAAGTAGGGGGAAGGAGATCAAAGATTGGGTAAGAAATCCAATAAGAATAAAAAGCGGGGGGAAGAAGGAGAGGGTTTCCGGGATTTTGTTTTTGATTAAAAAATCGTCAAACTTCGATTTTGTCCTTTTGGAGATTTTTAGAAAGATCAGCCTTAAAATACGTTTACTGACCAACCAAAAAATAAAGGCCATCAAAACAACGATCAGGCCAAATGTAATGGCCTCTAAATTCTCGGCCATGCTTTGGTTGATTCCCAGACGTTGGTAAAAATCCAGCAGCAGTTGTTTCATAAAATTTGAATATAAAGGTCTAAATTACTTTAAAAAACACTATTAGACCACAACAAGTTTAATAGAATAAAAAACCCCTAAAAAGGGGTTTTAAGAAAAGCTTTTCTTGGGCTTAGAGAATTGTAATGGGAATTTCTACCCTTGCATTTCCCCAACCACCGTGAAGCACTGCATTGTTTCCTTTACCACTAAATGCAAATGAGAAAGCTTCGAGATATTCGGTTGATTCTGTCACGGGTACTTCGATTCTTACAACGTCTTTTGATTGGTCGTAGTTGTAGGCTCCCCAAACATTTGTGACTGAATTAATGATGATCTCGGAGGAATTGTCTTTGGGGTAGGAATACATGGTGTAAGTCCCTGCTTTAATAACTTTACCTCCCAATTTGATGGACTTATAAAGTCTGAACTCTGTGGCTTCATTAGCTCCAGTTCTCCAAATTTTATAGGTTGGAACCACATCTTCCAGATTTCTTCCTCTCAATTGTGGACGGCTGTATGTGATTACAATGGCCTTGTCCGTAACCCTGTTGGAAACAGGATAAAATACACGATCCATAGGGCTTTTGTCTAAACCTTTAAAGTCTTGTGCTTGTGTCAAAGTAGCTGATGCTACGAGGATGATAATGAGTAGTTTTTTCATTGGGTAATTTATTATGTTAAAAGATTAATTATTGCAAACCATTTCAATACCACAACAAGAGGGTGACTTGATTTTTCCTTCACATTCGGGGCATCTGGAAATTTGAACCTCCGCACCATCGTCTAGTCTAAGGATATCATCAACCAATGCTTGGTCACATTTGGCGCAACTTGCGTTGACCGCCATACCACAGTTATTACATTCGTATGTTGCCATGATTTTTATTTTAAAGGTAGTAAGTTTTCAGAAATTTTGAAGATATATTATTTGTTTTGATCATTTAACCTCAAAAGATGTTTTTCCGGCTGGGAAATTTTTCAAATGAAAATATCCTTTTTCAGACTTATTTTGCGTGGGTTTACCATTGATAAAAAGCTTTTTATCACCTTTCAAAGCGGGAATCAAAAAATCTCCTCTAACGCCTCCCGGCAGATTGACTTTCATGTTATAGGTGTAATCTGTTTGTCGACACTCTACATGGACTGTTCCAGTGATAAAACTGGTTTTAAGGGACGCAAATTGGAGCGTTCCAATTTTGGGATGGATTTTGATGTATTGTGCTCCGGGGGTCAGGGGGGCTACTCCCATCATATTTCTGACAATAATATTGGCAGGTGCACCGCCCCAGGCGTGGTTCAAATCCAAATTGGGTTTATACCTTTTGTCCCATGCCTCCATGGTGATGGTTGATCCATATCGGATCATGTTGTACCAGCTTCTTTCTGTTTTTGCGGCCATAAGGCCTATGGCATGATCCGCACCGCCATAATCAAAAAGACCCTCCAGTAAAATTTGTGAGCCATAGACACTACAGGACATGTTTTTTTGCGCTACATAAGTCACTACATTTTCTATGTCCTTTTGCGGGATCAGCCCAAAAGTCAGCGCAAACATATTGGCGTGTTGAGATTTGTGGTCTGTATCTTCCCCATCATTGATCAAACCATTGTTTTTATCCTGAAAGGTTTTCAGATATGCTTTTTTGACTTTTTCACTGCGTGTTTGAAATAAGCTTAGATCCTCCTTTTGATCCAGATCAAGGGCAATTTCTTCCATTATTTTTAAAGCCCCATAATACAAGGCATTGACCACTGCATTGTAGGTTTGATAAACATAACCATCGTTTTCTCCCGGATGTTCTTTTTCTGTTCCTGTAAAATGCTTTAGGTTCTCATAACCACCGGGAGGCTGGGCCTGAGGCCAGTCGACAATGTCTCTTAGGTTGTTGTTTTTTCCCCAATGAGTTTTGTGTAATTTTTCAAAAAAGGCGTCCGTTTGTTTACCGGTCAAAGTGCTGATGAGACCTGTCTCATCCGACAAGTCCATCAGTGTTTTGATTTTTAGCTCCTCATAATATTTTTCAATGAAGCGATTGTCTCCGGTATAGAGATAATCATACCAGGCCATCAGAATATTATAAAGGGTCCATTCGGTGGGCCATGTAGGATTGAACAATAAGTGCTTCATGCTGCCTCTGGCAATACCATACTCAGCGTCTACAGCATAGTGAGAAAGTTGATTGATAAAAGCATCGGCTTCATAAGGGATTCGCTCTCTGTCTCCATCTACATAATAGCCACAGAAACTGGTAGCTTTCATA
>CALKCR010000060.1:0-9243 GCA_938082715.1 uncultured Flavobacteriaceae bacterium | reverse complement strand
TTTGCACGGGTTGAGAGGCTCGAACTCCCGACACCTGGTTTTGGAGACCAGTGCTCTACCAACTGAGCTAAACCCGTTTTTATTTGACACAAAAGGCATCCGCCAGAGGCGGACACCTTAAGGTCATACTAAAAACTTTTTTGGTTAGTCTAAAATCTCAGTAACCTGACCTGCTCCAACAGTTCTTCCCCCTTCACGGATCGCAAATCGAAGACCTACGTTCAATGCAATGGGTTGAATCAAATCTACTGTGATGGTAAGGTTATCACCAGGCATAACCATCTCAACTCCATCAGGCAATACAATATTTCCTGTTACGTCGGTAGTTCTTACATAAAACTGTGGACGATAGTTGTTATGGAAAGGTGTATGACGACCTCCTTCTTCTTTTTTCAAGATATAAACCTCAGCCTTAAACTTGGCATGAGGAGTAACAGAACCGGGCTTACAAATAACCATACCTCTTTTGATGTCTGTTTTTTCAACACCTCTCAAAAGAATACCTACGTTATCACCTGCTTCTCCTCGGTCTAATATTTTTCTGAACATTTCTACACCAGTAATGGTAGACTTCATTTTTTCAGCTCCCATTCCGATGATGTCCACTTCGTCGGCTGTGTTGGCAACTCCGGTTTCGATTCGTCCTGTAGCTACAGTTCCTCGACCAGTAATGGAGAAAACATCTTCCACTGGCATCAAAAAATCTTTGTCTACATCACGCTTTGGCAATTCGATCCATACGTCAACTTCTTTCATTAACTCAAGGACTGTATCTACCCATTTTTGCTCACCGTTCAA
Source organism: uncultured Flavobacteriaceae bacterium (assembly GCA_938082715.1). GTDB lineage: Bacteria > Bacteroidota > Bacteroidia > Flavobacteriales > Flavobacteriaceae > UBA8316. The sequence goes on along the minus strand of CALKCR010000060.1, from coordinate 8,445 downwards.
TGCACCAAGCGCGGAACCGAGTACAACAGGAGTATTGTCTCCGTCATAATCGTAGAAAGAAAGCAATTCTCTTACTTCCATTTCAACCAACTCCAAAAGCTCTTCATCGTCCACCATATCGGCCTTGTTCAAGAATACTACAATTCTTGGAACACCTACCTGTCTTCCCAACAAGATGTGCTCGCGGGTTTGCGGCATGGGTCCGTCGGTTGCAGCAACTACAAGGATTGCACCGTCCATCTGTGCAGCACCTGTAACCATGTTCTTTACATAGTCAGCGTGACCAGGACAGTCAACGTGTGCATAGTGACGATTTTCCGTTTGATATTCAACGTGTGAAGTATTAATAGTTATACCACGTTCTTTTTCTTCAGGTGCGTTATCAATTTGATCAAAGCTTTTTGCTTCGGACATTCCAGCGTCTGCAAGCACTTTTGTAATCGCAGCTGTAAGGGTTGTTTTACCGTGATCTACGTGGCCGATAGTTCCAATGTTTAAATGTGGTTTTGACCGATCAAAAGTTTCTTTAGCCATAATTTAAGTTGTATCTATATTGTTTAAGCGGGTGCAAATTTAGCAATTTTTTGTAATTAACATATTTATTTACTTACATTTTTTGCAATTTTTAAGCATTTTTTTAATGTGATTTTATTGGCTAAGCCAAGCAGAAAAATTCACAGCACAAAAAAAGCCCTAATCCCCCATTGCTCTGGCTTTGTAAATCGCTGAATCACCATTGTATTTTTAATAATAATAAGGGGGTGAAATTTTTAAAACAACAATTACACCTCCCCCCCAAATTAATGATTTAAAAACTTTTGAAAAACTGATCCAGAACTAAGAAACTTCATTTGTAAAAAGGGCAAATGGGACATTATGAATTCACTCTTATTTTGTACTTTTACGTCCACTAAATTAGAATTACATGGCTTTTGATATCGAGATGATCAAGCACAATTATGCGCAACTGGCGGAGCGTATAATCCTTGCAAAAAACATTTTAAACCGTCCGCTCACTTCCAGTGAAAAGATACTTTACGCCCATTTGTGGGACAAAAAACCGACTCAATCTTTCAAAAGAGGAGAAGATTATGTCAATTTTGCTCCAGACCGCATTGCCTGTCAGGATGCCACGGCACAAATGGCTTTATTGCAGTTCATGCAGGCGGGTAAATCAAAAGTGGCTGTACCCACAACGGTTCATTGTGATCACTTGATACAAGCAAAAGAAGGTGCTGCTGCAGATTTAAAATCAGCCAACAGTTCTAGTGCAGAAGTTTTCAACTTTCTTGAATCGGTGTCCAACAAATACGGCATTGGTTTCTGGAAACCTGGGGCTGGAATCATTCACCAGGTGGTTTTGGAAAATTATGCCTTTCCCGGTGGGATGATGATCGGGACAGATTCACATACCGTCAATGCAGGGGGGCTGGGTATGGTCGCCATAGGTGTTGGAGGGGCCGATGCTGTAGATGTGATGGCTGGAATGGCTTGGGAACTTAAATTCCCAAAAATGATCGGCGTAAAATTGACCGGAAAACTCAATGGCTGGACCGCTCCCAAGGATGTCATCCTAAAAGTAGCCGGTATACTAACCGTAAAAGGGGGAACTGGAGCCATCATAGAATATTTTGGCCCCGGAGCCGAAACCATGTCCTGTACCGGAAAAGGAACCATTTGTAATATGGGGGCGGAAGTTGGAGCCACCACCTCTACTTTTGGATACGACACTTCCATGGAAAGATATTTAAGAGCTACAGGAAGGGGCGATGTCGCTGATGCAGCCAACCAAGTTAAAGAACATCTGACCGCTGATCCTGAAGTTTACGCCCAACCCGAAAAGTATTTTGATCAAGTCATTGAAATCAATTTGGACAGCTTGATGCCACACATCAATGGTCCCTTTACTCCAGATTTGGCCACACCGGTTGATCAAATGAGTGAAAAAGCCACCCAAGGGGGATGGCCATTGAAAGTAGAATGGGGATTGATTGGTTCCTGTACCAACTCTTCCTATGAAGATCTGTCCAGAGCCGCCAGCATCGCTCAACAGGCTGTAGATAAAAAATTAGTCACCAAGGCCGAATTTGGGATCAACCCCGGTTCGGAGCAGGTGCGATACACTGCCGAAAGAGATGGCCTACTGAATATTTTCGAAGACCTCAACGCCAAAATTTTCACTAATGCTTGTGGACCTTGTATTGGTCAGTGGGACAGGGCTGGAGCAGATAATGCCGAAAAGAATTCCATCATTCATTCTTTTAACCGTAATTTCTCCAAGCGTGCCGATGGCAATCCCAACACCCACGCTTTTGTCGCTTCTCCCGAGATGGTCGCTGCTGTTGCCATATCAGGAAGGTTGGATTTTAACCCCATGACCGACAGCTTACTCAACGAAGAAGGCGAATCCGTTATGCTCGATGCCCCCCAGGGCATGGAACTTCCACCCAATGGATTCGATGTTGAAGACAACGGATACCTCGCTCCCGAAGCCGATGGCTACGCTGTCAATGTGGTGGTAAAAGATGATTCTGAAAGACTACAACTCCTCACCCCCTTTGATCCGTGGGATGGAGAAAACCTAATGAACGCCAAATTGCTTTTAAAAGCTTTTGGAAAATGTACTACCGATCATATCTCCATGGCAGGACCTTGGTTGAGATACCGTGGACATTTGGATAATATTTCCAACAACTGTTTTATCGGAGCCGTCAATGCCTTCAATAAAAAAACCAATTTTGTCAAAAACCAACTGACAGGTCAATACGGCGGTGTACCGGACGTTCAAAGGGCCTATAAAAAGGAAGGCATTCCAGCGGTCGTTGTGGGAGATCACAACTATGGCGAGGGATCCTCCAGAGAACACGCGGCCATGGAGCCCCGCCACCTTGGAGTGAAAGTGGTTTTGGTAAAGTCCTTTGCCAGAATACACGAAACCAACCTAAAAAAGCAAGGCATGCTTGGCATTACCTTTGCCAATGAAAACGACTATGATCTGATTCAGGAGGACGATGTTTTTAACTTTATCGATCTGGCAGCATTTGCCCCCGCTAAAGCCATTACCATTGAGGTGGTTCACGCCGACCGTTCAAAGGATACCATCTCGGCCAACCACACCTACAATGCACAACAGATTGAGTGGTACAAGGAAGGCTCTGCTTTGAATCTGATCAAAAAACAAAATTCGCTCAGCTAGTTCGTTTTAAAAAACAGATTTTATAATCATCGTTATTTTTTAAGATGAAAGGTGTCCGATTTAAATTTATTTTCAAACTCCGCTTGGAAGAGTTTTTGGCATTGGTTTTATTGATTCCAATGCTTTTTTTTATGGTTATCTACTATAATAAAGAAGGATTTAGGGCTTCCAATGTCGATCGTTTCCTCATCACTGGACTGGTGTTTTTCCTTTTTTTGGGCATCATCAAGCTCAAGGATTTAGAACTGCTGTTGAAGTCCAAAGTGGGACGATTGATCAAAATCATTCTTGAGTTTCTGCGCGAAACACTTCCCTTTGCTTTTTGTATTTCCATCTATACCAACATGCACGATATGGTTCATCTGGTTAACCCCAATGATGTAGATGCCAGTTTGATCGCATGGGATGATTACCTGTTGGGTTTTCAACCTGCCATTTATTTGGAACCATTCATCACGCCAGAACTTACGGATTTTATGTATTTTTCCTACAGTTCTTTTTTGATTTACATTTTGCTATTCACCATGTATTTGTATGTCAAAAAAAAGAAGGTTGCTTTTCGTGAGACTCTGGTTTCTGTTATTCTGACCTTTTATATCGGCTATGTAGGTTATGTTATTTTTCCTGCTGTTGGACCAAAATTTACCATGTCTCATCTGTTTGAGACCTCATTGTCCGGCACCTTTATTACAGACAGACTCTCCTTTCTTATGAATTATGAGATTTCGGAATACACCCGACGTGACTGTTTTCCTAGCCTGCATAACGGGGTGATCTTTTTAATTCTATTGTTTGCATTCAAACATGAAAAGATTTATGCTTATCTGTTCTTTCCTTTTGCCATAGCACTATTTATTTCAACCCTATACCTTCGATATCATTATTTTGTCGACATGATTGCAGGATTTCTGCTTGCCATAATCATATTTTACCTCGGGCCGGTTATGAACAACCATTGGGAAAAGAAAAGCTCTGAATACAAACAAGTTTGAGCATTCTAAAAAGTCTCGCCACAAAATTATCCTAATGGATTGCTGTGCTAAGATATTGGAGAGATCAGGTAAAATAAATTGATTTCTAGAGGGTCCATAATAAATCTTATGCCTCACCAATAAAAAACCCTCCACTGGGGAGGGTTTATTCATTTTAGGGATTGGACTTTTTTACTTCCTCCAAAATCAAACTTAAAATCTCGGTTTGTTTTTTGAGCTGAAATAAAACATCTCTATCGGTTGTTTTTTGTTCGATAGTTCTTGTTTTGTTGAAATATTTCATAATCATTAATAATTAATGCTGCCATAAATCAATTGAGAAGAATGATGAAATGTTTACAAACCAATAGACATAAATTCTCCGCTTATCGATTTATTATAGCCTTAAACTTATGTAACGATTTTTCCGGATGCGTTCTCTCCACCCGCGACTCTATTTTTACTCCCAGTCCACACGGGATATTTAAATTTAAACATTTTTTTGGAAAACCATCAACACAAGGGTTAAAATACTTGATTATAAAGACCATCAATTCCCTAATATGTATGAGCAACTGACTGAATTAATACTATCTATAGGGAGTGATTATTTACAGTATTTTAAGCATTAGAAGCATTGTATAATCTTAATAGCCAAGCTGCAATAAAAACAGCATAATTAAAAGCCAAGCTAATTTGGTATCTTTATTTTTTCCATTTTACTTATTTGTGTTTGTGTTTGCCAAAATGGTTCCTGTCAATGATCATAAACCACAGAATGCAGCGAGTACCTATATAATCGCTCCTATATAATTTTCATTGGCTGTTTCATTGGGATAAAAAGTAATTGCACCTATTCCAAGAACAAGAACAGTAGAAAAATGATTATGATACTTTATCAGAAAAGATTTCATGACTTATGGATATATGGTTTTGCTCAAATATAAAGATAAATCAAGACAAGCTCACGACCTTCACGATCGATGACCAAATCAAGCTTTAGGTACTGCAACAGAAACACCAAGAGAGACCTCATATAAGGGTTATTGATGGCCAGATACTTCAGTCTCAGAGGGAGAAATCTCAGGAGCTTATAGACCTTGAAAATAGAGTCAAGGGGGAGTTTGAATTTACAGATTTAAATATCAATGCTAAGATTGATAAGGAGGTCTTTGACCTAATGAAACCCGAGGATATTGACGCCCTACAAAAGGACTACGAAAATACAAGTAGAGAGATAGCTGAGATGGAGAAGTCTCTCAATCACTAAAGGAATATCTATTGAATTTGTTAATACTAAATAAATCACTTTCGGGTTTTTCTGATTTATATGACTTACACGAGTTTGTTAAATTGGTATATTGTGATGTAAATCAATTATATCAAAAAACTAATACTTCTTTTACTGATGTTTTCTGTTGCCTCTTTTGGGCAAATGGATTATTATGTTTCCGCAAAAAGTGGTCTCAATGTTCGAGAGGCTCCTAACGCTAAAGGAAAGAAACTAGTGACACTCCTTTATGGTCAAAAAATTACAATAGAATCTAAAACAGGTGTAAAATTGACAATAAATGATATTGATAAAAAAACAGGAATAACAAAAGCTATTGAAGGGGAATGGGTTGAGATAAGCTCAGGGGAAAAAATAAAAGGATATGTTTTTGATGGGTTTTTAAAAGGAGTCTTATCAGGAACTGATTTTTACACATTAACGATTCAAGGAAAAAGTAAAATTTATGATTATGATTCTTATCAAATAATAACAACTTATAATAGTGACCTTACTGGATATGAAGACGCTATGGGTGAAGAGATAAAAATAGTCTCTAAAGTTGATGAATCAATTGAATTTGTTATTGAAGGTGAAAACGATTTTGTTGGGTTAGTTAATAGTTTTATGATTACCCAAGATGGAGGTATGAACGATCCAGAAGATAATTTTTTTTATGTTTATGATTTACAAAAGCAGGAAAATATTTTTGCAAGTTCCTGTTATGGTTACAAAATAGTGAACTCTAAAATTGAATTTTCTGAGGTAGTACAAGAATCAAGAAGTGGATTTGTTAAGCCTAAATGTTCAGAAGAATTTGAAAAAACATATGGTATGTACCCCGGAAATGGTTACATCGAAAAGTTCATTTACGACATTTCCAATCAACAATTGGAAAGAACAGGTATATTCGAATGTGCATATTTTCAATAGTGATTAAAAAATAGAAGTAAGCTTAATCTGTTACGCTTTATTTAAGGCTGCCAAGAATAAGTACAATAAGAAAAAACATTCCTAACCAAATAAACCAATAGTCCTTTAAGGGTTAATGTAATTAATCAACTTTTGTAAATTTATTTCAGTGTCCCACTAATCTCAACTACCCCTGCCTGTTTTTCGGACAGCTGTAGAAGCCTTATTTTTTAAACCAGGCTTAGTCTTGTTCTTTTGATTCTTATCTGATTGGCCTTTTACTTTGCTATTGCCAAAAAATTTACTACTCATAGTATTTTTTTTTATCCGTCTAAAATAAGGAAAGTAATACAATTAGTATTTATAATTAAGATTATGACTTCTTTTCAATATAGTCACCTATTGCCTCCCTAATAATCGAGGACACATTCTCCTTTTTGTCTTTAGCTATTTTGAATAGCTTATCAGCTTGATCGTTCTCAATTTTAAATTTAATTCTTTGCATAATGCGAAAATAGTATAATTAGAATTAAATTATTAGCAATCAAAAAAATCTTTGAAAAAGTGCAATAAAAAACCCTCCACTGAACTGTAATGTTCTAATAGTGTACCAACCGTCCCATACCTTAAGGGTGGGACGTGGGCCAAGTCACTACTCTCAAACTTTGATTCCCAAAAACCCCTAAAACACCCCCAGACCAAACCCTTTGTGATTTTAAATCAATGCGGGTTTTTCTGAATTATGTGAGTTTGGCAAGTTGGACTAGTATTTTACCTATTATTACAATTTAGTTTAAAACTAAATAAATATTTAGATTTATAAATTTATTTCCCCTAAATTGAATAATTATCTAAATTATAATGAGAAAAAGAGATTTTATTGTAATTATATCTGCTTTCCTAAGCTTTATTTTGTCCGTTTATTTATGGTTTTCAGGGGATAAAGAAATGGGCCAATATGTTTCAATTTGGGTCCCAACAATTCTTGTCTATGGAATTTATGTTAATACAATTCCAAAGAAATGACTGATCTTCAATTATTTATAATCGGGTGTGTGTTGTTTGCTCCAGTTGTTTTGGTGATGTTCACATCGATAATTGAAATTCAAAAGCCAAAGGTTAAGAGTTCTAATAAATCAATTGGCTACTATGTATATCAAATTGGCTTATCAGTTCTTTTAATTGGTTTTTGTGTTCTTTTGGGGATATTAATTTTCAAATATTAATCCCTCCTTATAAACCATAAACCTTACTTTCTTAAGCTATAAACTAATCGGCTTTGCCATTCAAAAAAATCATTTGCCGAATTATACAATTCAATCGATGGACTTTCTACTGTTGGAAATAATCAAATTCTTAAATCAGGATTAGAATCAATTAGAGAGTTAGATTTATCTGATCCTACTGGTGGAAGTACTGTAGGCTTTTTAGATGATTTGTCAGGAATTGAAAACTTTACTAATCTTAGAAGGCTCACAATTGATAGGCAATCCCTTAGAAACATAGATCTGTCTAAGAACACAAAGCTCGAATACATCCATATATGGAATAACAAACTAATTTCAATTAATTTAGATGGGCTAGAAAACCTTGAAACATTAGAATTAAACGGCAACAAACTTGAATCAATAAATTTATCTGATAGTCCATACATAACCCATTTAAGACTTGCTCAAAACGTTTTTCATCATATGATCTCTCATCAACAACTAGAGTTGACTATTTGGTTTTAAAAAGTAATCCTTTAACACAACTTTCTAATTTAAACGACTTAACTTGTTTGCAATATTTATATATGGGAGGTGTTAATTTGTCGAGTCTTGATGTTTCCCAACTGCCCTCGCTTGAAGTTGTTGAGGTACCCAATACAAATCTTCTTAATTGTATTCAAGTTTCCCAAAATCAGCTTGATAATTTTGTTTCAACTTGGAGAAATGATGAAGGGGATGTGTTTTCACTAAAGTGTGACTAGATATTAAAATATAATTATTCTGCTGGAATAGCCCTTTCATCTGCCCAAAACAAATCATTAATGGAAAGATTGAATACCAAAAACTAAATGAATCAGAATATTCGGATGAACTAAAAGAACTCAT
>CALKCR010000059.1:0-9564 GCA_938082715.1 uncultured Flavobacteriaceae bacterium | reverse complement strand
GTTGTTTTTTCCGACCAGAACCAATAGTGTATGCATCCATCAAATTTACAAACACAATTAGATTTGTTTTATCTTTGGCTAAAGGAAATTTTTTTGAAAGAAAAATTAAAAACAATTCCCATTGTCAAAAATCTGGTTGGGTTTTTAGAGGCGCTGAAAATTCCAGGATATGATAGTTTTTCGTTCTATGATCTTGCAGAAATGTACGTTTCAGGAATTGTAAAAGGGGCTTTGTCTTCGCGTGCTGGTAGTATTTCTTTCAGTTTTTTTATGGCGCTTTTCCCTTTTTTACTTTTTATTTTAAATCTGATTGCCTTTATCCCAATTGATAATTTTGACGCTGTCCTTTTTAATTTTATTGAGCTATTATTGCCTCAGGAAAGTCAAAGTTTTTTTACGGACATCTTTAACGACATACGTCAAAAGCAGCGGGCAGGACTTCTCTCCTCGGTGTTTCTGCTTTCCGTTTTTCTTACAGCCAATGGTGTGAGTTCAATTTTTTCAAGTTTTGAAGGTTCTTATCACGTCGAACTCTCCCGTTCATTCATTCGTCAATACCTGTATTCTATGTTGGTGGGTATTTTACTGGCTTTATTACTCTTGGTAGGTGTAATGGCACTTGTGTTTTTCGAAATTTTTATTTTGAGCAATCTTGATAAATTGATTCAAAGTGAGATCAATTGGATCAGAATAGGGCAATTGTTTTTTTATGCCATCTTGATATACATCACAGTGGCCATTTTATATTATTTTGGCACCATAGAGGGTAAAAAGACACGCTTTTTCTCCCCCGGTGCTTTGATGAGTTGTTTGTTGATTCTTTTAACGACCTACTTGTTCGGTATTTATATTGAAAACTTCTCCAGATACAATCAACTCTACGGTTCCATAGGGGCATTATTGATTTTTTTGTTTTACATATGGCTCAATTCAAGTTTATTGCTGCTCGGTTTTGAACTCAATGCAACCTTAAATCGACTCAAAAACTCCGAACAATTGGGCTCATGATAATTAGCAAAGTTGTATTTTTAAAAAATGCAGTATTTCGCTGATGTTCTTCTTCCTTTAGCACTTGGTAAACCCTACACCTATGCAGTTACGTCTGAGGATTTTGCTGTTTTAAAACCGGGTTTCAGGGTTGCGGTTTCTTTTGGTAAATCAAAAGTTTATTCTGCGGTTGTGGTAAAACTTCACGACCAGGCACCCCAGCGGTATACCCCAAAATTTATTGAGTTGATCCTCGAGGAATCCCCCAGTGTGACGCCAAAGCAGCTTGAATTTTGGCATTGGTTATCGCATTACTACCAGAGTAAACTGGGAGATATTCTTCGTGCTGCATTGCCCACAACCTTTCTGTTAGAGAGTGAGACAGTTGTGGTTAAAAAAGAAATTTCAGAAGAAGATAAAAAGGCACTTAGTGATGATGCTTTTTTGGTCTACGAAGCCCTAGAGGTTAAAGCATTAAGCATCAAAGAAATCATTGAGATTCTTGGAAAAAAAAATGTTTTGGGTCTTCTACAGGATTTATTTTCCAAAGGGGTGGTGGACATTCACCAAACCTTGAGTGAAAAATACAAACCCAAACTTGTTCGATATGTCCGATTATCTCAATTGATTTTAGAAACCCAAAATTTAGAGGAGGTTTTCGATTCACTGAAAAATGCTCCAAAACAAAAGCAATTATTGATGGGTATTTTTGATCAAAACCCTAGGGGTGATGAATGGAAAAAATCAAAGGTTTTACTCGATAAAACCGGTTCAAAATCGGCTGTTTTGAGGACACTGATTACTAGAGGATTGTTGGATGAGCAATCTTTACGAGAGGATCGACTGTTGTATGATTTTAAAAAAAGAGACCAAGAGAGAGCTCTGTCTGATGCACAGCAAAAGGCACTTAACGAAATCACCAGTTCTTTCGATAATAAATCTGTGGTCTTATTTCAGGGGGTGACGGGTTCGGGTAAAACAGAGGTTTATATTGAGTTGATCGCTCAGGCTATTGCAAACGGAAAGCAGGTTTTATATCTCTTGCCAGAAATTTCATTGACCCCCCAAATGGTACAACGATTACAAGAGTGTTTCGGTACAGAGGTTACCGTATACCATTCCAAATTTTCTGTTCACGAACGTACAGAGGTTTGGAACAATATTCTTGAAAACAATGCCAAAGCAAAAATCATTGTAGGTACCCGTTCTGCACTTTTTCTACCTTTTCACCATTTGGGTTTGGTGATAGTGGATGAGGAACATGAGTTGTCTTACAAACAGTTTGATCCCTCTCCTCGTTACCATGCCAGAGACAGTGCCATAGTATTGGCCGGAATTCATCAGGCCAAAGTTTTATTGGGTTCGGCGACCCCTTCCATTGAAAGTTCATTTAACCGCTTGTCCGGGAAATACGGCTGGGTCCAGCTACATCAAAGGTTCGGTAAAGTGGAATTGCCGGAGATCATTACGGTCGATTTAAAAACAGCTCACAAAAAAAAGCAAGTTAAGGGAGGTTTTACCCAAACTTTGATTCAAGAGATGGGGCAAACACTGGCCATGGACAAACAAATTATATTGTTCCAGAATCAACGGGGTTATGCTCCCGTAATGGAGTGTTTGGACTGTGGTCACATGCCCCACTGTTACCAGTGCGATGTCACCCTCACCTATCATCAATATACGGATCAACTCAAGTGTCACTATTGTGGTTATCATATCGCGGTACCGCAAAAGTGTCATGCTTGTGGCTTGCCCAATCTTTCAACAAAGGGTATGGGTACCCAACAAATACAAGAACAAGTAACTGCTCTATTTCCTGAAGTTAAGGTGGCCAGAATGGATTGGGATACGACAAGGGGGAAATGGGCTTTTGATAAATTAATACACTCTTTTGCAGCTCAAGAAGTCAAAATTTTGGTAGGTACTCAGATGATTGTTAAAGGGTTGGATTTTCAAAACGTTCATTTGGTGGGGGTTTTGAATGCTGATCATCTGATGAACTTTCCCGATTTTAGGGCCCACGAAAGAACCTATCAGATGCTAAGTCAGGTGGCCGGGAGGGCCGGAAGAAAAGAATTGAGGGGGAAAGTTTTGATCCAAACCTATCAGCCCCATCACGCCATCATTCAAAAAGTGATTGAGGGAAATTATGATCAGATGTTAAAACAGCAATTGAAAGACAGAAAAGAATATCATTATCCTCCCTACACCAGACTGATCAGGATAGTGGTCAACCACAGCGATATGGAAACGGTTAAAAAGGCAAGTCAGTGGATTGCAAATGTCTTACTTCAATCGGAATACGGTCAAATATTGGGCCCTGTTTTTCCATCTATTGCTCGTCTGCGGAACCGATATCGGATGCAAATTTTGGTAAAAATTTCGAGTGATCAGTCGCGTGAACGGGTAAAACAAATCATTAAAAAGACATTGGACGGTTTTGAGTCAATTGCAATATTCAGATCTTGCAAAGTTAACTTGGACGTTGACCCCTATTGAAAATTGAGGAAATTCTCTTTGAAAATACTTTTTTGTTTGCGACTCAAAGGCAATATTTCGCCATCAGTATTGACATTTCTGGTGGTGTAATTGATTACTTTTTTGAGATTCACAATATAGGATTTGTGAATCCTAACAAACTGGTTTTCAGGAAGTTTGTTTAAAAAAGATTTCATTGTCGAGAGTACCATGTAGTTTTTGTTTTTGGTTACCACTTTAACGTAGTCCCCCATGGCTTCTATCCAACGAATATTGTTGGCCTGAAGCTTTTCGGCCTTAAAGTTACATTTGAAATGAATCATATGTTCTTTCTTTTCACGAATGATTTTTAGGCACTCCAATTTGTGGTTGAGTCGATCAATTGACTTTTTGAATCGATTTTTGGTGATAGGCTTCATTAAACAATCCATAAAACCTTTTTCATAGGATTTGATGGCGTCCATTGGAGTTTTGGTAATCAAAATGATTTCAATTTCGTCTCTGAGTTGATCCACAAAATCAAAACCACTGTAAACGGGGAGATCAGAGGAAACAATTGCAAAATCAACAGCGTTGTAATTCAGATACTCCTTGGCATTAATTGCGTTGGAAAATTCTGCCTTTAAATTGATTTCCGGAAAATATTTTAAAACTTGAAGGAAATGCAGCCGATCTGCCGGATTGGGATCGATATATATGTAGTTTAGTTTCATAATGGGGCTAAATTATTTACTATATCTATCTCAAATCTAAAAAAATTTTCTTAAAAAACAATGATTCTCTTGGTGTAATTTAATGATTCGCCTATTTTTGCATTTCCTAAAAATAAATATATATGAACCATTATGAAACTGTCTTCATTCTAAATCCCGTTCTATCTGAAATACAGATAGAGGAGGCAGTTAAAAAGTACGAGTCACTTTTGGAATCTCAAAAGTGTAAAATTGTTCACAAAGAAGATTGGGGACTGAAGAAACTCGCATTCACCATCCAAAACAAAAACAGTGGTTTTTACCATTTGATGCAGTTTGAAGGTGAGGGTGACATTATCAATGCTTTAGAAGTTGAATTTCGCAGAGACGAGAGAGTGATGCGTTATCTAACCGTCAAACTTGATATTCACGCTCAAGCATGGGCTGAGAAAAGAAGAAAAAAAATCCAATCTAAAGTTAAAGCTTAGGCAAGATGGCAAAAATTGATGAACAATCCAGTGGTAAAAAAGAAGGGGAAATTCGATATTTAACCCCCCTTAATATTGATACTAACACCAAAAAGAAATATTGTAGATTCAAAAGATCAGGCATCAAGTATATCGATTACAAAGACCCTGATTTTCTTTTGAAATTTGTAAACGAACAAGGTAAAATCTTACCCAGGCGTCTGACAGGAACTTCTCTTAAATACCAAAGAAAAGTTTCAGTAGCAGTCAAAAGGGCTCGGCATTTGGCCTTGATGCCTTATGTAGGTGATCTTCTCAAATAAAATCTTTAAGTCATGCAAATTATATTAAAAGAAAACATAGAAAATCTTGGCTTTAAGGACGATTTGGTAAAAGTCAAAAACGGATATGGGAGAAATTATCTCATCCCACAAGGTAAGGCTATATTGGCCACTACCACTGCCAAAAAAGTTTTGGCAGAAAATTTAAAGCAAAAAGCTTATAAAGAAAAAAAGTTCATTGACGACGCTAAGGTATTGGGCGAAAAGCTAATGGCTCTAGTGGTCAAGATACCTTCCAAAGTCGCTAGTGGAGACAAGCTGTTTGGTTCGGTATCTGCCGCAGATTTGGTAAAAGCCTTTGATGCACTGGGACATGTAATTGAAAAAAATGCTATTGCTATTCCCGGTAAAACCATCAAGCGTTTGGGAAGCTATGAGGCAAAAATCAGACTCCACAGAGAGGTGTCTATTCAATTTCCTTTCGAAATCAATCCCGAGAAAAAATAATTTTACAATGATTTTCATACCCCACCTTGAGTGGGGTTTTTTTTTGATTTGATTTTATGAAATACAGCCGTTTGTCCAAGGAGCAATTTGAAAGCCTACATCAGGAGTTTGCCTTATTTCTGGCGGCGCAATCCATCGATAAAACCAAATGGAATCAAATTAAATCCGATAATCTTAGCCTGACGGACGAACTGATGGATCTTTTTAGTGATGTGGTTTGGGATCAGTCTCTTGACAAAATTACTTATCTAGAAAATAGAAGTGATTACCATTTGTTTTTATTCAAATGTGAAAATGCTCGTATTGATCTAATCTTGATCCGGGTGGAGAAAGACTGTCCATCATTGATGGATAAAGATTACAAGCAATGGTTGGCAAAGAATTTGTCAGACCCTAGGGTTGACATTTTTGAATCCAGTCGGACATTCCAAGAGACCTTAAAAGAGGAAAAGTTTAAGCTGATGAATCAGGGTGCTAAGGTCTCTAATGGAGAAACCTTTGAGGACTTAAAAAGTTTTCTTTCAAAATAATAAGAATTGTTTGATCTTTGCTGCAGATCCATCGTATATGTCGACCGTAAAACCATCCATACCCAAAGGAACTCGTGATTTTTCTCCTGCAGTTTTGTCTAAGAGAAATTATCTGAAATCCCAGCTGACGGCTGCTTTTGAAAGTTTTGGATTTCAACCCATAGAAACACCATCATTTGAGCGCTCAGAGACTTTATTGGGTAAATATGGTGAGGAGGGAGACCGCTTGATTTTTAAAATATTAAATTCCGGAGATAAGGTAAAAAAGGCCGATTTGGAGGCATTGAAAAAAGGAGATTTGGGAAAATTTTCCGATTCATTGTCCCAAAAAGCACTTCGTTATGACCTCACTGTTCCTTTTGCTCGCTATGTTGCCCAATATCAAAACGACATAGCATTTCCTTTTCGACGGTATCAAATGCAAACGGTTTGGCGTGCCGATCGCCCTCAGCACGGTAGATTTCAAGAATTTTTACAATGCGATGCCGATGTGGTGGGCGAACGTTCTCTCTGGCAAGAAGTGGAGGGGGTATTGCTTTATGATCGTGTTTTTTCTAAGCTTAACCTGAAAAGGGTTCAAATTCATCTCAACCACCGTAAAATTCTTGCAGGTATTGCGCAATGTATTGGGGCAGAGTCTCAATTGATAAATTTTACAGTGGCATTGGACAAGCTCAGTAAAATTGGTAAAGAAGGGGTCATCAACGAACTCCAATCCAAAGGATTTTCTACCGACGCCGTTGAGCGTTTACAACCTTTTCTCTTTTTAAAAGGTGATTTTGAAACCCAATTATCTGCTGTTGCTCAAGCCCTTGAAGGAATTGAAATTGCACAAGAAGGAATTGAGGAGTTGAAATTTATCTACGGCCAATTGAATCGACAATCCCTAAAATCCGTGTCCCTTTCATTTGATGTTACCCTAGCGAGAGGGTTGAATTATTATACTGGCTTGATACTGGAAGTCATGCCACCCGAGGGAATTAAAATGGGCTCCATTGGTGGAGGAGGTCGTTACGATAAGCTTACAGATTTGTTTGGTCTTAAAAATACCAGTGGATTTGGTATCTCTTTTGGATTTGATCGCATCTTCTTGGTTTTAGAAGAATTGAATTTATTTCCTGCTACATTGGATCACAAGACCCAACTAATATTTTTAAATTTTGGAGATGATTCGGCCAGTTTTTGTTTTGCCCAGCTTACAAAATTGAGAGATCAAGAGTTCCCTTGTGAGTTTTATCCCAAACCCGCCAAACTGAAAAAACAGTTGAATTATGCCAATCAACGTTCCATTCCTTATGTTGTTATTTTGGGTGCAGAAGAAATGCAAAAAAAAGTCTTTGTATTAAAAAAAATGGTGAGTGGCGACCAAGAAGAACATCCAATTGCCCAAATGTTTAAAGTAATACAGGAATTAAATTAGTCGAGTTGTTCCATGGTCGGCTTTTGATATTTTTCAAAAGGTTGTTTAAGCAGACCTCCAATTTTAGTGTTTTTTACCACATCGGGAAATACATCAACCCCATAGTTAATTTTTTCCCTATCAAAATAGCTAAAGGTACCCAATAGCCTATCCCAAATGGAGAAAATGTTCCCGTAATTAGTATCAGTGTAGGGCAAACGATAATGGTGGTGAATCTTATGCATATCGGGAGAAACCAAAAAATAACTAATCCATCGATCTAATTTTTTAGGTAACCTAATATTGGCGTGACTGAATTGAGTGGATACCACCGACAAGGCTTGGTAGAACATGATAATACCGGTTGAAGTGCCCAAGATAAAAACACCCAATAGCGTGAAGGAAAATCTCACAATACTTTCGAGGGGGTGATGACGGTTTGCAGTAGTTGTGTCCACATTGGGGTCACTGTGATGAACCAGATGAATCATCCACAAGGGTTTGATCCGATGTTCGGTATAGTGGGGAAGATAAGCGCCGACAAAATCCAACAGCAAAACACCTAAAATTACTTCAGTCCAAAGGGGTAAATCTAGAATCCACTGCAACAATCCAAAACTGTTGTTGACCGTCCAATCGGACATACTCAACAGCAAAAAAGCCATGGATAAGTTTATAAGGATGGTGGTGAGGGTAAAAAAGAAATTGGGAAGGGCATGGTGCCATTTTTTATAATTGAATCGAACTAAAGGAAAGAGTCCCTCCAAAAACCAAAAAAAACTGATTCCCCCTATAATCAACAGGCCGCGGTGTAGGGAAGGAATATTTTCAAAATAATTTATGATCTCGTTCATTCAATCACTTCTTACCGTAAATCTAATTATTTTTTTAATATGATATTTGATTGCTCAATAAAGAGAAACAACAGATCCATACTGAACAGCATATTATTCCTCAGTGCTTACCTGCTCAACGTTTTTATCAGGAGTTTCACCCAGATTGAAGCGTATTGCCAGTTCGTGCCCCTTTAGGTTGAGACCAGATAATGTCGTATTTCTATAGTTATCATAGGCATAACCAATGGATATATTCTCTCCCAAACCTACGGATGTGAGGAATGAGAAAACAGAGCCTGATCTATAAGAAATTCCGAGATCAAATTTGTTGAGATAAGAAACCCAACTACCAAAATCAATCGAATTGGGAAGGCCTTTGCCTTTCCTGTACATTAGATTGGGCCTGATCGAAAAATCTTCACTGATGTTGAATTGTGCTCCCCCAGCCAAGTATATATGGATTCTATCTCTGGATTGTATTTCAATATCTTCATCTCTTTTTGTGTTGAACATTCGGGGCATTGAACCAGAGAACCAAAACCCTCCCATTTTAAATAAAAAACCTACGCCCATATTGGGATTAAATCTGCTCAAGGATTTCTGTGCCGGATCAGGAATTTCGGAAAAACCCATTAGAGGAGTAGGGTCGGCATTGTATGAATTCCCACCTCCTTTGATTCCTAAAAATATAACTCCATCATTGCTCAAAGTGAGTTTGTAAGAAAAATCAATGGTTAACATTGTTTGATTTTCTATAAAAATTTTATCTGAGATGATGGAGATTCCAAGCCCAACGTTATTGCTTCTCGAAAGGGAATAGGAGAGTCCTGTTGTTTTTGGACTGTCTTCAATGGTATTCCATTGATTTCTGGATGTAAGTGAAAAAACATGACTGCCCTCAGCTCCTGCATAAGCAGGATTAATCAAATTCATATTAAAATTGTACAGGGAGAGGTAGCCATCTTGTTGGCAAAAGAGAGCTAGAGGAAATAAAATAAACAGAAAACGTAAAATCATTTATTATCTAGCTAAATAGACAATACCCTGATAATCAGGATTTCCATTCCTATTAAAATCGATTAAATAATAGTAACTTCCCTCAGGTAGCTCTTCATTATTGAATTCTCCTGTCCAATTGTTTTGATAATTTACTTGATTAAAGATCAATTGACCCGATCTGTTGTAAACCCAAACTTCATTGTCAGGGTAACGTATGAATGAGTCATCTGCCCACTCATCGTTTATGCCGTCCCCGTTGGGCGAGAAGAAGTCAGTTATTTTCAGTCCAATAGATGCATAATCCTCACAAATACTTTGTGGATCATTGGGATCAACACCACAACTGATTTCATCAATATTTGCAAATCCATCACCATCACTGTCATTG
>CALKCR010000058.1:0-4687 GCA_938082715.1 uncultured Flavobacteriaceae bacterium | reverse complement strand
TTCATAGGCCAAATCGGCATGGCCGTTTTCACTTAAAGCATTTAGAATGGCTTTACTGCCCAGTAGTCCAACATCAATATGACGGTTGTCAGAAATTACTCTTTTGGCCAAGTTGTGGGCGACTTTTTCCGAATGCGCTTCCGGAACAATTCCCCAAAATAGTGCTGTGCTTAACTCCGTCTGAAAACCACTCCCGTAAGTCGCTGTTTTTGGATCAAAAAAACGGGAATTGATTTCTTCTTTAATATTTGCTGCCAGTTGGGAATATTTTTGGTAATCTTCTTCTTTTGCAAATAATTTTGCCGTCTTCGCCAGAATGCTTGCATCCACATAATAGTAGATCGAGGAAGTGAACTGCTTGGGGGTTTTGGATTTTACGGGAACCCAATCGCCCAATCCCCAGTGGGTGATGTATCCGGGGCTGATTTCGGTGATGTGGTCCACATACCTTTTGATGTTGTTATAACAATCTGCCAAAAGCTTTTGATCTCCATAAAACAAATAGATATTCCAGGGTATGATGGCCAAACTACTAGTCCAGTCTGGTCCGTTTGCCCATTGATATCCCCAACCACTTGAAGGTATAATGGCAGGAAGCACCCCATTGGACTGTTGTTCATCCCTGTGATCGGCCAACCATTTTTCATAAACGGTAATTCCATCAAAATTGTAAAGCCCCATTTCTATGGCGATATGGGCATCTCCTGTCCACCCATTTTTTTCGCGTTGCGGGCAATCGGTAGGGTAGCCGTATAAGTTGGACAGGTAGGCATTGTTGGTTGCCGACCAAAGCTTGTTGATCAGTGGGTTGGAACTGCTTACTTTTCCTACGGAAGGTACGTCGCTGTGCATAAAAATTCCCGTCACACTTTGTGCAGTTAATTCTATGGGTTTGCTGCTCAGTACCTCTATATATTGAAAACCTTTGTAGTTAAACTTCGGGGCAAAAGTTTCTGTCCCTTCACCGCTGAGGGTGTAAATATCGGTTTGAAAGGGATCCCTGTCGTCGGGAGGACGATAATGGACGATAATATTGGAGAGGTCGATCTCACCTTTCTCATCCAACAATTCCGAATGGGTTACCCTCAGTTCCGTTCCGGTTTCCCCTTTTACTTTTATTCTTGAAATTCCTGCAATATTTCTTCCCAGATCAAAGATGTATTTTTGAGGACTCATCTTTCGCATTTTTATTGGTTGTATTTCGAGGGTCTGTTTTATAGGATGTAAAGCCTGAGCTACAATATTATTTGAGGGGGCCGAGGTAACGATGCTTTTTTTCCATTTTTGGTCATCAAAACCAAAGGTGTTCCAACCTTTTTGTTCGAGTTGAGCGTTGTGGTGTTCGGCGGTATAAATGCTATTAAAAATCAGCGACCCTGAGGAGGTTTTCCAATCGGTATCAGACGAAAAAGTTTGCTCAGAGCCATCTTCATAGCTGAGCTTCAAATCCAGGCAAAACATGGGTCTTGCCCTCCAGGGGGCTTCATGGAAATACCAAACGGCTGTGGACTGGTGGTTGAACCAGCCATTGCCAAGTAGAACCCCAATGGCATTGTTTTGCTGTAAATGGGAGGTAACATCATGGGTCACATATAAATTTCTGCGATCAAAACGGGTGTAGGTGGGATCCAGTTGGTGATCCCCTATCCTTTCTCCATTCAAATACAGCTCGAAGAGTCCTGCTGTGGCGATGTACACCCTCGCTTTTTTTATTTTCTTTTCGATTTTAAATTCTTTCCTAAAGTAGGGGCTTTCTTTTTTGTTGATATCCCGGCTGTCGGAGATCCACGAGCCCTTCCAGTTTCTGGTCTCCATCATGCCCATCTCAAAGCTGGCCGGACGATCGGATTGAACTTTTTTGTCGTTTTTGTCCCAAACGGTTAAAGACCAATAATACTTTTGGAAAGCTTGCAATGCTTTTCCAGCGTAGAGAACCATTTGATGTTCAGCGTTGACTTTTCCCGTATTCCACTGGGAACCCTTTCCAGCGGCGACTTTGGCAGAGTCTGTTCCCACGGAGATTTTGTAGGCTTTTTGAATCGCGCCCCGCCTTTGATCCTTGATCTTCCAGGACAAGCGGGGTGTTTCGACATCCAGTCCAATGGGGTTGACCAGATACTCACTCTTTTGGTCATATACGCTGATTTCGTTTGTTTGTGAATCAATACAACTTAACAATCCCAAAAAAATGAGGATAATCAGATGGTTTACTCTCATGATTCTTCCAACCAAGATTTTGTATTTAAAAATGTATTTAGGGGAGTCAAGAATTAATTCTGTCGATAATTTTGTTTTCATTTGTATGCTGCACCAAAAAGGATATTTATATTGTTTAAATTTATTTTAAAATTTACAAAAAATAAATGGTACACAACCGTGAATCTTTTTCATTGGAAGAATACAAAATATCTCCCTTTATGATAGGAACCATGCGAATGGGGCAGTGGGGGAGTAAGATGAATGCATCCGAGATCGAAAAATTTATTGAGGGCTGTATTGCGCTGGATCTGATCGATTTTGACCATGCCGATATTTACGGTTCCTACACTACGGAGTCTGATTTTGGACTGGTTCTAAAAAAGAGACCGGATTTGCGAAATCAAATGAGAATTACGACAAAATGCGGTATCAGGATAGTTTCTGAAAATCGCCCCGAGCACCAAATCAAATCTTACGACCTGACCAAAGATAACATCAAACGGTCAGTAGAAAATTCCTTGCTTGCCCTTCATACCGATCATATCGACACCCTGTTGTTGCATCGACCTGATTTTTTATTGGATCCACAAGAAATTGCAGAGGCTTTTACTGCCCTGGAAAAAGAGGGTAAAGTCAAATATTTTGGGGTTTCAAATTTTTCTATAAGCCAATGCGAATTGCTCCAAGAGATTTTTCCACTCTGTACGCATCAAGTGGAGATATCATTACTGCATCGAGAGGCCTTTGAAAATGGTGTTTTGGATCAATGCCAAAAGTGGGGAATCACGCCTACAGCATGGTCACCACTGGGGGGAGGGGTACTGCTCAACAGTTCGGAGGATCGCAACATTGCCGAGCTGCAAAAAAAAATCACCCTTTTGGCTGAAAAGTACCACGCTCAATCGGATCAAGTTTTACTGGCTTGGCTGCGAAAACATCCTGCGGGGATCGCTCCGGTATTGGGAACTTCCAAGCTTTCAAGAATTAAAAATGCCAAAGACAGTCTAAAAATTAATTTAACACATGAGGAGTGGTATATGCTCTGGCAAGCTGCGACAGGAACTGAAATCGCATAAATTAAATCATAAGGATTTAAAAAAAACATGATGACTAAACCAATAGAAATAAGATCAAGAGAAGTGCAAGGTGCAGAGGTTTCCTGGTTTGCTCCCATTTGTGACGGCGACGACCGCTATTTGGGCGAGCGAGATGTGAAATACAAAAGCAATTGGGAAAACACTTCCAATATTCTATTGACCGCAGATCAATTGGGTTACCGAAATATTTTGTGTCCATCCTCCTATCAAGTCGGGCAAGATACCCTTCCTTTTGTATCGGCCGTATCTCCACTGACTCAAAATATAAATATCCTGGCGGCTGTTCGCTGTGGTGAAGTTCATCCTCCCATGTTGGCCCGAACCCTCTCTACGATCGATCATATCCTTAAGGGACGGCTTACGGTGAATATCATTTCATCCAATTTGCCGGGCGAAGACCTTCCCTCCGAAGATCGGTATCAGCGCTCCAGAGAGGTCATTGAAATCCTTAAACAAGCCTGGACACTAGAAGAAATCGATTTTAATGGCCAATTTTATAAGTTTAAACTCCCCACCAATCCGGTCAAACCCTATCAAAATGAAGGGCCATTGCTCTATTTTGGGGGCTATTCTCCGGCTGCTGTTGATCTCTGTGCCGAGTATTGTGATGTTTACCTGATGTGGCCTGAGACAGAGGGCAATTTGAGAAACTTAATGGAAAACATGAGTCAGAAAGCTGCAAAATACAACCGCAAGGTTGATTTCGGACTTCGGGTCCATGTGGTGGTGCGGGAAACAGAAGAAGAAGCCTGTGAATATGCAGAAAGTATCATCTCAAAACTTGATTTGGAGTCAGGACAAGAGTTGAGAGAACGCGCTTTGGATGCAAAATCTTATGGGGTGAGTCGTCAAAAACAAATGAGGGAGCAATCCTCTGGAGATGGCTATGTTGAGTCTCACTTATGGACGGGAATTGGAAAAGCACGCTCCGGATGTGGTGCCGCACTGGTAGGTAATCCCGATCAGATCGTTGAAAAATTAAACCGTTATATGGACATGGGCGTTCGATCTTTTATTTTGTCGGGCTATCCACATATCGATGAATGCAATCGTTTTGCGGAACTCGTACTGCCGAGATTAAAAACTTTTTCCATGCCCCAACTACAAGGGAAAACTACAAAAGAAGTCCCTTTAACCCCTTTGGCCGATGGAATTAGAGTATGATCAATGATATTTTTTCCTTCCAAGTTGTTTGAGCAATGATAGATTTACTCATCGTAGCGGCTTATTTCCTATTCGTTATGCTTGTTGCCATTTGGGGAAGACAAAAAAAAGAAGTGACCAGTGAAGAATACTTTTTAAGCTCCAGAAGTTTGCGGTGGCCTTCTATTGCTTTTTCTACCATTGCAACCAATATTCAAGGCTACCAATTTTTGGGTATGATGGGCTCT
>CALKCR010000057.1:0-30059 GCA_938082715.1 uncultured Flavobacteriaceae bacterium | reverse complement strand
AATAAAAATCATTTTTTATTGACGGTTATCTTTGAGATTCTCATTATTTTTAGATTCTATAATTTTAAAAAATAATTGACTTTATATGGATTTTTCTCAGCTTTACACCTCAGGATTTAAAAACAGAAACAGAGCTCATTTTGCCGCCATTGTCAATTTGGCCCTGGCAGACGATCACATCTCTGACGAAGAGAAAGCATTTATTGATCGACTGGCCATCTATCTTGAAATTGATCCGGACATGGTCAAAAAAGTTATGGAATCTCCCGAGCAGTATAAAGCCGATCCTCCTGGCGACAAAAACTCTCGCCTAGAAAGACTATACGACTTGAGTAAAATGATTTTTGCGGATAACATTGCCGACGACAATGAAAAAAAATTATTGGAGAAAATGGTAATTGGTTTAGGCTTTGAAGCAGACAAGGCCAACCAGGTCGTTGAAACTGCCCTTGATATGGTGGCAAAGGGAATTGACCAAGATGATTTTGTAGAGACCTTTAAGGTTTAATATTTCAAATCACTTACGTAATAGCCCATTTCTTCGTCAGCCATCATTAACTCCTTATCAATATAGACCGAAGTGGGATAACCTTTATCCGGGTCGTACTCTGCCTCCAGCCTGTGCACCTTATCCTTTTCGGCTTCCTCTATGAGATCAAACAAATGATCAATCGTTTGAACCCCCCAATGCTCATCCTCATCATAGGAAGCTCCATCGACTTTTTCTATTTTTCCATTGACAACTTGAACAGCCTTTGGAAGAGTAGCCTCCCTCCTGCAAAAACAAGAAATTTGAAAGGTATAGCTGTAAGAATCAACGGCCAAGGCCTCCCATTTGTTTTTGCTAAGTTCAAAATCGTTGAGCGGCTCAATCTTTTCTTCGCTGCATGACAACAATAAAAAAAACAATAAGTAAGGTTTTATTTGAATCATTAATTTAAGTTTCAATAACCAAACAGTAGGGGACAAAAATAATGTCAGTTTACCTATTTGAAAATCTTCTGATTACGCCAATAGGAAACAGCTCCCAAAAGGGCAACGATAACGATGGCGTAATACACAAAACTCGGGGTTATGATTTTGTCACCACTGGCATAGGAATGTAAACCGACCAGATAAAAATTCACCCCAAAATAGGTCATCAATATACTGGCAAATGCCACTATGCTCATAAAGTTAAAGGTCCAATTCCCTCTCAATCCGGGAACAAATCGCATATGGATCACAAAAGCATAAATCAAAATACTGATCAAGGCCCAAGTCTCTTTGGGATCCCAACCCCAATAGCGTCCCCAACTTTCGTTGGCCCACATACCTCCAAGAAAATTTCCAATGGTGAGCATGATCAAACCAACAGTAAGGGAAAGTTCGTTGATGATGGTCAATTCCTTGATGTTTAAACCTATTTTTTCTTTGTTCTTGTTACCGGCAATGGAAATCAAAAGAAGTGCAACCACACCGATGATCATACTGAGAGCAAAAGGCCCGTAACTGCCCACGATCACAGCTACATGGATCATCAACCAGTAACTATCGAGAACAGGCTGTAAATTGGCAATGGCCGGATCCATCCAGTTCCAATGGGCAATCATGAGCACCATAGAGGAAACAAAAGCGGTAGCAGCCAGGGTTAACTCGGATTTTCTTCCAAAAATCAATCCGAAAAACATGGTGGCCCAAGCCACATAGATCATGGATTCATAAGCATCACTCCAGGGGGCATGACCGGATATAAACCATCGGGCAATCAACCCTGCCGTGTGTAACAGGAAAAGCAGCAGTACACTGCCTTTCAAAACATTGATGCTCAAATTCAATATTTTACCTTCCCTAAAGATTTTAACAATCAGTAACACAAAAAGCAACAATCCCGCATAGAGGTACCAACTGAAAAGTTTTTTGAATATATCGTATCGATTGTAAAGGATTTCGGCTTCAATTTTATCTTCAGAAGGCATCACAGCCCCCCCAAATTTATTCTGAAATCCTTCGAGACTTTGCAGTAGGTTTTCGGCTTGGGCGTAGTCACCGTCCTTTCTGGCCAGCCTCAAAGCGTTAAAATAGAGGGGTAAAATATTTTGCACGTAAAGGGAATCCTTTCCTTTAAAAGAAGCTTCATTCAGCTCGGGATAAGATACCCATTTGTTCGAAGGATCGCCGGGAATCGGAAAAACCCTTAGGATTTTCCCTTCCAATGCAGCATACAAAAGGTTGACCCTCTTGTCCACCTCAATAAAATCCTTTTGAAACTGATTGGGAACAGCAGCCCGATATGCCCCCTCCAATTGAGAAGAAATTTTATAATTGCCTTGGTTGTCAAAAAATGAAACCAATGAGGTGTATTTTTGTTTGGAATCTACCCCTACAATTTTACGAAGACTGTCATTGCCTCTTTTAAGGTATATGATGGGGACATTGTACCAAAGGGCAGGGCTTTCAACGATTGACATCATCACCTGATCTGCATTGAGCTCACCATAGTGGTCTTTTTTGCTGACCTTACGAAGCAATTCGGAAGAAAAAGTATTGGCCGGTTTCATTCGCCCACCCAAGTCTTGTATGACCAAACTACCAAATTTTTGGGCGTGTTCTTTGGCAATGGTATTGGCCCTGACCACGGAGTCAAAATCAAAGTTGTTTTGCGGGGCATGGTCGTGGACTTGGGCATTTAAACCCACAGATCCTAATAAGAACAGAAGGCTAACGAGTGCTTTCTTTTTATTTTTGATCTTTTCCAAAGCTGCAGACAAGTCTTTAAATCTGGTCTTCCCTAAAAAGAAAATACCTATCATACTTAGATAGAGAAGTATATAACCTGCATAGGTGACCCAAGTCCCCCAAAAATCGTGATTGACGGATAGGACTGTCCCTTTTTCATCGGGATCAAATGAGGCCTGAAAAAAACGATAGCCCTTGTGATCCAGAACATGATTCATATAGATATCATAATCGAAGGCGGTCTGCTCTTCTAACGTTATTTTACTCATAAAAGAAGAGTAACTCTTTTCTGTACCGGGATACTTTTCTGCAATAAAATCGTTCAAACGAATGGCAAAAGGTAAATCCAACCGCTTAGAACCAAACTTGAAGTAAAAATCAAGTCCGCCCAGTGTGATTTTTTTCATGTTGTTAACAATTCCCTTACCTCCCAACACGGTAATTGATTCAGTTTTTTCATCAGAGGATACCTCAAGTCGCAATGCATCCTGTACTCCAGGGGCACCTTCTTCAGACTTTACCCAGTCAAATTTTCCTCTTAATGGAGGTTCTGGCATAACAAACTGAAATCCCTGAAGGTTGTATAGTGAACGCAACTGTAATTCCTGCTCAATGTCCTTCTGAACAGCACCAGACTGCTGATCGGCCATTCTGAGGTAGGTGCCATCAAAAGGGGTAGTAATGTAATGCAATCCTGCCTCTGAACGAATATTTACGGCACCCGCAATGGGGTTATTTAATGTAAAAAGTATATTGTGAATGTTGGCTACCTCACCCTCTTTTAGAGAATGATCGTGACGGCTGCCGTCAGAGGATTCTACGATTTTAAGATAACGATCACCGGAATCATCCAAAACCAATTGTTCACTTACATCCTCTGCATAGTTTTCAAATCGAATGGAGAAAGGCTGACCATTAAATTCATTTTGCCATTCAAAGTCATTATTGACGTGCTCAGAAAAAAGAAAGTCTTTTTCTAAAGTTTTACGCTGGGGGACAGCTTGGATCTCTCCCTCAACAAAAACCGTCAAATAAGTTTTATCGGACAAAAAGCTATTTTCAACAGCTCCTTCACGAATGGGCATGACCCCCTCATATCCAAAGTAGCGGGTGATAAAAGCACCAAAAATGATTAAAATTAAAGATAAATGGATCATGAGAATGGCCCATTTCTCTTTTCTTAAGAGTCTGTATTTGAAAATATTCCCAAAGAAATTGACCATAAAAAGGGCTAAAATCAATTCAAACCACCACGCATTGTAAACCCATATTTTGGCGGTATCAGTGCTGTACCAGCTTTCTATAAAAGTTCCAAATGCCATTGCTGTGGAAAAAGCAATGAACAACAAAGCCATCAACTGGTTCGAAAATAAATATTTAAGGATTTTTTCTTTCATCTCAATCTTCACCTCATCATTTGCAGTGCAAAGATATCGGTTGAAATTGAATTATTATAACTTCAAAAGGCCAAATTGAAGATCAAAAAGATGGTTTCTGTCAACAATGCAATTATCAGCACTTTAAACAAAATTTCCTTTTTAAATTGACCCAGCAAAACTGCCAGATAACTCATGGCTGCCGACACACAAATTAGTGTTTGAAAAAAATTAAATGAAGAGTTTCCCTTGATGGTGATGAAATATATCGCAAAAAATCCAACGCAGGCCAATACAATGATGGAGATGAGGATCATCAAATAAAACTTAGCAAAGAATTGATTGCGGAGGAAAAAGTAGATGCTCATAACAATATGATTTGGGTATAATAAAGTTAAGGAAAATATCTTTATGTATTTTTGATCAATGAGAAAAGTTATTTTAATTGGAGCGGGCCATTTGGCTTTTCATTTCTACAGGCAATTCTTGACCTGTAGGGAAGTAAATTTGATCCAGTGGTACAACAGATCGCTGGAAAAAATTGATTTTGCACAACCAAATGTAGCGGTGACCAACCAACTGTCTCAACTCAAAACTGCCGATTTATATTTGATCTGTGTCAGTGACGATGCCATTAAATCCGTCAGTGAGAATATTCAAACCGATGGATTGATCGCCCACTGTGCCGGAGGGGTGCCTCTAAACCGACTGAGCGGCCCGTCAAGAAAAGCTGTATTTTACCCCCTACAAAGCTTTACAAAAGGGCGTGATTTGAGTTTCAACCAGCTCACTTTTTGCATCGAAACCTCCCATCCCAAAGATCAAATCCTTCTTGAATATTTGGCCAAGGCCCTAGGTGGAGTTGCCCATGAGTTCAACAGTGATAAAAGAGCCCTAATGCATATGATTGCTGTATTAATAAATAATTTTGGAAACCATCTACTACATCTGGGAAGTGAACTTTCAAAAAAACACAACATACCTTTCCATATTTTCAGTCTCTTGATCAAAGAAACCTATCAAAAAGCACTGGATAACGGGCCTGAAAATTCCCAAACCGGCCCTGCCTCTAGACATGACCAAAAAACCATAGATAAACATTTGAAAATGCTCTCAGATGACGATTTAAAAAAACTATACCTAAATTTGACTATTTCAATTCAAAAAAAACATGAGCGATAAAAACTACAAAAACCTACTGAATAACGTTTCTGGATTTGTCTTCGATGTGGATGGTGTGATGACCAATGGAAAATTAATGATAACCACCAAAGGGGAAATGTATCGGGAAATGAATACTCGTGATGGCTTTGCCATCAAATATGCCTTAATAAAAGGCTATAAAATCGGTATCATATCGGGAGGTACCAATGAGGGGGTAAGAAAAAGACTCGAACTACTCGGGGTTGATAAAGTCTATTTGGGCATACACGAAAAAGGCATTGCTTTTGATGATTTTGTCAAAACCTACGATATCGATCCTGAAGAAGTGCTTTACATGGGTGATGACGTACCGGACTTATCTGTATTGGAAAAGGTAGGCGTGGCTACCTGCCCTCAGGATGCCGTCTCCGATG
Source organism: uncultured Flavobacteriaceae bacterium (assembly GCA_938082715.1). Taxonomy (GTDB): domain Bacteria; phylum Bacteroidota; class Bacteroidia; order Flavobacteriales; family Flavobacteriaceae; genus UBA8316. Next base: position 24,388 of record CALKCR010000057.1, on the reverse strand, counting down.
TCAAAAAGATTGTGGATTATGTATCCCACAAAAAAGGAGGCGATGGATGTGTCAGAGAGATCATAGAACAGGTCATGAGGGTGCAAAACAAATGGAGTTTTTAATAAATAAATCAGTAGTCCAAAGCAATGATTCCCTTCAACGATTATCAAATTATACTGGCTTCCGGTTCACCCAGGAGGAAGGATTTTTTAGAAAGTTTGAGCATTCCGTTTACCATCAAAACCCATCAGGTTGATGAAACCTTCCCCCCAGAACTTAAAGGAAAGAAAATAGCCGATTTTATCGTCCGACAAAAAAGCGCTCCTTTTGTCAACTCCCTCCGGCCAAAGCAAATTGTCATTACCGCAGACACCATCGTTTGGTGTGAGAATCGATATCTGGGAAAACCAGAAAACAAAAAAGTAGCCAAAGAAATGTTGAAATTTCTGTCTGGAAAATCGCACGAGGTCATTACATCAGTAGGTTTTCTCACCAGCCAAAAGTTTGAAATGATAACAGAGACCACTAAAGTTTATTTCAAAAACTTAACGGATCAAGAAATCGATCATTATATCGAGGAGGCATCCCCTTTAGACAAAGCCGGAGCCTATGGCATTCAGGATTGGATTGGGGCCATAGGGATTACCCATATCGAAGGTAGCTACACCAATGTGGTGGGACTCCCTCTCGCTCAAGTAAAGGACAAATTATCAATTTTGGTTCAGGAGGAATGAGTCAACTGGATCAAAAATCGTATTTTGTAGAAGCATAACCGACAATTGAATTCCAAAATATAATATTGACTCGTTAGAGCTACTCCAGCACAACATGAAACTTCGCAGTTGCTTTTTCCCCTCCCAAACCAGATTACCAAAACCTTTTATTCTTTTGTTATTACTGGTTTTTTGGTTGAATTTGGCTAGTGCACAACCCTCCTCTGACATATTTAAACAACTCAAGAAATTAAATTTTTTGGGTTCAGTACTCTATCTTGCTGCCCATCCCGATGATGAGAACACACGAGTAATCTCTTATTTTTCCAATCATGTATTGGCCCGAACGGCATACCTGTCCATGACCCGAGGTGATGGAGGTCAAAACCTCATCGGAGCGGAACTTCGTGAGGCACTGGGATTGATCCGAACACAAGAACTATTGGCGGCCCGGAAAATCGATGGAGGGACGCAGTTTTTTACCATGGCCAATGATTTTGGATATTCTAAAAATCCAAAAGAAACACTCTCCATTTGGGATAAAGATCAGGTTTTGATGCAAACCATTGCCCGTATCCAAAAATTCAAACCCGATATCATTATCAACCGATTCAATAGCGGAAGCTCCGGCAGAACACACGGACACCATACCGCATCGGCCATGATCAGTGAATGGGCTTTTGAACAATTACATGCCGATCAAACTGCATGGCACCCCCAACGCCTGTTCCACAATACCTCATGGTATTTTTATGGCAGTCGAGAAAATTTTGAAAAAGCCAACAAACAAGGCATGCTGGCCATCGATATGGGCGTTTTTGATCCCCTATCCGGAAAAACCAATTCAGAAATTGCCGCATTGAGTAGAAGCCAGCACAAGTCGCAGGGCTTTGGCAGTGCTGCAGCCCTCGGCGAAAGAATGGAATACTTGGAATTGGTCAAGGGAAAAGAACTGACCCGTAATGACCCATTCGAAGGCATCAACACCCAATGGACAAGAGTAAAAGGGGGAGCTCCTATCGGAAAAGCCATTGAAAAAATCATTGAAAATTTTGATTTCTCTGCCCCCTACAAAAGTGTGGTTCCATTACTTGAAGTAAAAGCAATGATCTTAGCATTACAGGACGAACATTGGAAAAATGTCAAAAACGAGGAAGTCGATACTCTTATTCTGAACTGCTTGGGAATTGAACTTCAACTCAATGCAAATATGCCTTATGGGGTTTTGGGAGAAGACCTCCAAATCAAAGTTTTGATCAACAATCCCAGCCCCCTGTCTGTGAGTTTAAATAGCATACAATGGAAAGACCAGTCGTATGATTTAAATAAAAGGCTCAAGACCAACCAGCTTTTCAATAAAAGCTTCGAAACTAAAGTATCCGGGTCCATCAGCAGTCCCTACTGGCTCATTCAAAAAGGCAGCCAAGGAATGTATACCACCGACAAAACAGAATGGATTGGGGCCGCAAAATCCCCGGCTGCCTACCTTGCTGAACTCAGCTTTTCCATCGAAGGAAAAAAGCTAAAAATACGCTTGCCGCTTCAATTCAGGAGGACTGACCCGGTAAGAGGGGAAGTGGTTACACCATTTCATATCCTCCCGGAGGCCGGTCTGCAACTCGAAGCCCCCGTCTTTCTTTTCGCTACAGGTGAGATTCGTAGGGTAAAAGTGAGTGTCAAAAATTTAGGCCCCTCCATTGAGGGAACACTGAAATTAAAAAGCCCGGAATCATGGGAATTTAATCCAAAGTCCATTCAGGTGGCCATTAAGGGCAAGGGAAATCAAAGCGATTATTATTTTGACATCAAAGCGCCTTTAGAAACTACCGTAGGATACTTAAAACCCTTACTGCAAACCCCAACAAAAAAACATCAAGCCTCCCTTAAAGAGATCGCTTACAACCATATCCCCAAACAATATCTGGTTTCCCCTACCCAATCCAAAGTGGTGGCTTTAAATTTAAAAACCGGGGTAAAAAAAGTTGCTTATATCGAAGGTGCCGGAGACAACATCCCACAAAGTTTATCTGCCTTGGGGGTCGAAGTAGAAATGTTAAAAGCCAAAGATATAACTCTCAAAAAATTGAACCCTTTTGATGCAGTGATTGTGGGTATTAGGGCCTTCAATGTTGAGGAGGCTTTAGCCTACAAAAACAAAATTCTTTGGGAATATGTTTCAACCGGAGGAAACCTCTTGATACAATACAATACCAGTAGAAGACTAAAAACCAAGGAACTGGCTCCCCTAAGTTTAAACCTTTCCAGAGATCGTGTGTCTAATGAAAGTGCCGACGTGCAAATCATTAATCCAAAACACCCGATTTTGAATCACCCTAATAAGATTACAGCTCAGGATTTTGAAGGTTGGGTTCAAGAAAGAGGCTTGTACTTTCCCAATCAATGGGATGAGCAATTCATCCCTCTTTTACAAATGAATGATGCCGGAGAGTCACCAAAAAAAGGAGCGCTGCTGGTTGCAAATTATGGCAAAGGACGACTTGTTTATACCGGGTTGAGCTTCTTCCGCCAATTGCCGGCAGGAGTTCCGGGAGCTTACCGTTTGTTCTTTAACCTCATCGCAAGACCATGAAAAAAGAACTTCCTAAGGTATATTGGATACTGCTGTTGACACAATTGTTTTTTTGGGGCTTTTTCTACTTGTTTATGAAAAATTTTAGTTGATGGAACTGATCGACTGGGCGGTATTGAGCCTCACCTTGACGTTTATTATTGTTTATGGAGTTTGGAAGAACAACGCTCACAAAAACATCAAGGATTATATTAGAGGTGGAAATCAGGCTTCGTGGTTTACCGTTGGGCTTTCTGTCATGGCCACACAAGCTAGTGCCATTACCTTTTTGTCTACCCCCGGTCAAGCTTTCAATGATGGGATGGGCTTTGTACAATTTTATTTTGGATTGCCTTTTGCCATGGTCATCATCTGCTTGTTTTTCTTACCCGTCTATCACAAACTAAAAGTCTATACGGCCTACGAGTTTTTAGAAAAACGTTTTGACCTTAAAACCCGAACCCTAACCGCCATTTTATTCCTCATTCAAAGGGGCTTGGCAGCCGGGATCACCATCTACGCCCCGGCCATCATTTTGAGTGTGGTATTGGGCTGGAATCTTAAACTACTGGTGGTCGTCATCGGTTTGTTGGTAGTGTTTTATACCCTGATCGGTGGGACGCAGGCTGTTAATATCACCCAAAAACAACAGATGTTCATCATCTTCTCGGGTATGATAGCCGCCTTTATTTTTATAGTAAAAGGGCTCCCCGAAACGCTTTCTTTCTCCAATGCCCTTCGATTGGCGGGATTGAATGATAAAATGAATGTCCTAGACTTCAGTATAGACCCAAACAATCGCTATACCTTTTGGAGTGGGATCTCGGGAGGGCTGTTTTTGGCCCTGTCCTACTTCGGCACGGATCAAAGCCAGGTGCAACGCTACCTCTCCGGGAAATCACTGGCCGAAAGCCAAAGGGGTTTGATCATGAATGGATTTTTAAAAATCCCTATGCAGTTTTTTATACTACTGATCGGAGTCTTGGTCTTTGTCTTTTTCCAATTCGAAAAGGCACCACTCCATTTCAATCCTTATGCGGTAGAAAAAGTAAAATCCACCCCCGGAGGGAACAAGTTTGAAGCCCTTGAAATCGCCAACGACATCATTTACCAAGAAAAACAAAAACAACTCCAAAAAGAAGATTTTTTCTCTAATACAGGCTCCCAAGCCAAATACCTCCAACTGGAAAAACAGGCCCAAAGGAACCGGACCGAGGCCAAAAAAATCATCGAAGCCAACCAACCTCAAGTCGAATCCAACGACAAGGACTATGTCTTTATCTATTTTATTTTAAATTACTTGCCACAAGGCTTGATCGGACTGCTGTTGGCAGTGATCCTATCGGCTGCCATGAGCTCTGCTGCCTCTGAGATCAACGCCCTCTCTGCGACTACGGTGGTTGACTTATATAAACGTTTCAATGGCACTGGGGACGAAAAGCATTACGTATGGGCAGGAAAAGGATTTACCCTGCTTTGGGGTGTAATTGCCATTGCATTTGCCCTGGTGGGGAATCTCTTTGAAAACCTGATCCAATTGGTCAACATCATTGGCTCCCTTTTTTACGGTACCATTCTGGGTGTTTTTCTGATCGCCATATTTATAAAAACCATCAGGGCTAATGCAGTATTCTATTCTGCTATTTTGAGCGAAATCCTTGTATTGGTGATCTTTAGTCAAGAATGGGTAAGCTTCCTTTGGCTCAATGTAATTGGGGCTGTACTTACCGTTTTGACAGCTATCATCCTACAAACCATTGGTAAAAAATAGTTTTTTTGTTAAACGGGTTTAACAGTAATTTTTTAACTTAGATAATTAATCTAATTAGGTGTCCTATATCTTGTAATGCAGTAAAAATTTTTTTAGAGTCTCAATACTATTTATTGTAAGCTTTCTCTTTGGTTTTTTTCTGATAAAATTTTAGAAATAAATCAATGACAACCCATTCATATTCATAGAGTGGGTCACATCCCGGTACCAGAATCCCTTGCCAACAATGGTGCGTTAATTTCAGACTTTTACAGAGGGGCCTACCACACCTATTCCAGTGCTGCACCCAAAATTTACTATAGAAGTAAATATCAATTTCGTAAAAAGATCCTTGAAAAATTTAACTCTTCAAATTTTACGGAAAATGGATACCTGACATTGAGGTTCTTTATCAATCCTAAAAGTGAGGTTTTTCTTTATGAGATGATCGAAATGGATTTAAACCTCCAACCCACAGACTTAAACGATGAGTTAGTAAATGAGCTTAAAAACATAAGTTTTAGCCCTATAAACTGGAATCCCTATCTGGATGATAATCACAATTACTATATGCATTTAACCTACAGAATTGAAAATGGTAAAGTCACTGAAATTATTCCTTAGCTTGATCTTTTTGTCTGGCTGTTCAGAAGACACCTTAGCTCAGGATCAAAAGATTGAATTGGTGGAAAAGAAATGGCAGGTCATTAATGATCAAACCAGTCATGAAGTAGTCCGAACGCAAGGGTCAGCTGCGATAATGAATTTACTTGAAGACATTATTAAACTGAATCCCCGTCACTGTGATGCCTTAAGAGAAGGATCCATCGCCTATCTTAAAAGAGGAATCCCGCATAAATGAGAGGAGTATATGGATCAAGCCGTGGCCTGTGATTCATCCCGTTGGATCGGATGGCGGGGCTATCTCTACCCCTACTTTTACAGGGATAACAAAAAAGCCATTGCAGATTTTGATACCACAAATCATTTAACCCCCGATTTTATCTATGCTCCCCAAGGCCATAGCGTTGATTATTGGGGGGGACACGCATATCTGAGATAAAAAGATTACAAAAATTCAATTGATTATTACCAAAAACACATTGATAAGGTAAGCCAAGATTTTGGAGAAGATTGGGTGGAGCCCGATGCCTTTCTCAATCTCGGAGTGGCATATTTGAAAAATCAACAATATGAATTGTCCTAGGAATAATTGACAAAGGCATTAAAATATTTCAATGGCCAATCAGCTGAAACCAAGTATTATTGGGTTGTATATGAAAATCATAAAGGACATCAGGACAAAGCCTTGGAATGGATCAATGATAGTATTGAGGACTTTTTAGCAGGCTACTCCAAAAATCGACCTTACAATGAAGAAATCGGACAAATGTATTTGGAGCAACTCAAAGCTTTTAAATACAAATTATTAAATACCCCCCCTATAAGGAGGGGCTGATCTGCACCATTTAAAAAGACTATTTACTCCATTCCGCAATAGATGCTTTATTCATAATGACATAGTCTTTGTTACCGGCTTTTTCGGCCAGTTGCAATGATGTTTTAACGGCTTTTAGCGCAGCTTTTTTATCATTGCGTTCGGCCAGTATCAGGGCATATTGACGGTACATCCAATAGGCGGGTTTTTCGCGCATAACCAATGCTTTTTCTATCCATTTTTGAGCCTTTTTCAAGTCTTTATTCTCTTCCAAATAGTAAACGGCAGCTTGATAATAATCGCCTGATTTAGGTTCTCCTGTAAGGGTTTTATCAATACTTTCCAATGCTTTGGCTTGGGTAGGTACTTTGATAGGAATGGCAACCAGTGTATGTTCCCAAATCAGGTTTAGCGTGCCTCCATTACTGTTCAAGTCAGAAAATGAGATGGTAAATGTCTCTACCATAGGCCCAAAAGATTCCGAAGGAACCGTTACAGCCAGTGCCACTTGATCCGCCTCCCAATTAGCGGAAGCATTCCCTATATTGTTTTTCTTGTAAAAATAAACCTCCCATTGGTCAGCAGAGGGACGGGTATATAAAGCGTATTTCCCTGCGGCTAGGGGTTTACCCGCAACCTCCACAGCATCCGAAAAAGAAACGGTGGTATTCTTGTTGGCCCCTGTTCTCCAGATGTCGCCATAACGAACCAAACCTCCCATAATGTCTCTTCCTCTTGCAGAGGGACGTGAGTAGTCCACCTCGACTTGAGTCAATCCCAATTGTTGGGAAATTTTTCCTCTAGGACTAGCCGGAGGGGTAGTAACCTGGGCATAAGCGCCCACAAATAAAAAATTAAAAAGCAAAAAGTAATAAGTAAGTCTCATGATATATTTTTTTCAAATTTATAAAACACCTTTTAAATAAATTCTTTATAAATGTTTATTTATTGTTTAATATTATGTAAAAATCATTAAACAATTACTATCTTTGTAATAGATTTATTTATGAAATTATATCGACTACATGAGGTTCAAAACTTGCCCATCAGTATGGACCAAGCATGGCAGTTCCTCAGTAACCCCAAGAACTTAAAAACCATTACCCCCGACTATATGGGGTTTGAAATATTGGGAGGTGACGAAAAAATGATGTATCCAGGACAGATCATCAAGTACATTGTCACCCCTGTAATGAGCATCCCAACCCAGTGGGTAACAGAGATCACTCATGTCAAGGAAGGGGAATATTTTGTTGACGAGCAAAGGTTTGGCCCTTATGCCTTATGGCATCACAAACATTTTATCCGACCTATAAAAAATGGGATAGAAATGGAAGATATTATTGACTATAAGGTACCTTTTGGAATATTGGGACAAATTGTGCATCCTATAATCGTCCAACCTAAATTAAAAGAAATATTCAATTACCGACAAAAGAAATTGGTGGAGTTGTTCGGAGAATACAAAAGCTAAAATGAAAAAAAACATATTGATTGTAGGAGGAAGTTCGGGCATCGGCTTATCATTGGTCAAACAATTACAGTCCGGCCATAACCTTATTGTAGCCAACCGAACCAATGAAGCGTTAAATGGACTATCGGTAGACTTCATACCCTACGATGTGGAAAATGGCGAATTGGAGGTCTCCAGTCTACCAGAAACCCTCCATGGGTTGGTTTATTGTCCGGGTACTATCAACCTCAGACCATTTAAGGGTCTAAAACCGGAAGTCTTTTCCAGAGATTTTTCAATCAATGTGATGGGAGCGGTCAAGACCCTCCAAGCCGTTATGGGACGATTACAAAACAGTGAAGTACCTGCCAGTGTGGTGTTTTTTAGCACGGTAGCTGTACAAACGGGTATGCCTTTTCACTCTTCGGTCGCCGCAGCAAAAGGAGCTTTGGAAGGTTTATCTCGTTCATTAGCAGCAGAACTGGCCCCCAAAATCAGATTTAATGTCATCGCTCCTTCTCTTGTAGATACGCCTTTGGCTGAAAAATTTCTTAACAACGACACCAAAAAAAGTAATGCTGCAGCAAGACATCCCTTGCAAAGGATCGGAAGTTCCGAAGAAATAGCTCAAATGACAGCATTCTTATTAAACGATCACAGCAGTTGGATGACTGCGCAAACCCTTACCATTGATGGTGGAATAGGAAGTATAAAAAGTTAACGGTCATAGAAAAGTTCACGATTTTTTGGTTTAGAAGAGACCTCAGAGTAGAGGATAACAGAGGACTTTATGAAGCATTAAGAGGAAAAAATAAAGTCATCCCGATTTTTATCTATGATACAGCAATCATACACAAACTAACAAAGGATGATCACAGACTAACATTCATTCAAAACGCCTTGGGTGGCATCAATAACGCTATGAAGGGGAACAGATGCACGGTTGGAATTTATCGGGGCACTCCCAAGGCTATTTTTAAACAAATCATTCGAGAATTTCCCATCGATAATGTCATCACTAACCATGACTACGAACGCTATGCAATTAAACGTGATGAGGAAATCAGTACTCTTCTCAAAGCAGAAGGAATCGACTTTTTAACCTACAAAGATCAAGTCATTTATGAAAAAAAAGAAGTGGTCAAAGACGATGGAAAGCCCTATGTGGTCTATACCCCCTACTCCAGAAAATGGAGAGCTAAATTCGAGGAAGAAGGGATAAAAAACTATCCGTCGGAAGACCATTTAGATAACCTATATACCGACAAGCCTCTCCCTCAAATATCTCTACATGAAATGGGTTTTGAAATTTCAAAATTGGTTCCAAAAAAATTCAGATTTGATAAAAATGTAATTGACCAATACGAGGAAACCAGAAATTTCCCTGCTATAGACTCCACCTCACGATTGGGGGTTGAGCTGAGATTTGGTACCCAAAGCGTTAGGAAATTGGTCGCAAAAAGTGCAGAGAGAGAAAATCCAACTTTTTTGAAAGAATTGATCTGGAGGGAATTCTTTATGCAAATTCTTTGGCATTATCCACATACAGAGGATCAGTGTTTCAAAAAGCAATACGATCGAATCGAGTACCGCAATGACGAAAAAGAATTCGAAAAATGGTGTCAAGGAAAAACAGGCTACCCCCTGGTAGATGCGGGCATGAGACAACTCAATGAAACGGGATTCATGCACAACCGCGTTAGGATGTTGGTCTCCAGTTTTTTGTGTAAGCACCTTCTGATCGACTGGAGATGGGGGGAAGCTTATTTTGCTGAAAAACTATTTGATTATGAAAAAGCAAGTAATTTAGGAAACTGGCAATGGGTCGCCGGATGTGGTGTGGATGCTGCACCCTATTTCAGGATCTTCAATCCCCACGAACAAGTCAAAAAATTTGATAAGAATCTCAGCTATATCAATCAATGGGTTAAAGACATAAATCAACTCACTTATCCCGAACCCATAGTAGAGCACAAATTTGCAAGAGAGCGCTGCTTAAAAGAATATAAAGCTGCACTCACCCTAGCATGAAAGATATAAAAAAACAGCACCTGCCCACTAAAGTCTGTCCGGAATGCCAACGACCCTTTTCTTGGAGAAAAAAATGGGAGCGCGATTGGGAAAACATCAAATATTGCAGTAAAAAATGTCAAAAACAGAAAACACAGCTTTAGTTTGGTACAGAAATGACCTGAGAACTGCGGATCATCTTGGACTGAAAAAGGCCGTAGAAAGCGGTCGAAGAGTTGTGGCCTGCTTCACTTTCAACCCAAAGCACTACCACACCCATCCATGGGGTTTCAAAAAAACAGGCCGGTTTAGAGCCCAATTCCTCATTGAAAGTGTTCAAGCTTTACAACAAGCACTGAAATCGTTGAACATTTCCTTGATCATTGACACAAAGACTCCGGAAAAAGTACTCCCCGAATGGATCAAAAAATACAACGTAAAGGAAATTTACCTACAACACGAATGGACTGAAGAAGAAAAAAAAGAAGAGAAGGCCGTATCAGCACAAATTGATTCCAGCATCACATGGAACAGGCATTATGAACAATTTCTCTTTCATCCGAGTGATTTGCCTTTCTCACGCTCACAAGTACCGGAGGTCTTTGGCGCCTTTAGAAAACGTTGTGAAAAAGAAGTTCAGTTGCGGCCATCTTTCCCCGGCCCTGCCGCCTTGCCTACCTCCAACCGCATTACGGTTGATGATAAAGTTCCCAGTTTATTTCATTTGGGCTTGACCCCAATGAAAAAAGACCAAAGATCAGCCTTTCCCTTTTTGGGAGGAACAAAGGCTGGAATGCAGCGATTGGATCATTATTTCTGGAAAAGCAAAAAATTATCCTTTTACAAGAATACCCGCAACGGGTTGCTGGGGACTGACTACAGCTCTAAACTCTCCCCATGGCTGGCCAATGGAAGCCTATCCCCAAAAACCATCTATTGGGAAATCAAACGCTATGAAAAAGAAATCCAAAAAAACCAATCGACCTATTGGCTAATTTTTGAATTGATTTGGAGGGATTATTTTAAATACATTTCCTTAAAACACGAAAACAAAATCTTTAAAATTGGCGGGATTTTAGATAGAGACTACTACTGGAACACTGAATTGGAAGGATTTCATCAATGGGCAGAAGGACGCACCCCTGAACCTTTTGTTAATGCCAACATGATCGAGCTGAAACAAAGTGGCTGGATGAGCAATCGCGGGCGACAAAATGTGGCCAGTTATTTTGCCAAGGACATGAAAATGGACTGGCGGATCGGAGCAGCCTATTTTGAATCGCTTTTAGTAGACTACGATGTACACAGCAATTATGGCAACTGGATGTATGTCTCAGGAGTGGGCAACGACCCCCGAGATCGAAAATTTGACCTACAATGGCAAGCCGAGCGTTATGATCCCAATGGAAAATTCCAGAATCTTTGGCTTCAAAAAACTTTATTTTGATGACACTAAGACTGGTACTGGGAGATCAACTGAATCTGAAACACTCTTGGTTCGATAAAAAAGATGAATCTACGCTCTACGTTCTTTACGAATTGCATCAGGAGACAAATTATGTAGTGCATCACATTCAAAAAATAGTTGCCTTTTTTTCTGCCATGCGGGCCTTTGCCTCAGACCTTCAAAATCGAGGGTATCAAGTACTCTATTTCGACATCAACAGCAATGCCTCCATAAAATCATTAGAGGAAAACATCAAAGAACTCATCACTGAAAAAGGGATTGAAAAATTCGAATACCAACTCCCTGACGAATACCGTTTGGACGAACAACTCAAGTTTATCTGTAAAAACATCAGCATACCCTCAGAAAGCTTTGATACGGAGCATTTTTTAACCACCAGACGGGATCTAAAATCTTTTTTTGAAGGAAAAAAGCAACTCATCATGGAGTTCTTCTACCGCGATATGCGCAAGAAATACAACCTTTTGATGGAACAAGGTCTACCTTTGGGAGGGAAATGGAATTTTGATAAAAACAACCGTAAAAAATGGAAAGGGGAGCCTCCCATTCCTCAACCCTACCGCACCTACAAAAAGGGAAATCAACAAGTTTATGAATCCATCATCAAGGCAGAAATTAAATCCATAGGAGCCTATGATGCCGAAAGTTATCTTTTCCCGGCCGATCGAGAGGAAGCCCTAGAGCAACTCAACTATTTCTGTGAACACTTATTGGTGCATTTTGGAGATTATCAAGACGCCATGCATACGGCTGAGCGTAATCTTTTTCATTCTAGAATTTCATTTGCACTCAACACCAAAATCCTTCACCCATTGGAGGTCATGGGTGCGGTCATCAAATACTACGAAACGAATCAAGAGCGCATTGCTCTTTCACAAGTTGAAGGATTTGTAAGACAAATACTGGGGTGGCGAGAATACATGCGGGGCATTTACTGGCGTGAAATGCCGAACTACAAAACCCAGAACAAACTAGAAAACTTCAATACACTTCCCGACTTCTATTGGACCGGAAAAACCAAAATGAATTGTCTAAAGGAAAGCATAACAGATTCATTGGAAACAGCCTATGCTCATCACATACAGCGATTGATGATAACCGGTAATTTTGCCTTGTTGATCCAGTGCCATCCCGATGAGGTCGATGCTTGGTATTTGGGCATCTATGCCGATGCCATCGAATGGGTACAGTTACCTAATACCCGTGGCATGAGCCAGTGGGCCGATGGTGGAATTGTCGCTACAAAACCCTATGTCTCGTCGGGCTCCTACATCCACAAAATGAGTAACTATTGTGAGGAATGTAAGTATGACCGTAGCAAAAGAACCGGTGAAGATGCCTGTCCTTTCAACAGTTTGTACTGGAACTTTTTGGACAACAAAAAAGAGCATTTTAGTAAAAATAACCGAATGGCCATGATGCTGCGGCTTTTGGAAAAAATTCCAGCCCTAGAAAAGGAAGAAATAAAAAACAGAGCATTTTCCATAATCGAAAATCCCGATGAATTCTGATCTGGAACCCATACATATTGTTTGGCTAAAAAGAGATTTACGCCTCGAAGACCACCCCCCTCTTCGACATGCCTTGCTTTCAAAGCGTAGGGTACTACTACTTTATATTTTTGAAGAAATATTGTCTGAAAACCCCCATTACAGTCTCCGACATTTTGACTTTATTAAACAGTCCATCAAAGCATTGAATGAGCAATTGAATGCCCACAACAGCAGGGTGCTCTCTGTCAAAGGAGAATTGATAAAGGTGCTGGAATCCATTTCAAAAAAATACCGGATTGAAAAAATATGGGCCCACCAAGAGACCGGTGTTATGGTCACCTACAAAAGAGATCTCAAATTTGCCCGGTGGTCTAAGAATAACCAGATTCTCTTTGAAGAGTTCCTCCAACAAGGGGTTTTTAGGGGGATGAAGAATAGAGTAGGTTGGTTGAGTAAATGGGATGCTTTGATGAATGAAACCATCGTACATACCCCTTTCAAAAAGGGAGTGTTGTTTACCAAAAGGGACATTGATCAGTTACAAAATCATATACCAACAGTGGAATTGGAGGTAGAACCCCACTCCCTACGTCAGTTGGGAGGCAGTCAATATGCCGTGAGGTATCTCAATTCTTTTTTTAAAGACCGGTACAGGAATTACCAAAAGCACATCTCCAAACCCGATTTGTCTCGAAGAAGCTGTAGCCGCTTGTCCCCTTATCTGGCCTTTGGGAACCTATCGATGCGTCAAGTTTTACAAAAAACAGAATATGAGTCAATAAAGGGCAATAGAAGCTTTGCATTGAAACCTTTTGGTTCACGATTGCGGTGGCAATCTCACTTTATTCAAAAATTTGAAATGGAGTGCTCCATGGAGTTTAAGAGTATCAATAAGGGTTACCACCAGTTGGATCAACCCCTCAATAAAAAACACATACATGCATGGGAAACGGGCCAAACCGGAGTGCCTTTGGTAGATGCCGCCATGCGTTGTTTGGTCGAAACCGGTTATTTGAATTTTAGAATGCGCTCCATGGTAGTCTCATTTTTTACCCACCACCTTTGGCAACCTTGGCAGGCTTGCGCACATTTTTTGGCCAGACAATTTTTGGATTTTGAACCCGGTATTCACTATCCCCAACTGCAAATGCAAGCAGGGGTAACCGGTATCAATATGCTGAGGATATACAATCCTGTAAAAAACGGTCAAGAACACGACCCCAATGGGCAGTTTGTAAAACAATGGTTACCGGAATTGAAAATGCTACCGCAAGAAATGATTCATAGCCCCTGGGAACTGACGCCAATTGAAGCCGGTATTTACGGTTTTGAACCCGGAAAAAGTTACCCCCACCCTATTGTTGATTTACAAAAAGCAAGGAAACTTGCAACCAGCTCGCTTTGGCCTTTGTCCAAAAGTGCCCCGGTAAGGAAAGAAGGAAAGAGAATTTTGGCAAAACATACTTTGACCGATCGGAACAGTTTAATGAGATAAAACATCCAAAAAACGATCATTAGAATCACCTGATAACAATCAACATGAAAAAACAGATCGACCTGAGACCGGAACAGATAGACCGAATCATTGAAATGGCATGGGAAGACCGAACGCCCTTTGATGCCATTCAAATGCAATTTGGGCTCAAGGAAGAACAAGTAATTCGGATGATGCGCCTTGAAATGAAGTCAAGCAGCTTTAAAATGTGGCGTGCCAGAGTTCAAGGCCGAAAAACCAAGCATCTCAAACAGCGGGGAACCGAAGTAGACCGTTTTAAATGCAGCCGTCAAAGAGGAATCAGCAACAATAAGGTTTCTAAGCGATAATTTGGGAAAATAAGATGAATTGAATCAATAAACAACCTCTACATTCATACCATAGGCCGCAACCCCCATCTGAGTCCATGTCCCCTGACTGGTTGCACGGGCATAGAGGTTGGAGCCAAAAAATCCCGCAGAAAACAACAGTTCTCCGGAGCCCAAATCTTCAATCCACTCGATGGAAACCAAAAAATCGTCCTCCATTACAATATCATAGGGTTTGAGGTCAAGGCTAACCCTGCCTGATTCGGTGTCCGTCTCGATCATAATCGTCTCATCCAATAGGTTTTCATCGGGCATTCCTTGATTGAGACTGTAAAAATTGAGTCGAAAACGAACACTGGCGTAGGTGTTTTTGGCAATGGATAAATTGAAAGCCTCAACAAAAGTGGGGCTTTTTCGAATCCTACAGATAAAACCTATTTCATTTCCTAGGTCGTTTGAAGTAAATCCTCCGACCAAGGTTTTAGATTCGGTTTTGTTGCCTAAAACCCTCCGATTGTATTTTTTGTTTTTTTTTGAATGACCGTAACCCCTTCCAATAAGAGGGCTTCTTCTTTCAATAAAATGATGTTTTCCGCTTTCTCTTGATCCAAATAATCTTGCACCACAAAATCTTTTTTTCCAAAACCGATCATCGAAAAGCGCAATGTGTCCAAAAGGAATTCTGGGTTGAGTTCCAATGAAAAGTCCCCATACTCATCGGATACCGTACCTGAATTTTTATTTAAAACACCAATATTGACGAAGGGCAATGGTTGGCGGGTTTCCGCGTCCAATACCTTAGCTGTGATGAATTGAGCCTGAAGGTTGTAGGCAAGTAAAAGGAAAAATAGGATGGGGGCTTTCATAGTATTTAGGCTTGCAATCGGGTAATCTTAGCGCCTATGGCTTTTAAACGACCTTCGATGTTTTCGTAACCGCGATCGATTTGCTCGATATTGTGAATGGTACTGGTGCCTTTTGCCGATAGCGCAGCAATCAACAAAGAAATACCGGCTCTGATGTCTGGCGAGGTCATCACAGTAGCTTTGAGTTGAGATTTGAAATCATGACCAATTACTGTTGCGCGGTGGGGATCACACAAAATGATTTTGGCACCCATGTCAATAAGTTTGTCCACAAAAAACAGTCGGCTTTCAAACATTTTTTGGTGGATCAATACACTTCCTCGGGCTTGAGTGGCTACAACCAGCACAATACTCAGCAGGTCGGGTGTAAAACCGGGCCAAGGAGCATCAGAAACGGTCAATATAGAGCCGTCGATATAACTTTGGATCTCATACCCATTATCATGGAAAGGGATAAGAATATCATCCCCCTTTCTTTGAAGCTCTATCCCGAGTTTTGAAAATACGTTGGGAATTTGCCCCAAATCGTTCCAACTGACATTTTGTATGGTAATTTCGCTTTTGGTCATCGCAGCCAATCCAATCCAACTGCCTATCTCGACCATATCGGGCAGCACCCTGTGTTCTGTGCCGGACAAAGTACTTACCCCTTCAATGTTAAGGAGGTTGGAGCCTATGCCAGAAATTTTAGCCCCCATACTGTTCAACATTTTACACAATTGTTGGAGGTAGGGCTCACAGGCAGCGTTGTAGACGGTGGTGGTTCCTTGAGCCAAAACCGCAGCCATTACAATATTGGCGGTTCCTGTTACCGAAGCCTCCTCCAACAAAAGATCACGACCCTGCAGTTGATCTGCAGTGACAGTGTAAAAATAATCTTCTTTGTTGTAGTTAAAATTTGCGCCCAGTAGCTTAAGACCTTCAAAATGAGTGTCCAGCCTTCTCCTTCCAATCTTATCTCCTCCGGGGCGTGGAATTGATCCCTTGCCATATTTTGACAACATCGGGCCAACGAGCATTACCGACCCTCTCAACTGTTTGGCATCGGTTTTATACTCTTGGGATTCAAGAAAGTTAAGATCTATCGCATCGGCCGTAAATGCAAACTTTCCTTTTTCCAGTTGGGCTACTTTTACTCCCATTTTTTGGAGCAATCCAATGAGTTTATTGACATCAACAATATCTGGAAGGTTGGAAATGGTAACGGTTTCTTCTGTGAGCAAGACAGCACACAAAATCTGTAAAGCTTCATTTTTTGCCCCTTGTGGGGTGATGTTACCTTTTAAACGATGACCTCCTTCAATCTGAAAACTACCCATTAAAACTGTAAATTAATATCTTTTACGACTGTTGTTTCTTTTGTTCCTCTGTTTTTGGTTGTTTTTGGAACCATTGCCATTTTTGGAACGAATTTTAAGAAATTCAGAGGCGTCTGTCAATGGAAGATCCTCTTCCCTAACTTTCAGTTTATTGTCGGATAATTCCAGTAAATGATTGAAAATGACCTCGTCCTGTACCGTGTCTTTGTTCCAGTTCAAGAAACATTTTTTCATGTGATTGGCAATGTTGTAAACCAGCGCATTTTTAAGATCCCCATCCTCCCAATTCATCGCCACATTGATCATGCTTTTGATGTTGTTGCCATAGAAACGATACTTGGGGTTTCTTTGAGGATATGCCAAGCGATCTGGTTTCTGCTCCAAAACTTCCTGCTGTGGTTTTTCGAAGGGACTGTCCACATCCAATTGGAAATTGGACATGATAAAAAGTTGATCCCACAATTTATGCTGAAAATCGGGAACATCACGCAAGTGGGGGTTCATATTACCCATGATCCCAATAACCGCCCTTGCCATTTTATTGCGCTCTTCACGATCCTGGGTTTCCAAGATTTGATTAATCATCAACTGAACGTGCCTGCCATACTCAGGTATGATCAATTGGGTTCTTTTGGTATTGTATTGTAGTGTTTCCATGAAGGGAAAAAATTTGTCTTAAATGAGGTTGGAAAATTGCAATTTACTAAAATTCAAATAATCGGCTATTTAAATACAGGATTTATTACAAAATGATAACGCCCTCAAACTCAGAAGCTTTTTTATAGATAGCAATCACTTCCAGTGGAGATTTCATTTCAATGGTAATGGTGAGGCTTTGAAACTTATTTTTAGAGGAGTTGACCAAGGATACACCTTCAGAAGGGTTGTTGAATAAATCTTTGAGTTTATCGATTTGATGAGTGTTTGACTTTACGATAAATTTGAACATGTAAAGACCTGGCCAGTTTTGCGATTCCTCCAGCTGTTGTTGGAATCTTTCGTAAAAATCATCGGGATTTTCCTTCGAATTCATCTAGGAATATTATTTTGTACAAATATAGTTGATATCTCCATAATTTTAGAAGCACCATGCCTCTGATTAAAAATAAAAAAATTGTGATAAGCGGGGGGCCGGGAAGTGGCAAAACCACTTTGGTAAACTTGTTGCGAGACAAAGGGTACAAATGTTTTGACGAATATTCGAGAATTCTAATCCAAAGTACTCAAAAAAAGGGAGAAACCAACATTTTTAAATCACAACCCCTCTTTTTTAGTGAGGAAGTCTGGAAAGGAAGAGAGGAACAATACAAAAAATCCGGACCAAGCTTGGGCAAAGCGCAAAAAACATATGTTTTTTTCGACAGGGGTTTACACGATGTAGTGGCCTATTTGGAATGCATTGGCGCGCCCTATGATTCCCAAAAATTTGACCTATCAAATTACACTTATGATATGGCGCTGCTGCTCCCTCCTTGGAAAGAAATATACATCAAGGACAACGAGCGAAAGGAAGATTTTGAAGAAGCTGAAAAGCTCTATTTTTACATCAAAAACACCTATCAAAAAAACAATATACCCATCTTTGAAATTCCTATTCAAACACCGGAAGTAAGAATTTCGACCCTATTGGAGTACTTGGATCATGGAAAAAATGCTTGATTACTTACAGCGCTATTGGAAAAGCGATGCCTATAGGCCCTTACAGCAAGAAGTGATCGAACATTATCTCAAGGGAAAAGACAGCGTGGTTTTGATGCCCACCGGTGGCGGAAAATCCATTTGTTATCAACTGCCTGCATTGCTAGACCAAGGTCAAACTCTAGTCATCTCTCCACTGGTTTCTCTGATGCAAGATCAGGTCAATCAACTCAACCAACGTGGTATCAAATCGATGTTTTTTGAGAGTCTGGGAGGTAAAAATGATATTTATCGTCAATTGGAAAATGCCCGTAACGGCAATTTCAAATTGATTTATTGTTCTCCGGAAAGACTTACCAGTGGGGAATTTCTTCACCAAATAGAAAAGCTACCCATCAAGGGTATTGCCATCGATGAGGCCCATTGTCTTTCTGAGTGGGGACATGATTTCAGGCCTGCTTTTAGGCTCATAAAAAATTTAAGACCCCTGTTTCCCAAGACCCCCTTTATGGCACTTACTGCTACAGCAACCCCAAAAGTATTGAAAGACATCACCACTACCTTAGGGTTGATCCATCCCAAAATCTTCAGCAAGTCTTTTGAAAGAGAAAACATTCAATACCAAGTTTGTTATGCAGAGGACAAAATGGGACGCTTAAAAAAATTATTGACCAACTCCCCGGGTGAATCAATCATTATCTATTGTCGATCGCGTTCCAAAACTGAAAATACCGCCCAACAAATCCAAAGATGGGGATTGAAAGCGGGGTTTTATCACGGCGGATTGGAGGCCAGACAAAAAAAACAAGGTCTGGAAGATTGGAAAAACGAAATCCGGCCCATCATGGTAGCGACCAATGCTTTTGGAATGGGAATTGACAAAAGCAATGTCAGGAAAGTGATTCATTTGATCATGCCGGAAAGCATGGAGTCATATTACCAAGAAACAGGCAGAGCGGGAAGAGATGGACTGCCATCGGAAGGAATTCTTTTGGTACATCCCGCAGACAAAAATCGATTAGAAAATCAGTTTTTGAGTCATCTTCCCGACTCCAAATACCTCAAACGATTTTTTAAAAAACTTTGTGACTATCTCAACATCGCCTATGGTGAAGGCGAAGGAGAGGAATACAAACTCAACCTAAAGGACTTTTGTAATGCCTATCAGTTTCACCCAAAAAAAGCACAGCATTGTTTTGGTATATTAGATAGAGAAGGGGTTTTGGAGATGCAATACACCCACGAGACCCAAACCCATTTAAAGATCATAGGCAGCCCTGCAGAGGCACTAAGGAGGTCTGAGCAAGGGGACGATGCCGCCAGGATACTTCAATTTTTAATGCGCAATTATGAGGAGCTTTTTAGAAAAGAAAAGAAAATCAATTTGGGACAAGTCGCCGACCTCTTAGACTTGGGTTTTGATCAAATTCAAAAACAATTGAGTTTGATGAACAAAGAGAATATTGTGGAATATCAACAATCGAATACTGATATCAAACTCTACTGGAAAGTGCCACGCGAAGACAATTACACCCTCAATCCTTTTCTTAAAAGAACTGTAGCCCACAATCAACTTAAGGTAAAGAAAATAGCTTATATGCTCGACTATGCTTTTGAAAGGTTCGAATGCAAACGCAATAAAATTCTGCGTTATTTTGGAGAGAAAAAGTCAGGCACTTGTCGGCAATGTTCGGCAAAAAGCTGCCAAAAAAATAGCAAGCCGGACAGCTTGGTCAGATTGGAAATCATAAAAATCCTTCAAAAAGAAGCACACAGTGCCTATCAAATAGGGGTGCAATTAGGTTCATCAAATGATTCCATTGTGATAGATTTGCACGAGATGTTGGAAGAAAACATCATCGGCTTGAATACAACCAATCAGTTTTACCTTAAATGAGCAAAAGAATTATATTTTTTGGAACTCCACCATTCGCGGTCAAGTGTTTGGAGAAAATCGTAGAAGAGAAGTTCAATATAGTTGCAGTAGTAACTGGACCAGATCGTCCTGCAGGTCGGGGAAGACAAATAAGAACCTCGGCGATAAAGGATTTTGCTGAAGCCCGAAACCTTCCGATTTTACAACCCAGCAACCTAAAAAACCCAGAGTTCACTGAACAATTGAGTGAATTGAAGCCAGATTTAATGGTCGTTGTTGCCTTTCGCATGTTACCCAAGGCTGTTTGGTCAATTCCTACCCGGGGAACTTTTAATCTTCATGCCTCCCTCCTCCCGGAGTTCAGGGGTGCCGCACCGATCAACTGGGCGATTATCAATCGAGAAAAATACAGTGGAGTAACTACTTTTTACATCAACGAAGAAATCGATACTGGAGCCATTTTACTTCAGGAAAAAGTGGTCATTGAAGAGCAAGATACCGCTGGGAGCCTACACGATAAACTGGCAGCAAAGGGAAGTGAATTGATTTGTAAAACCATCAAAAGAATATTTGAGTCGTCCATCAGCCCTCAAAAACAAGAAACCAAAGGAACAGAAAAAGTCGCTCCCAAGCTCAATAAAGAAAATGTTTTTATCCATTGGGATCAACCGCTTGAAGTGATTCATGCAAAAATCAAAGGCTTATCACCCTACCCAGGGGCGAGATCTAATTGGATCGAAGACCAAAAAGTAGCGGTCATTAAAATATTTGAAGCAGAAATTCTCAAGGAAAAACATAATTTTGCTCCCAATCAAGTCATTATAAAAGATAAAAAAATCCTAATCGCACATCCGTCGGGCTTTCTAAACTGCAAGATTTTACAGTTCCCCAACAAAAAACAAATGAGTGCCATTGACTTACTGAATGGCAGTTCATTTTCCAATAAACTGGAAGTTTCTTGAGCTTAAAGTGCTGCCATTATCAACAAATAGTAGTTTTTATTAACAATAATGGGGATTTGAGCAGAATTTTCTTTGGTCTTTTAGGAAAGGGTATAAATTTGTCAGTATAATAATTAACCTATTAGATTATGAACAAATCAGAATTAATTGATGCTATTGCAGCCGATGCTGGCATCTCCAAAGCGGCTGCAAAAGCAGCGCTAGAATCTTTAATTGGTAGCGTTGGTAAAACGCTTAAAGGAGGAGGACGCGTTTCCCTAGTTGGATTTGGGTCTTGGTCAGTTTCTAAAAGAGCTGCGAGAGAAGGTAGAAACCCTCAAACTGGAGCCACCATCAAAATTGCAGCCAAAAATGTTGTGAAATTTAAAGCTGGTGCTGAATTATCTGGCTCTGTCAACTAAGCATTAAAAACCAAAAACAATTAAAGCTTCCCATTGGGAGGCTTTTTTTTTGGCATTCACTCATTAATTGATTAAATTATGTTTGTAAAACCTACAATTAAACAATTAATGGAATCCGGAAAACTTCTTATTGCCGAACCTTCGGTGTTTGGGGATCATAATTTTCACCGATCCATCGTGATCATGGTAGAAAAAAAAGAATCCGGTTTTCTGGGTTTCATCATCAACAAGCCCTTAAGCTATGAAATCAAAGATGTTTTACCCGAAATTCAAATGAATTTTCCTCTCTACAATGGAGGCCCGGTGGAACAAGACAATTTGTTTTTTATTCACAACGCCGGACATTTGATCCCGGGGAGTATTAGAATAGACAATAAACTATTTTGGGGAGGAGAATTTGAAAAGGTACTGGCACTGGTCAAGGACGGAGTACTCGGCCCTAAAGACATCCGATTCTTTTTGGGCTATTCAGGCTGGTCAAAAGGGCAACTGCAACAAGAAATTGGAGCCAAATCATGGGTGGTTGTCGAAAATCCTTTTGCGGGCAAGATTTTATCTCACCAAACAGAGTACTTGTGGAAAGATCAAATGATGGCCTTGGGAGGTAAGTATGTCATTTGGTCTAATACGCCAGAAAATCCTTATCACAATTGATTTTTCAAGTAATCTAGGAATTGTTCAGCTAAAGCTTCGGCCTTTTGAGTTTCGAATCTCTTCTTCCTGAATTGACTAATGTTTACAAACCCATGGGCGGAGGAAATCAAAAACACCTCCCGGGCTTGTTGGATTGAAAATACCGGTATTTCCGTTTCAACTCCCTCGATTTTTCTTTCCTTTTTTAAAAAGTCTATAAAAGCAGAACGCAAAACAGTATTTACTGCTCCCTCAGAAAGTGCTGGGGTTTGAAGGTTTTCGTTTTTAATTAAAAAAACAGAACCGTGGGTACTCTCCACAAGTCTTTTGTGATTGTTAATAAGCAGTGCCGCACCAAAACCGTTTTCGTAGGCAAATACCTGTCCCAGTTTACGTAAAGAGGCATTGGTCTGAAAAAGATTGGAATAATCATCGGCTAAAATATAGTGATCCTTGTACAAAGTCAAGTCCAGTGTGCCAGAATCCCATGAGGTTTGATCGATTTGCATCAAAAAACAAATGGGGGTCACTGCTGCTGCTTGAGTGGGATCTTTTTTTCTGTAAAATTTTAGGCTAAGCTTTTGAACATCTGCCAGGCTGTTGTTAAAATCGTTCAGGCGATCGGTTTGTTCCTGAAAATAGTCCAAAGTAAAGTGCATGGGGATATCTACTCTAAATCTTCTCAAGGCTGCCATAATCGAAAAATAATGCGATTCCAACAGACTTATTATGCCTTTAAATACAATCAAATGATGCGTGTGAATCGGCAGAGAAGTCAGGGTGCTAAGTAATTCCTCAGGAGCAGCATTAAGGCTGGGAAAACAATTCCCGTCAAAATTAATCATCAAAAAAGGTTTAGGCAGAACCTAGAACTTGTTTCAGGTCAGAGATCAAATTATCCCAGAGTAGTTTGGACTCATCCAATTCATCTTCATCGGCAAAATCGGAGACGACCAAAGAAACGTCCTTGGTGATCTCATCCACCTCAATCTTAAATTCAAAATAATAGTCGGCATCATCTTCCTCACCATTGTCCCATTGAAATCGAATTCTTTCATTAGATTTGTTCTGTATCAACTTTGCCTTTTCTTCAGTATCGTCCCAAATAAAAAGGAAGTTTTCACCCCTTGAATTGACGTTATCAGCAAACCATTCTGACAAACCAGAGGGTGTAGAAAGGTATTGATACAACAATTGAGGTGAGGCGTGGAAATCATACTCTACAGAAAAGAAGGTCTTTTTACTCATCAAGGCAATATTTTGATGTTAATATATACAAAAAAGTTTAGGTGCCACTCAAAGAGGTAATTTTTTTTGAAAGTTCAAAGCCTCACTAAAAATTATAATTTTATATTTGCGAATTGAAAATGGCGAGGTAGCTCAGCCGGTTAGAGCGTCGGATTCATAACCCGGAGGTCGGGAGTTCAAGTCTCCCTCTCGCTACACTAAGGTCTTCATTTGAAGGCCTTTTTTTATTGGGCTTAGCCACTAATACAGATGGTGAAAAGACTATACCATCTGACTATTAATAATCATTAAATATATAGAAACTGACAGTAAATACCCTAAAATCTGTCAGTAAATCTTGTCAGTTTTCCCAAAAAAAATCAGAACAAAACTTTCATATCTGACCCCCCATTCCCTAAAATTAAAATCAGTTTTTATTTCATGGGTGGGTTGCTCAGATGGGTAGGTAATCCAGCAATTCCTCTTATCTTAGTTTAAAGCTTAATATAGATAATTGGACTCTGAAGAATTAATATCACATCCTGAACTTCAAACTTTGGTGAAAAAGTTTAAGAAGAAGTTCCCATTAATACCTCTTGAAGCATACATGTATGATTTAGGACGGGTTGGTTCAAGTGGAATGGCACTTTTATTTACTTTTATATTAAAAGTAAATTGTTTATGTTTGGTATTATTAACCTTAAATTATTAAAATGAAAAAAATTTATTTATTATTTGCTTGTATTTTTGTAGTCTCTAATTTCTTGAGTGCTCAAGATTCAATTAC
>CALKCR010000056.1:0-42513 GCA_938082715.1 uncultured Flavobacteriaceae bacterium | reverse complement strand
GGAACATGTTCGCCAATGGGAATTCCCATAACCTTGATGTTGTCCTCAATCATATTCACCAAAGCGGTGGGTAGTTCTTTTTCGTCTCTGACGGGATGAGCGGGGCAACTTTCCAGGTATTTGAAAAATGATTTTCCATCGAACAAAAAGATATTCATGCTCACCCTGATTTTCTGATGTGCATCGGTATAATCGACTATTTTATCGGTTTCTGGCTTTTCGACTATGGTTGTCAGATTGTAATCATCATCAAACTTCATCACTGCAAAACGTGCGATTCTCTCTCTAGGATATTTTAGGTGGTCGATATCATAGGCCAAAATTGCTTGTTGTGAATTGGCATTTTTAAGATTTTTTAAGGCGTTCAATGAGTACAGATTATCGCTGTTGCAGACACAAAATGTATCTTCTTTTAGATTGGAATTTTGCTCTATACACTGGTACAAAGCATCTGCAGTTCCATAGGGTTTCTCGCGTCCCTCCGGTATGTATTGGGTAGCAAATTGTATGTTGAGATCCACAAAGTCGGGATTGTTTTCAAAAGCCCGACGAAACATTTGGGAGTTCTCTCCGGTGATGATGTAAATATTTTTGAATCCTGCTTGTAAAATGTTATCCAGCAAATAGCTCAAAAAGGGTTTCCCCCCCAATTCGATCAAGCCTTTACTTAGTTGGTTGGCTTGTGCAACCTTGTCGGGGGGTAGATTTTGATCGGTTGATTTTTTCATTCGAGAGGAAGCTCCTCCTGCTAAAATGATTATGTTTTCGGTCATGATGGTTTATTTTAAGGTAGCTCCTTTTGTAATGTTTACGGCGAAAGCATCTTCTGCCCCTGTGGCTTTGATGGCTTCAATGATTTGATTTTGGTTTTGATCTTGGACAATGGCAACCATACAACCGCCTCCGCCCGATCCGACAATTTTACTGCCTAATGCTCCATTTTCATTGGCTGCATCAATCATTTTATCCATTAAAGGGGGAGTGATTTTGAGGTAGGATTTTAGGATGTGATGATGTTCGTTCATCAATTCGCCCAAAATTTGAGGATTAAACTGCTCTTGTTCCAATGTTTTCAATGCCTTTTGAGTAATATCGTGATTGCAAACCGCTGCATATAAAAACGGTTTAAGTGAAGTTTCGACCAATGTGAGATTTTTATTAAGTTCATTAACGGTTGTCGAGGCAATATCAAATTCCGGGATTTGGACTTTGACTTGATTGATGGCCTTCCATGCATTACTTTTTAGATGGGAAAGGGTTCCAAAAGTATCTTTGGACAAACCGGATACCCCTACAACCAGATCCAGGTCTACATCATTAAATTTCTGTACACGATCTGTATGAGTATCCAGGAAAATAGTATCACCAATGGCAATGGTAAATTGATCCATTTTTCCTCCGGAGGACCCAAGTTCGATCACCTCGGTTTCATAGGCAAGAAGTGCCAATTCTTGTGGAGAAAACGATCGATCAGAAAAAGCAGCAATAAGAAATTGAATCCATGCAATGGTCAATGCCGAAGAGCTTGATAAACCGGCATTGATGGGAATCTCACTGGTGATGGTCAAACGATACCCTTTGGTGGGGACGATCTGTCTTTTCTGAAGGACTTTGAGCGCAATTTTTAGAAAATCACCTCTTTCAATTTCATCAAAGTCTTGTTGTAGGAGAATGGTCCTTTTTTGAGCCATATCAGGCATATCGATCTCAAAGTGATCTTTTCCGTTTACTTCGGCATCGATTTGCATCATGCGATCGATGGCACATGCAATAACCGGAAGTTCGAGATAGTCCTGATGGTCTCCAAACAGACATACCCTACCGGGTGCTGTGGATAATATTTTTTTCATTGAGAAGATCAGTCAAATTTGGGTAGTTGATAACCGTTAAAATATTCTTTAGCAATGTAAGCATTATTTATTTTTGGGTCGTCGAATTGATTTTTTTCGGCCAACCAACTTAATTTTTGATTGGCCCTGAACGAGATGTTTCCCATTTGAGCTACTACAGCAACATTTGCTGCATCCTCGACATTACAATTTAACATTTCTGGTTTATTTTCTCTAATGGCTTGTATGAAATTGAACTGGTGTTCTTGGTGACCATTGTTTGATCTCTTTTGTAAAGGGACCAATACCTTGTTTTTACTTCTTTTTTCCTCAATGACTTCCCAACCCCCTCTGTCGAGAACCAAAGTTGCACTGTTTCCAATAAAAGCAATACAATGATCTCTCCCATAGGAGCCATTGTCGATGCCCATGGCAGAATCCCAAACCAAATTGAACTGATCGAATTCGTAGAGTGTGGTGAGGGTATCGGGAGTTTCCTGACTTAAATCGGGATAGGCAAATTTCCCCCCTAGGCCTACTATGGTTTTGGGAACGGCAGCCTTCATACCAATCAATGCATAGTCCAGCAGATGCACCCCCCAATCGGTCATTAATCCTCCGGCATAATCCCAAAACCATCTGAAATGGAAATGAAATCTACTGGCATTAAAAGGTTTTTTGGGAGCGGGCCCCAACCAAGCGTCATAGTCAACACCTTTGGGTGGTTCACTGTTGGCGACTTTGGGTTGTGGACGCATCCATCCCTGATAACAACAAACCTTAACGGTTCTGATCGGCCCCAGTTTACCACTGTGCACGAATGCCATGGCTTCCTGAAAATGAATGGTGCTTCTTTGCCATTGACCTACCTGAATGATACTTCCGTATTTTTTTTGTGCAGCGACCATTGCTTTACATTCTGCTATGGAGTTGCCGATGGGTTTTTCAACATATACGTGTTTTCCTGCTGCTGCAGCATCGATCATCATCAATGCGTGCCAATGGTCTGGTGTACCAATATAGACTACGTCAATGTCTTTTTGTTCCAGCATTTTTTGGTAGTCATCGTAGATTTTGATTTTTTCTTTTATGGGTGCAACGGCTTTGTGGTTTAATTTTTTTTGGATGACATTTTGATCCACATCACAGACCGCCACAAGGTTTACTCCGGGAACTTCAATGGCTTTCAATGTGTTTCCCCAGCCCATACCGTTGATACCGATACTTCCAATATTGATTTGGTCATTGGCTGAAATGTCTTGGGTTGATTTTGAAAGTGCATAGCTTTTGAGACTGGGGAGAAACATGCCACCCGCTCCCATCATTACCGTATTTTTTATAAATGTTTTTCGATTCATTGGGTATTGATTACCAAACCAATATAATAAAACCAAACATTTTTATTAAAAAAAACACCCATAATCTTTAATAATATCATATGGTCTTGCACTAAAAAAGATGGAAGTATTATATTTGCCAAAAGTTTAGGGTAAAACTATTGTTTTACTGATAAATTTAGGACGCGTAGCTCAGTTGGATAGAGCATCTGCCTTCTAAGCAGACGGTCACAGGTTCGAATCCTGTCGCGTTCACAGTTGAATTTGAGCTGTTTAAAAACAGCATCATCGAATCAAATTTTCTCCTAATCCTTAATTTCCCAAGCTTTATACATTTTTTTTATTTTGGTTAGAAATGTGATGGGTTTGGTGAGACGAGAATCCTTGGCATATACAATCCAATCAATTGAATATTTAGGGTAATGATTGTAATTTTGGCCAGTAAAGTGTGACCAATGGAAGATTTATTTCGAAGCGCAGAAGATAAAGAATTTCTACCCACGCCAATTTTTCTCTCAAACGCGGCTACTGAAGTGTTTTCAGTCTCTATGATTAATAATAGGCGATCGTAAATTGTCATCAAATCAAGGATTTATTCTTAAAATTAAGTAAAGTTTTAAGCACCGACCCTAAATGACAATTAAGTAAGTCAATTCATATTTTTCTAATTGATTTTCAGTCAATTGAAATTAATATTTGGAAATTAAGGTGACAAAATATTTTATTATTTTTTATTAAATTAGGATTCTGATTTTGAAATAGTCACTAGAATTTTGTAGAGTAATTTAGATCATTTCTTGAGCTCTTTGAGTAACTCTTTGTCTGTAATTTTTTGTTCGATGGTACGAGTTTTGTTAAAGTATTTCACAGTAAATTGGGTTTATATGCATAAAATTATAGAATAAATCATAACTTCCAAATATCAAACACCAATCTATCTCAATTTGCGCTGTTCTAAACTTTCCTCTTTTAACACTTATACCTTTTTTAAGCTTCCATCTGCATGGTGGACAGGGGTCAGGGTTACAAAACTTGATGATACCCAGGCTGAGGTTTCGGTAAAGCATCGTTGGGTGAATCAAAACCCGTTTGGTTCTATTTTTTGGGCGATTCAAGGGATGGCGGCAGAACTATCAACGGCTGTTTTCCTAATGTACACCATCAGGAAATCAAAGCAGGCTGTTTCGATGTTGGTGTTAAAGAATCGTGCAGTTTTTAAAAAAAAAGCCAAAGGATTGGTCAAGTTTCATTGTACCCAAGGAAATGAGGCTGTTGAAGCAGTACAAAAAGCCATTTCCAATGGTGAGCCCGTCACTGTTAAATTAAAATCAGTAGGAACCGACCCCTCGGGAGACATCGTCTCTGAATTTGAATTTGAATGGTCATTAAAAAAGAAATCATAATGAATCAAGATTTTTACAAGTCGTTAGACTTACCTCTAATTGCTGCTCCTATGTTTCTCATCTCAGGTCCCGAGTTGGTGATTGAATGTTGCAAAAACGGAATTGTAGGTACTTTTCCTGCCTTGAACCAAAGAACTTCTGAGGGTTTTGAACAATGGGTCATCCAAATCAAGGAAGCCCTGGCTGCTTTTGAAAAAGAAACCGGTAAAAAAGCCGCTCCTTTTGGGGTCAATTTGATTGTTCATCCCACCAACATTAGAGTAAAAGCAGATTTGGACATTTGTGTAAAGCACAAAGTACCACTGGTCATTACCTCACTGGGTGCCATTGCCGATCTGGTCAATGTGGTGCATGGGTATGGAGGTTTGGTCTATCACGATATCATCAAAAAAAGACATGCCGAAAAGGCTGCCGAGGCGGGGGTTGACGGCTTGATCGTTGTTGCCACCGGAGCTGGAGGCCATGCCGGAACCTTGCATCCTATTCCTTTAATCAACGAGGTCAAAAATGTCTTTGATAAAAAAATAGTTTTATCGGGTTGCCTCAGTACGGGTAATGACATTGCAAGTGCGTTACAGATGGGCGCCGATATAGCCTATATGGGTACTCGCTTTATCAATGTTAATGAAAGTATGGCCGATGAGGTTTATAAAAAAATGATCATGGACAGTGGAGCAGAGGACATTGTTTATACAGCAGCAGTTTCCGGCGTTAATGCCAATTTTTTACGTCCCAGCCTAGAGGCCATGGGCATCACCGAAAAGCGCTGGAAAGAGACTAAAAAAATTGATTTTGGTACGGAATCCGATGCCTTGAGTGAAGAAGCAAAAGCCTGGAAAACCATTTGGTCTGCCGGTCAAGGGGTGACGACCATCAACGATAACCTTAGTATTTCAAATTTGGTCGGGAAATTAAAATCTGAATTTTTAGATGCTATGCACCGTCAACATGAATTGTTGAAGCACTATCAATGACCCCTGCCTAAATGTCTTGTGTAAGCGATCTTACAATCTTATTTTCTGACATAAAGGTTTTAAAAATGACCTTTAGTGCCGTGTATAATGGAATGGCAACGATCATTCCCGTAGTACCCATCAGGGTTCCTCCGGCCAGAATCACAATAAAAATTTCCAACGGGTGAGATTTAACACTGTTGGAAAAAATAAAAGGTTGACTGAAAAAGTTATCGATCAATTGTCCGATAAAGAAACCGATCATTACGTAGATGGTCTTGGGTAAGATCACAGCGCTAAAATCAGCTTCCACATTGCTGGTCATGGTCAGGAACATCATCAAAACGGCACCAATCAAAGGGCCTATGTAGGGGATCAGGTTGAGCAAGGCACACAAAAATGCGATGACGATGGCATTTTTGATCCCGAAGATCAGCAAGATAATGCTGTACATGACCATCAGTATACTGATCTGAAGCAACAGCCCCAAAAAATAACGGGAGAGTAAATTTTTAATTTTTTCGAAAGACTTTTTCAATCGTCCCTCGCTTTTATCATTGACAAAAACCAAAATAGCATTTTCTAAAATATGGCTGTCTTTTAATAAAAAAAACGAGATGAAGGTAACCGAAAACAGGCCAATGGTAAAACTGCCCAGTATGCTCAATAAATGATTTAAAAACTCAGGAATCGCTTCAAGGTTATCCGTATTGATGATGTTTTTCAGTGAAGAATACTGTGCTATGTTTGTGGGTTCTAAATTAAAAAACAGACTGATTTCATTCATCAATTTTTCCAATTTGTACTCCAATTCATCGACATTGAGCAATGATAAGTTTTCGCCTTGTTGGATCACCAATGGAATGAATAGAGAGATGATCCCGAAAAGTACGCCTACCAATACCAAAAGGGAAAAACTGGCGGCCAGTAAATTGTTAAACTTGAGTTTGTTTTTAAGGAACAATACGATGGGGCGACCGATCAAGGAGATGATGGCAGCAACGACGAGATATATCAGCAAAACCTTTAATTCCATCAGTAGAAATATTCCCAATGAAATCAATCCCAGTTTGAGAATTGCATTGATAATGCCCTGGGAAATATTTTTAGCTTCCATGTGCTAAAGATATGCAAAAATTAAGCTTCATTTAATTTTTGAAATTTCACGAAGAGTAGCTACTTGGCTACATGCCACGATGGCTGCTGTTTCGGTTCTCAATCTTTGTGAACTCAATGTGATCTCTGTAAAGGAATGATTTTGAGCGGTTTTGATCTCCCGCATAGAAAAATCGCCTTCCGGGCCGATCATGATCAATATTACATCGTTTAAATCTCCCATTTGGTGTAAGGGGATCCTGTTTCCGTTTTGACAATGGGCAATCAACTTGGTTTGTGGATGATCCAATTTCATCAATGCCTCAAATGAAATCATGGGATTGAGTTGCGGCAAGAAATATTGAGCAGATTGTTTGAGTGCTCCCACCAATATTTTTTTCATCCTTTCGGGTTTAAGGGTTTTTCTTTCAGAGCGGTCACACATTAAGGGGGTTATTTCGGTAACGCCTATTTCAGTGGCTTTTTCCAAAAACCATTCCAAACGATCGTTGCTTTTGGTCGGAGCAATGGCGATGTGTAAGGGAACGATTTTGTTTTGGCGCAATGTGGCTTCCGTTTTTTTAGCGGCTGCTTTATGGCTGTCAGTACTGGTAATTTGTCCTTTCCATTCCAATCCTTTACCATTGGTGACATGGATCAATTCGCCTACTTTTTTCCGCAATACCTTGCTCAGATGCCGGCTCTCCTCCGAATCAAATATTAGGGATTCGTCGTTTGCACTTAGATTTTCATTGTAAAATAGTTCCATGATCTAACTATATAATAATTAAGAATTATGAATTAATTTCATTCCCATAGAGTATGGCCTATGATTACTAAGTTTTTTTCAAGAAAGAGATAATCTAGCACTTACCGATTGGTTCATTGACCCCAATTGATGGTTCAACAATTTATGATAACCTACGATCCCTATCATGGCGGCATTGTCTGTGGTATATTGAAAAGGAGGTAAAAACACTTTCCATTGATCCTGTTCAGCTTTTTGTCCCAAAACCTTTCTGATTTTGGAGTTTGCAGCCACCCCTCCGCCAATGACCACACTGTTGAGATCGTATTTTTCCTTGGCGATGATTATTTTTTTCATGATTACTGTCACCAATGTTTTTTGAATGGAGGCACAAAGATCGTTAAGGTTTTCTTCAATAAAGCTGGGATTTTTCATGCAGTTTTTATGGACCAAATTGATGAAAGCGGTTTTCAGTCCACTGTATGAAACGTCCAAGCCATCCACCTTAGGGATGGGAAAATCAAAGGCATCAGGCTTGCCCTCTTTGGCCAATCGGTCAATTTCGGGGCCGGCAGGATAATTCAAACCCATGATCTTTCCACATTTATCAAAGGCTTCCCCTATGGCATCGTCCAGGGTTTTCCCTATTTCCTTCATCTCAAAATGACTTTCGACCAAGACCAATTGGGTATGCCCACCGGATAGGGTTACTCCCAGAAATGGGAATTCCGGAGCAGGCTGATCTTCATTTTTGATAAAGTGACAAAGCAGGTGAGCCTGCATGTGATTGACTTCAATTAATGGTATGTCCAGACTTAGGGCAAGCGACTTTGCAAAAGCACTTCCAACCAACAGGGATCCCAATAAACCCGGACCTCTGGTATAGGCAATTGCAGAAAGCTCTTTTTTATCGATATTTGCAATGGAAAGAGCTTGTTGTACGACAGGAACGATGTTGGCTTGATGTGCCCTTGAGGCCAATTCAGGGACGACTCCACCATAGGACTGATGGATTTTTTGGTTGGCAATACAATTCGATAGAACCACATTGTCTTTCAGAATGGCAGCAGCAGTATCGTCGCAAGAAGATTCTATTCCTAAAATGTAACTTGTTTTTTTCATATCAATTTGCCCAACGGCTACAAAAATAAAGGTTTACCATCAAAAAGTTATACAAATTTGCTCCCATACTACTAATGATGATCATTATTCTATCATTGGTGGGCTTATTGGTGATCAGTATTCCTGCTGTTCAGACCCATTTGGCCAATCGATTGACCCAAAAAATCAATCAAAATTTTGAGACGGAGATGAAAGTTGAAACTGTTGCCATTGGATTTGACGGTGCAGTAAACTTGTCCTCTTTTTTTATTGCAGATCATCATTCTGATACTCTGTTTTACGCCAAAAACTTTAAAACGGACCTTTACAGTCTGGGCCAGTGGGTCAATGGCAATTTATTTTTCTCAACCACCGAATTTGAAGATATTTTTTTAAATATCACCCAATATGAGGGGGAAGAAAACAATGCTCTTTTTCAATTTACAGACAAGCTTTTGGCCCACGCCGAACCCCAAAGTGATCGCCCTGTTTTTGTAAGAATGGACGATTTAAAGGTTACCGAAGGCCGTTTTTTGATGGTGGATAAAAACAGCGCTGAGAAACCATTGCAGTTTGAAAAGATCAACCTCAAGGCCAATGATTTTTTTGTGGTAAACGATGGTGTGGAAGTGGTGTTAAAAAATCTAAAATTTGATTCTAAAGATTACGGCAAATTCAATTTAAACAAAGCAGAGTTTTATTACAACCCTTGTGCGATTGACATCCGTTCGTTCCGATTGTCGTCTGGAGATACTGATTTAGATGGCAATATCAGTCTTTTACTCCCCAATGGAAATTTCCAGGAATTTTTTGATACAGTTCAGATTGATATGAACCTCAACGGTATCTTTTCAAGCCGGCAGCTTGAGAATTTTATCGATTTACCCGAAGATTTTCAGCCCTTAGAAATCAAGCTTTCTGCAAGGGGAAGCCTCAATGACTTTGAATTTTCCAATTTGGAGGTCAATCAAGAGGTAATACAATTCAAGGCCAAGCTCGACATCAAAGAGGCTTTTTCGGTTGCACCCATAAAGGCTTTCATTGATCTGGAGGACTTGAAAATTATCAGCTCCAAATTGACCCAAATCATTCCGGTTTCCTATCACGATCAAATACCAAAACCCCTTCTCAAACATCAATCTTTTGTGGGTAGTGGAACTTTCTTACTTGAAGAAAATCAATTGAGAACAGATTTGCAATTGATAAATGGTGATGCTCATATTGTAAATCGAAGTCTCTTTGATGTATCTGAGGATCAAGGGAAATTTAAACTGAATCGTTTTGAGGGTGTTTCAGAGATAAAAAAAATGGATTTATCTCCATGGCATCCAAAATTAGGATGGGTAACATCAAAATTTATGATTTCTGGGAATAGGGGAGATGCGGGTAATTTTAACCTCAATTTTGATGTTGATGTTGATGAAATGCTTCTCGATAATAAAGAAATCAATAATATTAATCTAGAGGGTGAATTAAAAGAGGAGGAATTAACAGTTGATTTTAGAGTAGCAGATGAGTACATAAAGGCTACCTCCGCCATGGCCTATTCTTGGGGAGAAGATCAGCGTAAATATCAATTTGACCTAAATTTAGGCCAACTCAACCTTCATCTTTTAGATGGGGAACTGGGAGGGGGTAAGGCCATTTACTCCGGAGATTTAAATCTCTTTTTGGTGGGAGATACTTTTGACGATATTCAAGGGAATCTACTTTTTAAAAACATCCAATTTGAAAATCAAATTCAAGTGGATTCCTTCAATGATTTTATCCTTGAAACCAGCCTTTCCAATCAAAAAAGAATCATCAGAACCATTAATTCCGATATTATGAATATTAATGTAGAAGGTGAATTTCAATTGAGTAAGCTAAATTCTCTTTTTTCCAATGCCATTGCCGAGGCCTTTCCTTTTGTGCCAAATAAAAAGATTGATAAAACCCAAGAATTGGTTTATGACATCAGTGTACAAACCGAGCATCTGAATGCTGTTTTCCCCAATTTAGTCATTGACAAAAAAGCTATTTTCAGAGGTGTTTTATCCACCCATGACAATGTCTCTAAAATGACCTTGAATATCCCCAAAATCTCTTTTAAAGATTTCAATGCAGAAAACATAGCGTTACAATTAGACAACCAAAACCCACTGTTTAACACTTTTATGTCGGTTGGAAATATAAAAAGTGATGCTTATGAAATTTCAGAATTTAATACCCTAGGGGCTAAAATAGGCGATACCCTCAACTTCAGGACTGAATTTTTTGGAAGAAATGATAAAAATGATGTTTATCAACTGAATTACGCACTTGTAGTTGACGCGTCTAAATCTGAGATTTTACTCAAGCCTTCAACCATTCAACTAGAGCGTAATATTTGGAGCATTAACCCTGGATTGGATCAACAACATTTGATATCATATGACCTTGCCAGCCAAAGGGTTGTATTAAATTTCTTAGAAGCCCGATCGGGAGATGAACGCATTGAAATGAAGGGAAATTATTTGTCGTCAGAAAATTTTGGACTTTCACTGAATATGGATAGTGTATCCCTTCAAAATTTAGCCCTGTCCAGTGAAGACTTTGATTTTAAAGGAGCAATGGATTTGAATCTAGACATTCAACGCTCTCCTTCCGATAACACCCTAAAATTTAACGGGACTATAGATGATTTTGTTTTAAACGATATTGAAATGGGATCGTTTCGGTTTTTTACTTCGGGAAATACCCAGTTAAACTCCTATGAAATTAACTTGTTGTTGTCCCATCGGGGAAATACCACCATGTCGGCCGAGGGAAGTATTCTGGGTTTTGATCAATCACCCCGACTTGATCTAGATTTTAATTTTGATGATTTTGACCTCTCTTTTCTCACTCCCGTGGGAGCAGGGGATGTTGATGATATCAGAGGAAAGGTGTCGGGTATTATAAATCTGTGGGGACCCATAGATGCTCCCAAACACAATGGACAATTGATTCTCAATGAGGGGGGAATTGGTGTACCAGACATCAATATCGACTACAAAATTTCCAACGGTACAAAAGTTGCTTTGGTAGATCAAAGTTTTAATATTAACAATACCACAATTAATGATACCCAATTTGGCACTCAGGCTGAATTGGAGGGGCAAATAAATCATTTGAATTTTTCGGATTGGAGTTTTGATCTCAACATATCATCAGAAAGAATTCTGATGCTCAATATTCCGGAGGATGAGGATGAGGTGTTTTTTGGCGATGGATTTTTGAGGGGTAAAGTTCACCTGCATGGCCCTTCAAAGAATTTAACCATAGATGTGGTTGGAGCCACAGAGGAGGGAACAAGCATCAAAATTCCTTGGGCCGATGACTATGGATTGGCAGATACGTCTTTTATGAAGTTTGTTGACAAGAAAAAAGTCAATAAAACCCAGCAGCAAAGTAATGACGAATCCTATAGTTTCTCAGGCTTGCAAATGAACTTTGAATTGGATGTGAATAACAATGCAGAAATTAAAGTGGTGATAGATAAAGAATCTGGCAGTTTTTTGAGTGGCCATGGGGCAGGGAATATTTTGATGGAAATTGATACCAATGGAAAATTCAATATGTGGGGAGATTTTATTACATATGATGGGATTTACAATTTTAAAAATTTGAGTGTCATTGACAAAAAATTCAATCTCAAGCAAGGAGGAACCATTGTTTGGGAGGGTGATCCTCTGGGTGCTCAAATGGATTTGGAAGCGGTTTACCAAGTACCCGGTGGCGCAAACCCTGCCATATTGTTGGACAACCCCAACTTTAACAGGAAAATCCCCACAGAGGTTTTAATCAGACTTCAAGGAAACCTGCTCAAACCCGATGACCCAATTTTTGAAATTGATTTCCCCAATACCAGTGCAGTGGTTACCTCGGAAATAAACTATCGCTTGGCAGATCCTCAAATCAGTCAATTACAAGCCATATCCTTGTTGTCGCAAGGAATATTTATCAATGAGGTATCTGTAAGTGTGCAAGGAATTACCAACAATTTGTATGAAAAAGCCTCTGATCTTTTCAGTAACCTAATGGGGGATGATAAGGGAAAACTACAAGTTGGGCTCAATTATTTGCAGGGGGATAAAAGTAGGGTTTTGGACATCAATTCTGAAGATCGGTTGGGGTTGACACTTTCTACACAGATCACGGACAAGATTCTACTCAATGGAAAAATTGGTGTTCCGGTTGGCGGGATTGAAGAAACCCTTATCGTCGGGGATTTACAGATAGATTTTATACTGAATGAAGAGGGCAGTTTAAAAGCCAAGGTTTTTAACAAGGAAAATGAGTTCAGGTACATTGGTGACGAACTGGGATACACTCAGGGGGTTGGTTTATCTTATCAAGTTGATTTTGAAACTTTTAGAGAGCTCATTAACAAAATCGTCAAAGGAAATCAGTTGAGCCAAGCCTCTCAAGAGGAGTCCCTCTTTTCGGAACCTTCTGATGCTGGTATAAATTTTATCAATAAAAATTAACTAAAAAAGAGGCCTTCTGATGAGGTTACTTTGTATTAATAATTAAATTTGCCCTTTCTTTTGTCGATGCCAACCAAAATTAGCAATATAGGTGTTCTAACTTCTGGAGGAGATTCCCCTGGAATGAACGCTGCCGTTAGGGCTGTAGTGAGGACTTGTGCTTTTTACAATGTGGGATGTTTTGGGATTTATCAGGGTTATCAAGGATTAATTGATAACAACATGGAACCCATGAATGCCCGAAGTGTAAAAGACATCATTAATAAAGGTGGTACCATTCTGAAATCGGCAAGATGCCTCGAGTTCAGAACTCCTCAAGGAAGAAAACTTGCATACGAAAACCTCAAAAAAAACAATATTGATGGTCTTGTAGTTATTGGTGGAGATGGTTCTTTTACCGGAGCCATGATATTTCAAAAAGAATTTTCTTTTCCTGTTGTAGGAATTCCTGGAACCATTGACAATGACATTCAAGGGACAAGATACACCTTGGGATATGATACGGCTTTGAACACCGTTATAGATGCCATTGACAAAATTAGAGATACGGCAAGTTCCCACAATCGTTTATTTTTTGTCGAAGTAATGGGAAGGGATGCAGGCCATATAGCACTTAACGCAGGTATTGGGGCAGGTGCCGAGGAAGTACTCATTCCCGAGGAGGACATGGGACTAAAACGTTTGTTGGAGTCCCTCAAAAGAAGTGAAAAATCTGGAAAATCATCCAGTATAGTCGTAGTAGCCGAAGGTGATAAAACTGGAGAAAATGTTTTTGAAATAGCTTCATATATTGAAAACAACCTCCCTTATTACGAGGTAAGGGTATCGGTATTGGGGCATATGCAAAGGGGTGGAACCCCTTCTTGCTTTGATAGGGTATTGGCCTCACGTATGGGGGTCTTTGCGGTGGAAAGCCTGTTGGAAGGAAATTCTAATAAAATGGTTGGAATCATCGATGAAACCATAACCTTGACCCCACTGGAGGATGCCATCAAAGGAAAATCCCAAATAAATAATAATCTCATTAGAGTTTCAGACATATTATCTATATAAATACAAATTAAATTTAAATACAAATAGAATGGCTTTAAAAATTGGAATTAATGGTTTTGGAAGAATAGGAAGACTCGTTTTTCGCTCCGCGATGAAGCAGTCTGATGTTTCAATCGTGGCGGTCAATGACCTTTTGGATGTGAACCATTTGGCATATCTATTAAAGTATGATTCAGTTCATGGATCATACGACGGAGAAGTATCCGTAACAGGAAACAACTTATTGGTTGATGGGGAAGAAATTCAGATTACTGCCGAACGTGATCCTGCCGATATAGGTTGGGGTGATATGGGTGTGGAAATTGTAGCTGAATGTACGGGCATTTTTAACACCTTAGAAAAGGCTCAAGCTCATATTGATGGCGGTGCCAAAAAAGTGGTGATTTCAGCTCCTTCTGCCGACGCACCGATGTTTGTTATGGGAGTTAATCACCTGGAAGCTACTGCTGATCAAATCATTGTGTCAAATGCTTCTTGTACGACCAACTGTTTGGCACCCATTTCTAAAGTACTACATGACAATTTTGAAATCGTTGAAGGATTAATGACCACGGTTCATGCCGCCACTGCGACTCAATTTACAGTCGATGGCCCTTCCAAAAAAGATTTTAGAGGCGGAAGAAGTGCACTTTTGAATATTATGCCGGCCTCTACAGGTGCTGCCAAAGCAGTTACCAAAGTAATACCTGCCCTGGTTGGAAAACTAACCGGTATGGCTTTTAGGGTTCCTACTGCCAATGTTTCTGTAGTAGATTTGACAGTAAAACTCAAAAAAGAAACCTCCTACGAAGAAATTAAAGCCGTCATGAAAGCTGCATCTGAGAATGAAATGAAAGGTGTTTTGGGATATTCCGAAGATCCTTTGGTTTCTCAGGATTTCGTTGGTGATATCAGAACTTCCATTTTTGATGTGGATGCAGGAATGGAACTCAATCCCACTTTTTATAAAATTATCTCCTGGTATGACAATGAGTGTGGATATTCCAATAAATTGATCGACTTGGCTAAGCATATTCATCAATTATAATTTGCGGTAAATGATCTTTATAGTTGATAGTGGTTCTACGAAGACCGACTGGATTGCCTTGGATGATTCTGGCCAAGTACTTTTTTCGACCCAAACCTTGGGATTGAATCCTCAAGTTCTTCCCAGTGCAATCCTCACTGAGCGAATCATCAACAACTACGATTTGTATCAAAATAGAGAAAAAGTTTCTCATGTACATTTTTATGGAGCAGGCTGTGGTGTCGAATCTCCTGCAAGAAGGATTGAAAAGGTTTTTACAGAAATCTTCATTCAGAGCAATTTCTCCATTTTAGAAGACACCTATGCGGCGGTCTATGCTTCTACTGAACCCAACGATCCTGCCATTGTATGCATAATGGGAACGGGTTCTAATTGTACTTATTTTGATGGGAAAGAGATAGAACAAAGGATTACATCGCTGGGTTATGTTTTGATGGACGAGGCCAGTGGGAATTTTTATGGAAAACAATTGATCCGTGCCTTCTACTTTAAAACCATGCCTGAAGTTTTAGCCAAAAAGTTTGGAGATCAATACGACTTATCCCCAAATTCCATTAAGGAGAACGTCTATCGGAGGGAAAATCCAAATACTTATCTGGCTAAATTTGCTAAATTTATCATTGACCACAAACAGGTACCGGAAATGAAAACCATCATAGAAGACGGCTTACAAAGGTTTATTTCCCACCAGATTTTACAATTTGAAGATGCCAAAGACGTTCCCATTCATTTTATAGGTTCTATCGCTCACTATCTTCAGGACGAAATTGACACAGCCTTGAAAAAAAATGGTTTACGTTTGGGTAATGTGGTCAAACGTCCTATAGATGGCTTGGTGGAACACCACCAGAAACTTTTGAATTGATCAGTCGAGCCACTAGTTTGATTATTTGATGGCTATCATTGATATTTCTACCCTTACATTTTTGGGCAGTGTCTTTACCGCTATCGTTTCCCTAGCCGGGGCGGTTTCATTGTTGAAGTAACTTCCATAAACCTCATTGACTTGGCCAAAATCTGCCATATCTGACAGAAAAATGGAACTTTTGACCACCTGATCAAAATTCATTTCTGCAGCCTTTAAGACTGATTTTAAATTCACCATTACCTGTTCAGCCTCCTTTTTAACATCTCCCTTTACCAATTCCTTAGAGTGGGGGTTTAGGCCAATTTGACCCGAAAGGTATAATGTGTCATTGACCAATACCGCTTGATTGTATGGGCCAATTGGAGCAGGAGCATTGAGTGTTGTGATTATTTTTTTCATGGTCTTATCTTAAACGTCTGTCTGGTTCTCTATTTTTTTCATATTTAATATCACTCAAAAGTCCGGATTTAATTCCAATAAAGAAATTCCATGAAGCACGATCACTGAAAGGCACCCAACTAAAATCCAGACGCCAACTGTCTAGATCTCTATTGAATCGCAGTTGCGTGTAGGTAAACCCATGATTTTTAAAATCGAAACCTGAGGACCCGCCAATTTTCCATTTAGGGGTCAGTTCAATATCCCCGGAAAACATTAGTGAATTATTTGAAAAGTCATTTTGATTTCTAGAATTGTTATATGTCAATGAGTACCTTAATTGAATATTCCAAGGTATTTCTGCTCTGTATGAGGGATATTTTGTTCTTTCCTCATTTTCTTCATCTCTATTTGGTTCATTATTCATACCAATTGTATCTCCAAATAGATCATCTGGCCTTCCCCCACCAGAGGCATTTTCGAAGAAATTCAATGGATCCTCTTCCTCTTCTTCCTCATCCTCCTTTTTCTTGTCTTTTGAAAAAGTTGCATTGGAGAGCCTATAACCTGTATTTAAATTGGCACTAGTTACCCGTAAAAGCCCACCTCCTTTACTTATGTTGAATTCATTAATTCTTTGATTTTGATCATTTAAAGCATACATATCCATAGTTGCCCCTAGATTAATTGAAATTTTTCTATTAAATAAATCAATTCCACTAGTTACACGAACAGGACTCCATTTAAATTCTTCGCTAACCATATTATAGTTGGTGCTAAGGTTTAAGTTTTTGATTAATTGAACCTTTTTTAATTCGGTCTTTGTCGTGTCGGGATCTATAATTTTTGCTTCAAAATTATTGCTTACTGAAATCCCCATACTTTTAGTTATACCTTTTGATGGTGATCCAAATAGCCCCCCCTCAAAACGGGTATACTCTCTTGTGTTTCCATTTGCGTCAATGATATACTCGTCATAGTATTGGTCAAAACTTGGGGCAGAGCTGAATGAAATCGAGGGACGAATCGTATGTCTTATAGATCTTATCTTTTTATCCTCATTAAAATTTACAGTTCCATAAATTGCAGTATCCATACTTAGTCCAAAGCTATAGGTTCTAAAAGCACTAAACCCGCTAATAGTATCTTTTTTTACGCCGTCGTTAAGCAGGTCATAGTCATTATATCTAACGGTTTTTGGTTGCCAAACCTCTTTATAATTTCCACTGGCTGCCAAATTAAAATGTTTTAAGATTTTAAAATTTGTACTCAAAGGAATAGAATGTTGCATGCCTGATCTGGCGTTGTCAAACATTTTACTAGTAAAGAGGTTTTCCTCAGTTGTTAGGATTCGGTTTTCGGCTCGGGTACTGTATTGTAAATTGATGTTTTGAAACAGGCCTTTTTTGGGTCTGTTCTTGGGTGCAAAAGGAAATATACGATCCAAACTTGCTTGAAAAGTTGGAAGGGTGAGGTTGACACTTTTAGTATTGGAGTTTTGAGACAGATTGGCATTAATGGACAAATTAACGCTGGGGGTGCCTGGAATTCTTTTGGAATAAGCAATGGAGGAACTCAAGGTGTTGTTAAGAAAATTGGGACTGTTCAGTTGATTGACCGATTCTCTAAAATAATCGCTGGTTCCAAAGTTGACAGAAGCAGAAAAGTTGGAATTCGGACTAGATTTGGGATCTTTGGAGTGGTTCCAGCGGACATTAAAAACAGTAGCTTTTGAATAACCAGGTATGCCTTTTTCACCATTGATGAGGTTTTCAAACCTCATACTTAGACTTCCATTAAAATTGTACATAAAGCGATATTTGGAGTCTGCTCGGAATCCATAACTTCCATTGCTGTAATAATCTCCGGTCATTGCAAGGTCAAAGTATTGTGATAGTGCAAGATAGTATCCCCCATTTTGGAGATAATAGCCGCGATTGTTACTTTCTCCAATAGTAGGAAATAAAAAGCCTGATTGTTGTTTTTGAGATGATGGAAAGTAGGCAAATGGGAGGGCTAGAGGAGTGGGCACATCTGCAATGTACATATTGGTAAAACCTGTTACTATTTTTCCCTGCGGAACCATTTTACCTTTTCGTATTCTAAAGTAATAATCTGAATCCTCCAATTCACCGCCAGTAGTCACCTTAGCATCTTTGATATAATAGACAGAATCATTTTCTTTTTTGGTGAAGGCGGCATAAACGTTCATACCGTTTTGTGCAGATTTGGAATTCCAGATCAAAGCTTTTTGGGTGTCAAAATTGAACCTTAAAGAATCAGGACGAATTTCGTTATTGATTTGTTTGAAATATGGGTTTTGAATCAAAACACCCATACTGTCTGGAATTCTCCCGGCAGTAACTTCATTTTTTGAATAATCCAATACAATGATCCCGGCTTTTAGCTCCATGTCTTGATAATACAGCTCGGCTTGGTCGTACAAGTAGAGCTTACTTTCTTTCCGATTGATTCTTACATACTCCTTGGCGTTGTATTT
The DNA here is from genome assembly GCA_938082715.1 of uncultured Flavobacteriaceae bacterium. Classification (GTDB taxonomy): domain Bacteria; phylum Bacteroidota; class Bacteroidia; order Flavobacteriales; family Flavobacteriaceae; genus UBA8316. The sequence continues at coordinate 23,731 of CALKCR010000056.1, read as the reverse complement.
TACCTTATCCAGAAGGGTGGGCTCATTTTGGGTAATGGAATCTATTAGTGTGTTTTTTTTAATTCCAGCCGGGGTAGTAAGAGCAAGAGAATCAGCCAATATCTGCGAATGCAAGTGGTTGAGGTAAAAAAATATTAACAAACCTACTGTATAAATTGACTTTGTTTGCAAACCGAATAGTCCTAAATTTGTGATTCGTTAAATATTTGGTGATCAAAATTAATGATATTTTTATTGTTGGTTGCAGAATTAACTTTTAATTCAATGCTCATTAAATCAATACACATGCGTTTTTTAACCTTTCATTTGATTGGCTGTTTTTACTTTGGATTCTTATCAAACCCTTTGAATGGTCAATCTTTACCAAACAAAACTTTTATTGTGGTCCTGGATGCGGGACATGGAGGTCATGACCCCGGTTGTGATCCAAATTGCAATAATTACGGTTTTTTTGAAAAGAAAATAGCGTTGAATATTACTTTGAAAATTGGTAAATTACTTGAAAAGTATAATAATATCAAGGTAATCTATACACGTGAATCTGATGTATATGTGGGTTTAAAGGAACGAGCTGGAATTGCCAACAAGGCCGATGCTAATCTATTCATTTCCATCCATTGTGATTCTTTTACTTCTTCCAAAGCTTTTGGAGCAGGAACCTTTGTTTTAGGACTTCATGCCAATCAAAGAAATTTTGAAATTGCCAAAAGGGAAAATTCTGTAATTTTTTATGAGGAAGATTATGAAAAAAAATACGATGGTTTTGATCCCAACAATCCTGAGTCTGTCATCAGCCTCACACTGATGCAGGAAACCTATTCCAACCAGAGTATTGAAGCTGCCGCGACCATCCAGAAAAGTTTTGTGGATAATTTGGGCAGAAAAGACAGAACGGTAAAGCAAGCGGGTTTTGTCGTTTTAAAATACACCTATATGCCAAGTGTCCTGGTGGAAACCGGTTTTTTGACCAACAAAAGAGAAGGGACCTATCTCAACTCTAAAAAAGGTCAAAATGAAATTTCCGGAGCCATCGCCAAAGCCATAGTGAATTACCAAAATGTATTGCAGAAAGGGGTGGTGAATCAACAAGTGTTTGAAGAGAAAGAAATTCCAAAAAAGCCATCCAAAATAACATCAAATCATAGCAACGTAATTCGTTTTAGGGTTCAATTGGCCGCCAGTAAAAATCCTATTGATGCAAAACCTTACAACTTTAAGGGTTTGAAAAACGTCATCAGAGATAAAGAAGGGGCTTTCTATAAATATTATTTTGGTAGTTCAATGAACTATAAACAAATCCAAAAAGAACAAAGGAAAGCCCGCAGAGTTGGTTTCAAATCCGCCTTTATTGTCTCCTTCAGGGGAAATCAAAAGATCAAATTATCCGAGGCATTAGATGCACTGAAATAAACGCCATCCATAAAAAAAACATTAAGTTTGTATGTCTTGTAAACCAACATTAATTTGAAAATCACCAGAGAAATCAAAACAGCAATATTGGTCCTAGGGGGCGTTGCTCTGTTCATATATGGATACAGTTTTTTAAAGGGCAATTCCATTTTCAAGGTCACCAAAACTGTTTATGCGATCTATCAAGAAGTTGAAGGTCTCATCTCGGGAGCCAAAGTGAGTATCAACGGTCTGAGTGTGGGTAAAATATCTAAAATTGATTTCCTTCCCAACACTACTAAAATTTTGGTGACCATGGACGTACGTGAGGAATTGGATTTTTCCAATAAGAGTACTGCCATGCTCTATGAGACCGGACTCATCGGAGGAAAAGCCATTGCCATAGTTCCTGTTTTTGATACTCAAAGGGTTGTTAAAGATGGTGATACCCTACAAACTACCGTAAAACCCGGTCTGACTGAACTCATCAATCGTCAGATAGAACCCTTACAGATAAAAATTGAAAGTATGCTCAGCAGTGCCGATTCACTGTTTGCAGGTGTTAGTAATGTATTGGACAAGGATACCCAAGTCAACCTAAAAAGAACCCTCGAAAACCTCTCCATTACAACCAACAATCTAAATAAAGCATCTTTGGCTACTGTCGAAATTTTGGATACCAACCAAGAACAACTCAATGCTACTTTTAGCAATATTAAGGATACTTCGGATAATCTAAGATCGATTACCGATTCCATCTCAAATGCCCAACTCAGTCACACCATCAGATCTTTCACCAAGACAGTTGAAGGGCTCAATAAAATTGTTTCTACCATTGAATCGGGTCAAGGAACCGCCGGAAAGTTAATTAATGACGAAACCTTATATCAAAACCTAACGGACGCTTCAAGAGAATTGGAAAGCCTTTTGAGAGATCTTAAGAACCACCCCAAGCGATATGTACATTTTTCCCTTTTTGGAAAAAAAGAAAAACCTTACGCCAAAGAAGAAAATTAAAACAAAAAAATGGCTTACATATCTAATATCATTTTTACTTTAGTATTAGCCATAGCCATCTTCTTTTTTAGTCGAAACATCCTTTTCATTAAAAGAAACATACAATTGGGACAGGCCATTAACAGATCAGACCGTTCTTCAGAGCGGTGGTCCAATATGCTTCGAATTGCTCTGGGACAATCCAAAATGGTCAACAGACCCATTGCCGGGATCCTCCATATAATTGTATATATAGGTTTTATCGTCATCAATATTGAGCTTGTCGAAATTGTTTTGGATGGCTTATTGGGAACCCACCGCTTGTTTGCCCCACATATGGGTGAAGTATACAATTTTCTCATTGCTTCATTTGAAATTTCAGCAGCATTGGTTTTGGTCAGTGTAATACTGTTTTGGCTCCGCCGAAATGCACTTAAAATCAAACGTTTTTGGAAATCCGAAATGAAGGGCTGGCCTAAAAACGATGCGGATTATATCCTTTATTTTGAGATCGTGCTCATGACGCTTTTTCTGTCGATGAATGCTACAGATCAGTTGCTCCAAGAGTTGGGTGACCCGCATTACACCCAAGCCGGTTTATTCCCTGTTTCTCAGTTCATAACCCCCCTCTTTTCTTCTTTTTCAACAACAACATTGGTCATGCTGGAAAGAAGTTTTTGGTGGTTGCACATCAGTGGAATTCTCATTTTCCTCAATTATCTCTACTATTCCAAACATTTGCATATTCTTTTGGCATTTCCAAATACCTATTTTCAGAATCTAAACCCCAAAGGGGCTTTTAAGAACAATGAGACTATCACCAAAGAAGTAAAACTAATGATGGATCCCAATGCTGATCCCTATGAAGCCCCTGCTGAGGATGCTGTTCCCGAAAAATTTGGAGCTTCGGACATAACCGATCTCAATTGGGTACAATTGATGAATGCTTATACATGTACTGAATGTGGTCGATGTACTGATCAATGCCCTGCCAATCAAACGGGAAAATTATTGTCACCCCGAAAGATCATGATGGATACCCGAGACCGTCTTGAAGAAGTAGGGAGAAACATCAATAAAAATGGTAGCTTCCAAGAGGATGGAAAGCAATTGCTGGACGATTACATTTCCAAGGAAGAATTGTGGGCTTGTACTTCATGCAATGCCTGTGTAGAATCTTGTCCCATTGGTATTGATCCCCTTTCGATTATCATGGATATGCGACAATATCTGGTGATGGAACAATCCGCCGCCCCGAGTGATTTGAATAATATGATGAGTAATATAGAAAACAACGGTGCACCATGGCCTTTCAACAATCAAGATCGTATGCTCTGGGCCGAGCAAAATTAATTTAATATGAATTATGGAAAAAGAGGAAGCAGAAAGCTACTTACACAAAAAAGTTGAAAATGGCGAAATTGTCAGCCCTGTTCTACCCGATGGGATCAAAAATTATTTGATTGATATTGATGGAACAATTTGTGATGACATTCCCAATGAAGAACCTGAACGAATGGCAACGGCCAACATTTACCCCGATGCCCTGGAAACCCTCAACAAGTGGTATGTCGAAGGTCATTTGATCTGTTTCTTTACTTCAAGGGTAGAGGCCCATAGAGAGGTCACTGAGCAATGGTTAAAATCCAATGGTTTCAAATACCACAGCCTTCTGATGGGCAAGCCCAGAGGAGGAAACTATCATTGGATCGACAACCACTTGGTAAAGGCCACCCGATACAATGGAAAATTTACAGATTTAATTGAAAAAGAGGTAACCATCGAGGTTTTTGACGATGGTAAAAACCATTAAATCACTCCATATGCATGTTCCTACCCTTTCAGAATTAACAGCAGAAGGAAAAAAACCCGAAGTTTTGTTTTGGGTGGGTTGTGCCGGTAGTTTTGATGAGCGCGCAAAAAAAATAACAAAATCCTTTGTTAAGATCCTCCACAAGGCAGGCGTGTCTTTCGCCGTTTTGGGAACAGAAGAAAGTTGTACCGGCGATCCTGCCAAAAGATCAGGGAATGAGTTTCTTTTCCAAATGCAGGCCATGGCCAACATAGAGGTAATGAATGCCTATCAGGTTACGCGAATCGTTACCACATGTCCCCACTGTTTTAATACCTTAAAAAATGAATATCCTTCCTTGGGGGGCAAATACCAAGTGATGCACCACACCACTTTTATCAATACCCTCATCAAAGAAGAAAGGTTTACCATTTCCGGTTCTGAATACAAAGGAAAGCGAATCACCTATCACGATCCATGCTATTTGGGCCGCGCCAACCAAGTCTACCAAGCACCAAGAGACCTCATCAAAAAATTGGACGCTGAGTTGGTCGAAATGAGGAACTGCAAGTCTAAGGGCCTTTGTTGTGGAGCAGGAGGTGCCCAGATGTTCAAGGAACCCGAAAAAGGCAATAAAGACATCAATATTGAAAGAACCGAACAGGCGTTAGAAACCCAACCTGAAATTATCGCTGCGAGCTGTCCTTTTTGCAACACTATGATGTCTGACGGTGTCAAAAACAAAGAACAAGAGGATCAGGTCCGTGTACAGGACATTGCTGAACTGATTTCTAAAGCCGAGGATCTATAAATAATGTTTGTCCCCTTTGATCAGCTTCCCGATCACGCTCGCGTTTGGATTTACCCATCCAGTCGTCCGTTTAGCACCCAGGAACAAGCGGTTATTCGCGAAAAAGCTGAGGCTTTCCTGGAACAATGGACTGCACATGGTGCTGAGCTTCAGGGTGGAATTGATCTGCCTTATGATCGCTTTATTGTCTTGGGACTCAATGAGTCCGACCAGTCTGCATCGGGTTGCTCTATAGATTCTTCTGTTCGTTTTATTCAAGCTTTGGAGCAGACCTTCGATATTACCCTTTTGGATAAAATGAATGTTACCTACAGAAATAAAAACACCATTGACCATATTCCACTCAAAGAATTTAGAACCAAAGCAAAAAAGAAACAAGTCAATTCCGATGTGATTGTTTTTAATAATTTAGTTCTGAATAAAATGGAATATAATTCTCTTTGGGAAGTTCCTGCTTCTTCGAGTTGGCATGCCCGATATTTTTAATTCATATGCGTATTTTAATTACATTTTTTGTCCTGTTTGGGGCCCTTTGTTTGGCACAGCAACCCGATCCCTTGCTTTCGGCGAATCCTAAGCTTCAGCAAAAATGGGTGGACAGTGTTTTTCAATCCATGAGTTTGGATCAAAAAATCGGACAGCTTTTTACCCCCATGGTTTTTTCAAAAAAAGGGGATGAGCATTATGATGAAATCAAAAATTTAATTGAAAAATACCATATTGGTGGTCTTATTTTTTCTTTGGGTGGTCCGTTCAAACAGTCTCATTGGTTGAACGAATTTCAAGCCCTATCCAAAGTTCCTTTATTGATCAGTATGGATGCAGAGTGGGGGGTAGCCATGAGATTGGATTCTGTCGTAGCCTTTCCTTGGAGTATGACCCTGGGTGCTATTAAAGACAATACCATCGTTCGAAAAATTGGTCAAAGAATGGGTGAACAAGAGAAGATTTTGGGAGTCCATATGAGCTATGCTCCCGTACTTGATACCAATATTAATGCTAAAAACCCGATTATTGGGAACCGATCTTTTGGAGAAGATCCCATAAGAGTAGCCGAAAAAGGATTGGCTTTGATGCAGGGACACCACGATGCAGGAATACTCACCTCGGGCAAGCACTTTCCGGGACATGGTGATACGGCCAAAGATTCTCATAAAACCCTTCCAACGGTTGGATTTGATCGTTCCCGACTCGAAAAAACCGAAATGTACCCCTTTAAAAAAGCCATAGAACAGGGTTTAAGCTCGGTCATGACCGCCCACCTCAATGTACCTGCATTAACCCTTTCCGATGAACCTACTTCGCTTTCTCATGCAGTAGTGACTCAGCTCTTGAAACAAAACATTGGATTTAATGGTTTGGCAGTTACCGATGCACTCAATATGAAAGGAGCAGAACCGAATAATCCTGGCCTCAACATGGATTTGTTGGCCCTTTTGGCAGGAAATGATGTGCTTTTAATTTCTAAAGACATTCCACTGGGTGTCGAAAAAATAAAAATGGCTTACCATAACCTTCCTTCCGTTAAAGGAAGAGTTGAGGATTCCGTCAAAAAAATACTCAAAGCCAAATACAAGGCGGGACTGGCCCGAAAAAACACAGTCGATACCAAAAACATCTATGCTCGCCTTAATACCCGAAAAGATACCCTTCTCATTGAAGAAGCTTATGCCAAAAGTATTACACTGCTAAAAAACGACAACCAATTGATTCCCCTAGACCCGCAAACCACCTACGCCCATATTAAGTTGGGAGACGATGACAGTAATGATTTTGAAACACAGCTCCGAGATTTCGTCAATATCAAAAGTGTAAACCCATCAACGCTTGATGAAACTTTGGCGGTGCTAAAAGATTTTGAAAAAGTCATCATCAGTTATCATCGTTCCAATCGTTCACCTTTTTTATCCCCTGATTTTTCAAAAAAAGAAATAGAATTGATTCAGGCAATAGCGGGGAAACACAAGCTTATTTTAAACCTTTTCGTAAACCCTTATCCACTGATTGATTTGGGTAATCTTTCTACGATAGATGCTTTGGTTGTGAGTTATCAAAACAGTCCCATTTCTCAAAAAATCAGTGCCGGTCTGATGAACGGTCAAGGTGCATTTATGGGGGCATTACCCGTTGGTATTTCTGATCAATTTCCGGTGGGAACAGGAATCCTTTTTGAGCCCAAAGAGAAAAACAAAAGGACAGGTTTGATCGAAAAGGGCTTTGATCCGGATCGATTGTTCGAAATAGATCATTTTGCTCAGCGGGTCATTGATTCTGCCATGACTCCGGGTATGCAAATTTTAGTAGCCAAAAGTGGAGAGATCGTTTACCACAAAAGTTTTGGATATCATACTTATGATAAAAAAATTAGGGTGGAAAACCATCACCTCTATGATCTTGCCTCACTGACCAAGATCATGGCTACGCTTCCCCTGATCATGAGGGAGGTAGATCGCAACAGCTTTGGATTAGAAAGCTCCCTTAAAGATTTTATGCCGGAGTTGGAGGGATCAAATAAAGCCAATCTGAGTGTAAAAGAAGTACTGTCGCATTATGCCCGGCTTACCCCTTGGATCCCCTTTTATAAAGAAACACTGGACGAGAAAGGCCAACAACTCAGGAAATTTTACCGCAATCGCGACAAATATCGATTTGATATTCCTGTGGCCCACCAACTTTACCTCAGATCTAATTTTAATCAAAAAATCGAAAAACAAGTCATAGAAAGTCCACTCTTGGATTCTCTTAACTACCGATATTCTGACTTGCCTTATTATCTTTTTAAAAATTATTTGGAAAGAAAATACCATAAACCACTCGATGATCTGGCCCATGAATTTTTATATGAACCTCTAGGACTGAAACGTACCCTTTTCAATCCCTGGAAAGTGATGTCAAAAGATGAAATTGTACCTTCAGAGATTGATAATTATTTCAGACACCGGGAGTTACGTGGCTATGTTCACGATATGGGTGCCGCCATGCAAGGCGGGGTAGGAGGTCATGCCGGGTTGTTTTCCAACGCGGAGGAAGTGAATAGAATTATGCAAATTTACCTTCAAAAAGGTAGTGCCAATGGACTTGAATTTTTCAATCCCAAAACCTTTGATGACTTCAACCATTGTTATTACTGTAACAAAGGCAACAGGAGAGGGATAGGGTTTGATAAACCTCAGTTGGAGGGGGAAGGTTCTACCTGCGGTTGTGTTTCGGAGATCAGCTTTGGTCATATGGGTTTTACGGGAACTTACGCATGGGCCGATCCCGATCAAGAATTGATTTTCGTATTTTTATCGAACAGAACCTACCCCAGTATGTCAAATAATTTACTGGGAAAAAATAACATAAGAACACGAATGCAAGCCATGGTCTACAAAGCTTTAATTCACTAAAACATGAACATTTGAAAATTGTAATTGTATGTTATCCCACCTTTGGGGGGAGTGGTGTGGTCGCAACCGAGTTAGGACTTTATTTGGTCAAAAAAGGATATGAAATCCATTTTATCACCTATAAGCAACCGGTGCGAATCCAAAACCTAACCCAAGGTTTACACTTCCACGAAGTTCATGTACCCACCTACGATTTGTTTAAGTACCAACCCTATGAGTTGGCCTTGTCCAGTAAGATTGTTGATGTGGTCAAAAAATACAAAATTGATATGCTGCATGTTCATTATGCCATTCCCCATGCCTATGCGGCTTATATGGGTAAAAAAATGTTGGAAGATGAAGGGATTCAAATTCCGATGATCACCACGCTTCACGGCACAGACATTACACTGGTGGGAAGTCATCCTTTTTATAAAAAAGCGGTTCAGTTCAGTATCAATCATTCCGAATATGTTACGGCAGTTTCTCAAAGCCTAAAAGAAGATACTGAGCGTCTTTTTGACATTACCACCCAAATCAAGGTCATCCCCAATTTTATAGATGTTGAAAAATTTAAATTTAAAAATGTTCCCTGCGAAAAAGGACAAATTGCTCCCGACGACCAATTGGTCATTACCCATATCAGTAATTTTAGACCACTCAAAAGGGTAATCGATGTTCTTAAAACCTTCAAAATTGTAAATGAGCAATTGAATGTCAAATTGTTGATGGTGGGAGATGGACCGGAAAAGGAACGCGCCATGCGATATTGTAGGTCCCATAATATGGAAGATGCTGTTTTGTTTTTGGGAAAGAGTAATCAAATAGATGAGATACTGTGTTTTTCTGATCTGTTCCTTTTGCCTTCAGAACAGGAGAGTTTTGGATTGGCTGCACTCGAAGCCATGGTTCACCGGGTTCCGGTGGTTTGCTCTGATGTGGGAGGTTTACCGGAAGTTATTGAAAATGGTGTTTCGGGTTTTCTTTGCCCTTTGGGCGACGTCAATGCAATGGCAGAAAAAGCCATTCATATTTTGGAAGACCATGAGCGGCATAAAGGTTTTAAAGAACAGGCCTATGAGTCTTCAAAAAAATTCGATATACAAGAAGTGATCTCTCATTATGAATCCCTTTACCGGGAAGCAAAAGAAAACCCTCCTGACTAGGAAGTATTTGCTCACGTTTTATCCATTTGTGCGGTGGTTTTGCCTCACTGCTGAGCTGGATTAGGGTAATGTTCTAAATTCTGAGTTATTTAAATAAAAAATAGATTAAGTCAATAAAAACAAGGCTTTCCCAAGCTTATAAAAAATAAAAACAAATGAACCTACACTCCACTTTACCCAAAGATCATCGCTTAGCACCGTTAAAATGGGAAAAATCCAATCCAGGTGTTCCGGATTCTGAGGGGAGGGTAAGCTTTGGCAAGAGTAAGAGCTCTCGATGTAAATGAGCGCTCGCAGCAAGTTTATCCCTACTTAGGGTGATAAATATGCTTTGCATTTTTATAAATGCTTTCTTTATCAAAAGTCATTTTTTTGGTTTTAAACCGGGTGTAAAGCTCCATTTGATCTGAATAGTGTTTTGAATCCGGATCGTCAGAACTTCCATAAGAAATAACGGATTCTATTTCTACACCCTCGGGAGTGAACTTGACCAATTCTATGTAGGATTCCCCTTTGATTACTTTTGATTTGCCATCTTTATAGGGAACCGATCCCATGGAGGTGATCACATCCGGTAGTCCGAAAACGGCTAACTCCTTATCGCCTCTGACCAATTTTTGATAGGTACCCAATTTGACTTCGGTTTTGCCAAAGTGTTCAATCATATGGTCTTGGGTTTCCAGAAGGGCCTTGTAAAGAATATTTTTTGTAAAAACTTTGGGTTCGGGCAATTCCCTGTAGTATTTACCCAGTTTGAAATACAAAATCCCATAAGCTCCTGCTCCGTATGAGTCGGCAGAAGCACGACGATCCCAGTTTTGAATTTGTTTTAAAACGGACTCGACTTTGGGGTAGTTTTCTAGAGCCATCCCAAAAAGGGAATCGATATTCATCCAGCTGTAACGAAAGGGTTTCGGGAATTGGTGGTCGTATTTAATCTCCTTAAAATCATCATAATCAACTTTTTCATGTTGATCTATAAGTTGTTTGAAGCGGGTAGAACGGTTGTTGTCATAGGTCTCAAAGCCCATGTCTTTGGAAAACAAAGCCTCAATGGGATTGTCGAGTGAATCAGAAGATTTAAAAGGGGAATGGTTGGCGTTGTAAAAATATCCAGAACGGGGTTGAATCACCTGAGGTAATTCTTCTATATCATAGGTGGTTGTCCAAAGTGTTTTTTTGGTATTTCCTGGAACCACATTGGCCCAATCATAACCGGGAGCTCGCTTGGGTATTAGTCCGTTTGAGATATAAAAAAGGGTATCGTTTTTATCGGCGTAGCCAATGCTATAGCCCGGTAAGCCTTTCATTTTTAAAATACTGTAGAATTCACTGAAACTCTCAGCTTTGTTCATACGCCACCACTGTTCCAAAGCTTTTGCTTCAAACAAAGAGGGCGTTCTTACGGCATAATATCCGGAATCGTTTTTTATGGTTGGGCCATAGATACTTTCAAAATACTTCTTGTTGATTTTTAAGGGAATCCCCAAAAATTTAACGATCAGTTTTGCCTTGTGTTTTTTCAGTTTGAGGTACTGATCGTCCACACGATAATACCACTTTTTTTTGGGATGCATTTCCAATTTAAAAACATCAGTTTTATCGGGTTTGTTGACCGTATGGGCCCAGGCGATATTTTTATTGGCTCCGATCAATATACTTGGACTTCCTGCAAATAAGGCCCCGATGATATCGGTTCCTTCTTCACTGCAAAGGTGAGCTTCATACCAAGAGGTGGGGCCGTCCAAGGGTTGGTGGGTGTTGATCGCCAAATAGGTGTTGCCGTCTTTGGTTTTGGAACTATTAAACCCGAAAGTGTTGGAACCTTTTTCATCCTCATCTACTGGCTTGTAGATCAATTTATTCCCTAAAATATTTTTTATCCAATAGTCCCCTCTCGAAGACACAAAGAGTTGTAATTGCGCATAGAGAAACATTTTTTTGGGGGTGACGGGAAATAGTTTTTTACTTAAAACTTTTTTTGGATTCAATTCGGCGTAACGATTCAAACCCTGACTGTAGGCCTCCAGGACCAATTTATATTCTGGGCTGATCTCTTTTTTATACTTTTCATCAAAAAGACGATCACTACCAATGAATTGGGTAACAAAATCAATACCATAACCTTTTTTGCCTAGCACATCACTCAACAAGGCATTGCCTGCCAAATAGGCTTGTTGGATGGTCTTAAAATCATCTTCCGCATGTGCCCATGCCAGTCCATAGGCCAGCTCTGCATCTGTTTTTGTAAAAATATGAGGTACCCCATAGGCATCTCTAACAATCTCAATGTTGTTGGGGTTGATTTGCCCAATCATTCGAAGATGAATAAGGCATAACAATGTGATATAAAAATGCTTAATCCTCATTTTTGTTTTTAAAGGCAAATATACCCAAAGGAAACAAGAGAAACAGAAACCAAACCTCGGTCAAATAGCTGAGGAGGACCGATACCAATAATAGAATAATGGTCAAAAACCAGTCACTGCCTCCGCTTTTATTATTGTTGATCATTTGCAGGCCCCTTCAGTCCAGCTTTTTAAACCATTGATCCCGGCAAAGCAAGTGTTGGAGTAGGTTTTATTGTCGCAACCACAAACGGGTTGGTATATTTCAATACAGGCTTTGGTGAGATCTATTTTTTTGGAGTCGATACAGTCTGAGTCTTGATTTTCCTTTTTACAAGCATAGCTAATGGTCATTAACAGTAAACAACCCAATATCCTAATTATTTTCATTTGCTGCTGATGATTGTTAAGCCAAAACGGATTAAAGGTTTATTTTTTTAAGTTCTTCAATGGCGTGGTTGGCTGCTCTTGCTGTGAGTGCCATATAGGTCAATGAGGGGTTTTGATTGGCAGCAGAGGTCATACAAGCGCCATCGGTCACAAATACGTTGGGAACCTCATGGATTTGATTGAACTTATTCAGTACCGAGGTTTTGGGATCGCGTCCCATTCTTGCTGTTCCCATCTCGTGTATGCCTTTTCCAATGGGGGCGTTGGAATCGAAAATATTTACGTCTTTACATCCGGCGGCTTCCAGCATTTCGGCTGCCTGAACCTTCCAATCCTCCTTCATTTTTTTTTCATTTTCCTTGAATTCTGCATCAAAAGTAATGGTAGGCAACCCGTATTGATCCGGTTTGTCATAGTTTAGTGTCATTTTATTTTCGTGATAGGGGAGTACTTCGCCAAATCCTCCCATTCCAATCCTCCAGTTTCCGGCTTGGATGATTTCCTTTTTGAGTGACTTTCCGTAGGAATGCTCTGCGATCGCTTGTGACCAATCCCCTCTGCTCGCTCCCCCTTGGTAACCATAGCCTCTCAGGAAATCAAGTTTTTTTGAATCAGGGCCCAAGTTTCTAAAACGGGGAATGTAAAATCCGTTGGGCCTTCTGCCCGTATAGTAACGATCTTCAAAGCCGTCGTATCTTCCACTGGCACCACTTCCCAATTGGTGGTCCATGATGTTGTGCCCCAATTCACCCGAATCATTTCCCATTCCATCAGGGAAACGATCGCTTTTGGATTGCATCAGTATAGCGGTGGAGGCCATTGCAGAGGCACATAGAAATACTACCTTAGATTTGAATTCGATTACTTCTTCGGTCAGGGCGTCAATAACCCTTACCCCGCTTGCTTTTTTAGTTTTGGGGTCATAGATTACCTCTGATACGATGGAATCGGGTCTAAGGGTTAAATTTCCGGTCGCTTCTGCATGGGGCAGTGTCGAAGAGTTGGAACTGAAATAACCCCCAAAAGGGCAGCCTCTTGAGCATCGATTGCGGTATTGACAGGCCGCCCTTCCTGCTCCCTCTTTATTCCCTTGGGTGATGTGGGCCACCCTGCCTATGGTCATTACTCGGTCGTTGTAATTTTCTGTCAGTGTTTTTTTAAGGTGTTCTTCCAAGCAGTTGAGCTCCATAGGAGGCAAAAATTCACTGTCGGGAAGTTGAGGTAGATTTAGTGCTTGGCCGCTCACTCCTATAAATTTTTCTACATGAGAATACCAGGGGGCAATATCTTTGTATCGGATGGGCCAGTCAACGCCATAACCGTCCTTGGCGTTGGCCTCAAAGTCCAAATCACTCCATCGGTAGGATTGCCTTCCCCATATCAAAGAACGCCCTCCTACTTGTTTTCCTCTGATCCAGTCGAAAGGTTTTACCTCATCATAATCGTGCTCTGAATCTTTGTTGTAAAAATGTCGGTTGTTTTCATCAAACCCCCAACGTTTTTGTTTTGAGTAGTGCTTTTCAACGATCTCACTTGGAGTTTTACCGCCGTGGGGCAGATCCCAGGGATCATTGTGCATGGTGGGATAGTCTTCGACGTGTTTGACCATTCTTCCCCGCTCCAGCACTAAGGTTTTTAAACCGGCCTCACAAAGTTCTTTGGCCGCCCAACCTCCACTAATTCCTGAGCCTACTACGATGGCATCATATTGATATTTTTCTGAATGAATTAAACTCATCTTTAGAGATTTTAGTGACCTTTAAATAAACAAAATTTTGACAAGAAAAAAAACACAAATCAAACAAGATCGCGCCAGCAACTATATGAATCATCAAAATAATTAAATCGAATCATATTTGTTTGATGAACAAATTTTTTAAATTTACCGTCAAACTAACTATTTTATGCCTAGGACTGGAATCATTCTTACACTCATAGTGTACGTTTTTATGGGGATTTGTTTGTTGCTTATGCCTTAAGCTTAGGCGGTACGAATTTTCCTTTTTTGTTAGACTGTAGTATTAAACCTGTGGGGTTGATTTGACCCCACAAAATTTACTTTTATGAAATTGATTGAGAAATTTGAAAGATTTTTAGACCGTGCTGCAGACCAAGTTGGGGGGTATAAAATTTTAGTTGTCCTCTCCCTAGTTGTCGGTTATCTTTTTGGCTCTATTTTTTCTTAGAAAACCTTCCTATTACTTTTTAGAGACTGTCAATTGGCTGTAGAGTAGGATTCTTGTGTTTTTGGTAAGTTCTTATAATAAAAGTTGAAGGGGATTAGGTTTGTCTTATAGGAGAGATAAAGTGGGTGTTTGGGGGATCCATTTTTGTTGCGTTTAAAACACATTGGGCTTTCAACCATCTCCATAAGCCACTTGGGTAAATGGCCATCATTTCCCCAGGCAAAAACAACTTTTTTGCACTTTTTTTTCATCCTATTTAGGTGTTTGACATTGGTGGTATCGTCAGCCAATATTTTGTCCTTTAAGATCTTGGGGTAGGGGGTGATATAGGAGTGAAGATTTCCCAAATAAAAACCTCCATAACCAAACTTTTTGGTAAAGTTGATCAGTTTCAAAACAGTCCTGTCATCAGCGTTTGCATCGGCATAGGAGGGATTGAGGAGGATGTACAGTAGCAGTGGTTGATCCTTGTTCCATATTCGCCAAAGCTGGTACCTTCTTTTATTGTCTTTAATAGCCCCTTTGATCACGAATCTTTAGTTTGTAGGTTCAATTTGATTTTTTCAATGACCGCTTGTCCAAACAAACACAAACCCGAATTGGTTGTGATTAAAGCCAGGGTTCCCCATACTAACCAATTATCGCTCTGTTTGTACTTTAGGATAATGGCCTCTCCCAAAATTGACAACCCCATTCCAAACACAAGTAATCCAAATATCGAATAAATCATCCACTTAATTTTCATTGTTTATTTATTTGTCATCATTAATTTAACCAAAAAACTAAAATAAGATTACAAATAAAATTTTCTACATTTTTCTATATTTATATAAATAATCAAAATAAAACACCATCAGTAAGTTTTTAAAGTAATGGGAACTTTATCATCTAAACACCAAACTGTGGGATTGAACGTTTTCATCTACGGAGCTGATAGTGGTTTTAAATGCCTTAATTGCAACACATATGGAACGTAGAAAGTTTACCCAATCCTTGGCTGCTTCAATTGCCGGCATTAGTCTTTCCCGCGGTATCGGCCACCACCCTCTAAGCAATAGCAAGACCAAACTGGGCATTGCCCTTGTTGGTCTTGGAAACTATGCCACGCGTCAGTTGGCTCCGGCATTGCTAGAGACACAGATGTGTGAGTTGAAAGGAATCGTTACGGGCACTCCTTCCAAGATTCATCAGTGGAAAAAGACCTATGATCTCAAGGATCATCAAATTTATAATTACGATAATTTTGACAGTATTGCCAACAATGACGAAATAGACATTGTCTACGTGGTTCTGCCCAATAATATGCACAAAGAATATACCCTGAGGGCTTTTCAGGCGGGTAAGCATGTAATATGTGAAAAACCCTTGGCCATGAACGCTCAAGAGGCAGCAGAAATGGTAGCAGCAGGAAAAAAAGCAAATCGACAGCTTTTTGTAGGCTATCGTTTGCATTATGAACCCCACCACCGTGAAGCCATTCGGCTTTGCCAAACGGAAGCTTTTGGAAAAATAAAATTTTTTGAGGGGGGTTTTGGTTTCCGAATTGGAAATCCAAATCAATGGCGATTGAAAAAGGAGTATGGGGG
Organism: uncultured Flavobacteriaceae bacterium; assembly: GCA_938082715.1. Taxonomy (GTDB): domain Bacteria; phylum Bacteroidota; class Bacteroidia; order Flavobacteriales; family Flavobacteriaceae; genus UBA8316. The sequence continues at coordinate 7,699 of CALKCR010000056.1, read as the reverse complement.
TGGAGCTTTGATGGACGTTGGGATTTATGTTATCCAGGGAGCCAGGTACACCATAGGACATGAACCGATTGCTGTCTCGGCTCGGGAGTTTAAAACCGATCCGGTTAAATTCAAAGAAGTGGATGAATTGATTACTTGGCAGATGGAATTTCCTAAGGGTGTAGTGGCCAATTGCACCACTACATTTTCTGCCTCAACCAATCATTTGTATGTTGCTTCCGAAAAAGGATTTATTAGGGTGAGCCCTGCCTATGGCTATGGTGGAATTGGAGGTCATACACGAAAATACAAGTTTGATTTCCCTCAAGTCAATCAGCAATCGTTGCATATGGATGGCATTTCAAATACACTGATGAATGCTGTACCTGATCTTAATGTTCGCGGAGAAGAGGGCTTGAGAGATATGAAAATTATCGATGCAATTTTTAAATCGGTGAAACAAGATGGAAAGCGTGTGCTGATCTAATGTTATAAAATTATTTTTAAACCGTTTTTTCCCTTCTACACCCATCAGATTTTATGGCCAAAAAGAAATGCGATCAGTGTAAAGATGAAATTACAACTGGTTTTAGGGTCAGGCATTTACCCCTTCATTACGCCCGAAAGGAATGGGTTTTTCTATGTGAGGATTGCTTGAATGAAGTAAAGCCAAACAATCCCCACTACAAATATGGAGGTACTTGGAAAGCTTAGAAAAGATGCCTATTAATGCTTTAGAAGTTTGGCAGATGGCGGATCAAGATATAAGTCTACCGAGGCATGTTCTCTCAAAATCGAGGCAGGGCAGGATTCATCAATCGCACCCTCCAATGCATTTTTTACTGCATAGGCTTTTCGCTCTTCGGGAACAAAGCAACTGATGTGCTTTGCACTCATAATGGTCGGGATGGTCAAAGTAAGGGCTGTTTTGGGAACGGTATCAATGCTTTCAAACCAGCCTTCGTCAAATTGTTGCCTTCTGCATTCTTGATCCAAAGCAACTACTTTTATCAATTTACTGTCATTAAAATCGGCTACTCCCGGATCATTGAACGCCAAATGGCCGTTTTCTCCAATTCCAATACAGGCCAGGTCTATGGGGTGTTTTTCCAGTAGTTGTGCGTAATTATCCATCATTTCTTCCAAACGAGCAAGGTCACCATCGATAGGATAAAACTTTTTGGGGCTTATGTATTGGATGATGTTTTCTTTAAGATAATGCCTGAAACCGGCAGGATGGTTTTCTTCCAGTCCAATGTATTCGTCCAAATGGAAAATGACGACCTTTTCCCAAGAAATAGATCTTTCTATCAGTGCTTTTAAAAATAACAATTGTGAACTTCCTGTGGCCAAGATGATATGGGCAACCCCTTTGGTATTGATCGCACCAGTGATATGTTTTTCAACAGATTGAGCTGCTTGCTCAGCCAGTAATTCGTGTTGTTTTATGCTAACCTTCAAACTACAATTTTTAACGTTTTGATTTTATTTCTATAAATCTATTAATCCAAAGCTAAAATAAAATATCCTTTGTTCTTATTTTTTTTAAAATGAATATATTAGTAATCAAATTTATGGCAAAAAAAATATTTGTTTTCTTTTTAGTGGGGCTGTTTTTGTATTCCATCAGTGGCTGTTCACTACTTCACAAAAGAGCCTCCTATGACAATTACGTCAACAGAAGTAAGAAAAAATAGTTGACCAATCCCCTTTAGAAGGGGTGAGAGTTATAGTTGAGACTTTGTTGTATGAGTAAGTTTAAACAGGCTTATAAATAGCTTTGTCAAAATAAATTAATGTCAAATGAAAAAAATAATTATAAGCGCAATCGTTTTACTGATCTCCGCGGGGATTTACTTTATCTATCCCATTTGGATCAATCCCAAGAGTCCAAGAGCAAAAGCGTCGCTTGAAGTTGAGGAATTAAAAATCGAAATCAGCTATTCAAGCCCTTCAAAAAGAGGACGTTTGATCTTTGGAACGAAGGATCAAGAGCCATTGCTAACTTATGGCAAATATTGGAGGTTGGGTGCCAATGCTTCTACCAAGATATCCATAGACAAGGATATCAAATTCGCGGGTAAAGATTTAAAATCGGGTAATTATTCTATGTATGCAGTTCCTTATAAAGATTATTGGGATCTTACGTTAAACTCACAAATTAGCTCATCCGGTTTTGAACGGCCCGATCCTTCTTTTGATGTTTTTACTGTTTCAATAGCCCTTAGTTCAAGCACAACTCTGGTAGAGCAATTTACCATATCGCTAAAAAAAATGGGCTCAAATGCAACAATGACTATGGAATGGGATAAGGCAGCAGCGGTAGTTCCTATCGAACTTCAGTAGTTAAATAATTTTTTTAGACCAACCCACCGTCCCCATCTAGGGTTTTATTAGCAAGCTCTGAGGCTTCTTCATTAGAAGCACCTCCTTCCACGGCAGCAGTGAAAGTTTGCAAATAGTTTTCCGGTATGGCCATATTGTTTTTTAACCACCATCCCATCATATCATTAGAGGAATCTTGTTCTGCAGGATTATTGACGAATGGAATTTTATCTCCAAGATTCTTGGCTGTTATCCCGGTTGTTAGCATAGATAGCCCGGGAATTTTTGGATTAATAGCACCTGCAGTATTAATTGCGCCTTGACCGTAATCCCCATCTCGAAAATTACCCATTGCCGAGGCAGCATATCCGAAACGACTGGATAATAGTCCGGTTAATGCACCTCCCGCTGACATTGTTGCGCCGAGGTTATCACCTTTATCATACTTTTTCTTTACATCAAGTCCTGCATCGGCAAGTCCCATAGCTGTTCCTGCACCTGCACCTAATTGAAGCGCTTTTTTGGCCATTGGAGCGGCCATTCTTGCAAACCTAAAGGCATTCAACTGTGTGACCTCACCACTAATAGGCTTTTCTTGAGTTTCGCTATGGTCATCGGCCATTTGCTGATAAACTTTTAACTGCTTTACTTTTGTACTATTATCTGCCATTTCTTGAAGTTTCATTTGGGAAACCGCCTCAGATCGATGGTCGGCACTTACCATGGAAGCTTCTGCTTCACTCGATGTATTTAAGTGATTGGATGCGTCATTTTGGTTTTCTTCTTTTTTCTCGACGAAAGTACTCATGGTTTTTTTGTTAGGTCAAAAAGCTAAATACAATTTTTGAAATGTAAATCTAAACTATCAAACGTTATCTTTCACTTGATTAATAAAAAGAAGTTAACTGAGATCAATTGAGAGAAATTGATTTACATGATGAATTAAAGCTTTATATTAATGATTATTTAAAATTAATCTAATTCTGTATTTCTTTATACGGTTGGATATTGTATAAACTTTAAATAATTTTATGACTAAAATATTAAAAGATGGAAAATTTAAAAATCAGTAATAGTTGTGTTAACTGTGAAAACCTGAATCAAACGCTTAACCGATGCGGTATACATCAAATTGAGGTAAGTGAAAAATATACCTGCGACGAATTTGAGAATGTAAATTAGCTTTTACACACTAGAAAGAGTTCTATTAGTCCGATAAACCATTGATATAGTTCTACATGTCCTGGCTTTTAATTTAGTAAAGAGCTCTTTTCCACATTTCTAATTTCTCAATAGCATTGTCTTATGCCTTGGATCATTGCCCAACTGAGGCCTGTTGATTCGGTATAAACCCAGCTTGTTTTGATCGTGTTTAAAATTTAAACTGAGTATCGCTGAAAACCTACCTCTATTCAAAGGCTTCAAAAGGGTTGATGCTGTAGTGCTTGATTTTTTAGTTAGTGTCCTAATTTTAGTTGATTAGTTCACTAAAATTCTTAGTTCGGTACTTTCAAGCTCTACCAATTGCTCCCAATTTTCCCAAAATTTTGAAAAAGAATCTGCACCGTATAATTTTTCAAAAGCGCCTTTTAAATCGACATTAGAATCGTATAACTCACCAAGGGAATTTGAAGTTTCCACGATAAACATTCTCCATCCCTTTTCGATCATCTCAGATCCCCAATAAATGGCGTAGGTTAATCCGGCCGCTTCTCTGGCCTTTTTTATTTTGATGGCCAACTTGAAAGTTTTACCGATCACGTCATCAACTTCTTTAAATGACATGGTCCATACTTTGGCGTATTTTGGAAGCCCATTGTATTTTGGTTTTGTGGTAAAAGGTGTTCCTTCTCTGTAGAAATTAGACTCTCCTAAATGGTCGATATATTTACCTATATTTTTATTCCATGCTTGCTCACGACCGGGTGATTCTTCTTTTTTATCAAAATATTCAGCGGTCATAGGACCCTCAATCCAATAAAAAGTATCAGATTTTTCTCCGGCAATGACTCTTCTCATGTATGCTTTGGTCTTATTGCCCTTATTGTGAAACTTGTCATTGTGAGCTTTAACAGCATTGATGAATTCTAATATATACTCAGGTTTAGGAACAATCTCAATGACTTGATAAATGGGTAGTGGCTCATCGGGCCAATTGATTATTTCTTCATCGGTCTGACCAAAAACCTGGGATAAAATAATGAGTGCAAAAAAAAGAGTGATTGATTTTTTCATTTTAAATAATTTATGGTTTGTAAGTAAACCTATAAATTTAGTTCCAAAATGCAATTAAAATACTTAAAATTATTATGGACCTGTCTGCCACAGACAGGTCTGTCAAATCAATAACCAGCATCATACAATAACATTTTAAGAATAATTAACTAATTTATTACACCAAAATCATGTAAAACAACCCTTTGTGAAGATCAGTTATCTTTAAAATTTAAAATTTTAAAAAGACAAAGTATTTTATAATATTATAAATTGTGACATTAATTAATTCTATGAAAAAGTTAATATTTCTATTGCTGATTGTCCCGCATATTTCTTTTGGCCAAAACTCTATGGCGGATAATATTGACCCTTTCAAAGAACTAATAAGCAAACCAGCTTTTGGAGGTCCAGTCAAATCATTTTTTAAGGGGGCTTGGATTGATGATAGCGGCATTGTGAAACTGGCGGAAAATATTTTTGGAATGACTGTCTTTAATTCAGGACATGAATTAAACGGATATTTTTGTTTTAATTGTAACCCGGTAGAAGGGGAGTTTGGTTACTATAATCCCTTGTTTTTAGAGGAGTTGATTAAAACTTTTAAGTTTATATCACCAAAATTAAAAACAGTTCTTATGCCCCTGTATTTTGAAAAATTTGATACACCTTTAAGAAAGCTAATGGAAAATCAAATTGAATATCATTTTACCTCTGATTGCAATAGGCATATTCTTGAAAGAATCAAAAATAAAGATGACATTAAAGAGATCTTGTATGAAATAAACTTTGGTATAGAAAATAATTGTGATGAAATCTCAAATGAAACCTTATTTTGGATCAGAAGAGATTATGATGGTACCTCAAAGCAGTTTTTAGAATTATTTAATATAATTATTGATATATTTTATTCTGAAGAACTCTATTCGTCATCTCCAATTAATATCAATAACTCAATTTGGACAAATGGATTTTCAACAGTCCACATACAACCCTACAAGCAAATTAAAATAAATGATGATACAAAATTAAGGGGATATGTATTCGATGGTTTTTTAAATAAAGATTATAAAAGTTTCAATCTATATAATGATAAAGGGTATTTTATTTGGTTTGACAGTGTTGAAAATCAAAAGAATATTAGAGGTGTAAATGCTGAAAGTGGCTTGAATGTTAGAGATAATCCAAGTACGTTCGGAAAAGTAATTGGCAAATTGGCCAACGGTGTTCTTTTGAAAATCCTAAACAAAACAGATAAATCATTAACCATAAATGATATTGATAAAAAAACTGGAGATGTTATTAAAATCGAAGGGAATTGGGTAGAAGTTGAAACTTATCATCCTTCAAATGGATTTTCAATGGATAATATGGAAGTTAATGAAGAGCTAAATTTGGAATGTCATATGTGTGAATCTCAGTTTGTTAAAGAAAAAAGTAGGGGTAAAGTGGTAATTGTAAAGGGTTTTCAAGGTGATTTCGGTAATAGCACTCAAGAGACACATTCGTTTACTTTAATTAATGATGAACTATACTATACTCAAGAGTATCTAAATGGAGAGGGAGAAGTAAGTGAATTAAAAACCAAATGGATTCCCTTAAATTCTGATCCAACCTATTTAAAGAATATTATTGAGTTCAATAGAAAAAATACTGAAGTTTTTAAAGAGAAAAAAGATCAAGACGATTATAATCAGAGATTAGCTGAAGAATTAGATTATGAATATGATGAAATTGAAGGTGAAAAACGTTATTTAATTTATGAAAAGCCGCCTATTGTAGATCCAATATCTGCATCAGATTTTTATCATCTTGGAATGATTAATACGATTTCTCGAGATGGCATGTATAATGTACCTGAATACAACGATTTTAATCCTGACAAACTAAAAGCAATTGAATACTTTAACAAGTCTGTAGAACTAGATCCCAATTATCATCCGTCATATTTTATGCGTGGATTGACTAAATATTCAATTAATCAAAAAGATGGGTGTGAGGATATCAAAAAAGCATTAAGTTTTGAAAACTTTATGTCCCCAGCTACTGCTCAAAAATTTTTAAAAGAAAATTGTAATTAAAAATTTTTAAAAGGAAGAATTCGAACTACAATTAATTGAAATACTTGCTGGATAGGTAAAACCAAATGTTTAATTCAATACTGCCTTGTAGGGTTTAGTATTATTGATTAAGTTTAACATTATTAACCATAATAACAATTCACAATGAAAAACATTTTTATTTATTTACTGATGGGCGTCACCTTTTTGGGATGCGCAGAACAGAACAATCAGGTCACCAATAATGACCAGAAGTCAGAGATCATAAGGGTGTTAACCAAAAGCTATGTCGATGGAAAAATGAACGGAGACTATGTGGCAGAAGATTGTAATATCACTTTTAACAATCAAAAATTGACGCGAGAACAATGGATGCAGATGGCTGAGTTTCATCAACAGTTGTTTAAAGACATTAAGTTTTCAGACGGCTGGATTCAGACAGTAAGCTATCAAGGAGAAAACTGGGGCTGGGGCAACGGAACCACTTGGACTAACCAGTGGAATCAATGGAGTGCTACCTCAAAACTTTCGGGTGAAACCCAAACCAATCAATCACATTGGGGGTTTCAATGGGAAGATGGAAAAATAATTCGTTTGGCAGGTTATTTTTCTGATGAGTGGTACAACAAAGAAGTTGCTTTGTTTTTGGCCTCACAAGAACAGTAGCGAACCATTCCTTACAAAAAAGCCCTCTACATTAGAGGGTTTTTTATTCCATATTCTCCGAAATTAAATAAGGGTTTTATTCATTTAAAAGCCAATGCCTTTATAGTGTGTTATACTTCAACTCAAGTTTAATTAGAATAAATGCATCCAATAGTCAGTTAAGACCTGTAGTTGGGAGAGCCAAAAGCTTCTCCAACACCAGTTTGGCAATATTGCCTTAAACTTTCCAGATATTTCCCCGAACTAAAATTCATATTAGAATAGGAATCATCCATCTCAGAAAATCCCTCATAGGAATATCTGATACGAGTTTTTCCGTCATTTTCATCCAAATCGTATTTCATTATATGCCCTATGTTGTCCCACTCGGATTCAATACATTCAAAGTGAATTGATTGATTTGGCTCAAAAGCAATTATTTTAAATTTGAAAGTGGCAAAGTTTACAAATTCAAA
>CALKCR010000055.1:0-30933 GCA_938082715.1 uncultured Flavobacteriaceae bacterium | reverse complement strand
CCGCCAGGAGCATTGCCGAGTAGCTACGTCGGGAAGGGATAAGCACTGAAAGCATATAAGTGCGAAACCCATCACAAGATGAGATTTCTTTTAAGGGTCGTAGGAGACGACTACGTTGATAGGTCATAGGTGTAGAGGCAGTAATGTCTTAGCCGAGTGATACTAATTACCCGTAAGTCTATCGTAGGGCTTTTTCTTTCAAATTGCTTTTAATTAAATTCTTTTATTTTATTTGTTTTCTCAATACGTCACAATATTATGTAGTGCAAAAACGCTACGACAATTAAGGTGGTTATAGCGATGGGGCTCACCTCTTCCCATTCCGAACAGAGAAGTTAAGCCCATCAGCGCAGATGGTACTGCCATCCGGTGGGAGAGTATGTCACCGCCTTCTTCGAGACCTCAACAGCAATGTTGAGGTCTTTTTTTTTGATATTAACTCACAATAGCCTAGAGTTTTTTACATCGATGATATTAGTGCAAGATAAGGTACTGAGCGTCTCTTGCGGAGAGCTTATGTCACCGCCTTCTTCGAGACCTCAACAGCAATGTTTGGCTCAAAACCTCTTGTTCTATTTTCATTTTGTTTGCCAAGACAACTCTTATCAACACGACAGGCTTGGTTTTTACATAAAAAAACAGCCCTAGGGGCTAGGACTATTAATTAAGTAATTATGGGAAAAACATGAAGGTAAAGCAAATAGGTTTATATTATGTTTTAAGTTTGTATTGGATTGAAAAAAAAGGGGCCTCACACTGTGTGGAGCTATAAAAAATTTGTTTAAAAAAAGCAATACAAATTTACAGTTTACCAAAAACTAAAACCAAGGAAAGACCCCTTAAAAAAACACTTTTTAAAAGCCAATTCAGCTTTCTTATGCGACCAAAAACCAAGTTGAGAAAATGGTCTTGATTGATATCCCCGTGGGAATTATAAATCGAATTTTAGAATCAGGTCGCATATCATTAACTATATCTGAGAACAAATTTGACAATTTATTTTGGAACTATAAGCAGCAAAGTAAATGTTGGTCAGGATAAATTAATAAATGGTATAGTTAATGTAATCGGCAAAAATAACAGTCCAATTTTACCTAAATTAGGTAGGCCAATAGAATTGCTAAAAGGATTACACTGAGTTTTCTGAGGTTAAAACTGTGGTTCTCAGAACTTTCAAAAAGAATTGTTGTGGAGATATGTAGGATCATACCCACTACCCAAGCGGTGATCTCAAATTGATTTTTGATCAAAGATGGGATATGGGTCATTAACAAATTACCGATTGGTGTCATCAAGGAAAAAAACAGGAGTGCAGACCATTTGATTTTGACAGATATTTTTGTGTTTTCCATCATTAAGTACAGTATGATGCCTATGGGGATTTTATGTATGATGATTCCATATGTCAACTCTATTTGATACGATAAAGGAATTCCCTCTACAAGGGCGTGTAGGCTTAAACTTATCCATAAGGTCAGCGGAAAAATATTTGAAGCACTTGGATGATAATGCCCGTGTTCTGCCCCTTTGGAGAAATATTCCAACACAATCTGGAATAAAATTCCGCCCATCACATAAAGAGACAGATGTTTGTCTCCTTCTGAAAATATTTTGGGGAACAATTCAAAAACAGTAATTCCCAAAAGAAAGGCTCCACTAAATGATAGGATTAACTTTAGTCCAAGGGTTTTTCTAAAGGGGAAAAATCGGGCAAGCATTACCCCTGCCATGGCTCCTATAAAGGGGAGACTCAAGAGCCAGTAATCATAAAGCGACATACCGTAATTTAAATCTTTTAATAATGCTAAAAATAGTACTTTTAGCGCGAATTACTTTGGATGGAGAATAATTTTAAAATGATGGCTAAGACCTTCTATGGGATGGAAAAACTCTTGGCTGAAGAGTTGAAGCAACTCGGTGCGACCGAGGTTTCGGAAGGCAATCGATTGGTGCATTTCACGGGGGATAAAGGTTTTATGTATAAAGCGAATCTTTGTCTGCGTACCGCATTAAAAATTTTGAAACCCATTTTTCAGTTTCGTGCCGAGAACGAAAGTGTGCTTTACGAAAAACTCTATCAATATGATTGGAATACAATCCTCTCACCAGATCAGAATTTCGCTATTGATAGTGTAGTTCATGGAAAGGTATTCAATCACTCGCTCTATGTTACTCAGCGCTGTAAAGATGCTATCGTAGATCGCTTTAGAAAGGATCATGGGGAAAGACCTACGGTAGATACCCGTCATCCGGACATACGATTGCATCTTCATATTTTTGATCAAAAATGCAGTTTATCTCTGGACACTTCCGGTCACTCCCTTCACCACAGGGGCTATCGATCCCTAACCAATATTGCCCCGATCAACGAAGTGCTTGCTGCTGGTATCATTATGTTGTCCGACTGGAATCAAAGAACTGATTTTATGGATCCCATGTGTGGCAGTGGAACGTTCCTTATTGAGGCTGCCATGATGGCTTGTAAAATACCCGTAAACATCAATCGCAATGTTTTTGCCTTTGAAAAATGGAAAGATTGGGACGAGAGCCTGTTTGAAAAGATCAAAAAATCAAAACTAAATAGCGTCGTTTCTCCAGTAGGAAAAATTTACGGTTTTGACAAAGCCCCCTCCGCCATCGAAAAGGCCACCAATAATATTAAAAATGCCAGGTTAGAGGATTTTATACAAGTCAACAGAGCCAACTTTTTTAATTCTCAAAAAATGGGTGATAGCCCACTTCACCTTTTAACCAACCCCCCTTATGGAGAACGTTTGGAGGGAGAGATCAATACATTATACAAAAATTTTGGAGATACTCTGAAACGTTCCTACCCCAATACTCAGGCATGGATCATCAGTTCAAATTTTGAGGCTCTAAAGTTTTTTGGACTGCGTCCCACAAGAAAAATCAAACTTTTTAATGGAAAGTTGGAGACGCGTCTGTGTAATTTTCCCATTTACGAGGGAACCAAAAAAATCCACAAACTCAAAAATCAGGACAGCAAGCCCCCTGAAAATTAAAGCTTAACGGGAATGGCGTATGTCAGTGTATAATTGAAGCCGGCTCCCCAAACATTTTCATCGGTTTTTTTGTTAAAACCTGGTATGTGTAAATTGTCAAAGTTGTCAGGACGGGTGTCGCTCATCAATCTATTGAGCCTCATGCTGAATCCCAAATAAAGATTATTGATCATTTTTACTTTAATTCCCGCGACAATCTCTACCCATCGGGCCGATAGTGCATCTTGTTCCCTAATTTCAGGGCCTTTTTTTATGACTTCCGTAGTCCAATAGTGATTGATCTGATAAGGCTCGTACTCATTTACTTTTTGTTTGTGGAAACTATTTCCTATGCGCATTCCCAAATAAATGGCATTGTTCATTCCTTTCCAGTTATTGTACATATTATAATCAAACCCTAGTTTTATGTAAGTTCCCGTAGTGGTGAAATTGATTTGTTCTGACTGTTGTGTTTTTCGTTCATTGCCCAACTCAATGGCACCGTAAAACTCAGAAAATAGTCTGATGTCTCCCACCAATTCTAATCCAAAAAAGTCTTTGTCCAATTGCGCCATTACGGGTTTGGACAAATCCATACCAAAGCGAATGGTATAGGACTTTTTTTTTCTTTTCTTGAGGGTATCAACCACTTCCTCTTCCACAAGCTCTTGAGCAGTAGTCCAATAAACAGGCGCCATTAGACTAATGATAAATAGCCAAATGTGAATTTTCTTCATCAGATAAGGTGTCTCTTATTTTTTCAACGCTTTTGATCCATCCCTCACCCTGGGTGAGTTTATATTGGAAAGGATTTTCAAAACCAAAGGTGGATTTGTATCCACAGGCTCGATTGATATAGGTGTCAAATTGACGGTGATTGATTTGTAGTGAGTCACTCAGCAGGGTCGGGGAGGAGGTGCGTAATGTAAATTCGTATTGTGTAAATTCATAATTGTTTCTCAATGGAATTGCGATAGAATCTCCTGAGAAGATGGTTAGGCTGTCCACCAGGCCCAAACCTCGTATCAGAAGTTTACTGACTTCTTTTTTGGATTGTGGGTTTTCGTAATCCTTGAATAAAACAATCATTCTTGGAGTGGCCGGAGTCCCTTCAAGGCAAATATCATCCTTCTCACAGGAAAACAAAATCAGCACCATTAGGAAAATTAAACTTCGGGGGGTCATTGGCTTATATCTTTTCCAAAAGTACGATATTTTCTACATGTTGGGTTTGGGGAAACATATCTATTGCTTGGGAACAAACTAGCCTGTATTGTTCTTTCATCAGATACAAATCCCTGGCTTGGGTGGCATGGTTACAACTTACATATACGATTCTTTTGGGTTGCAGAAAAAGTAATTGTTTTACCACAGCAGGGTGCATACCATTTCGTGGAGGATCTGTGATGACCACATCGGCTTCTCCATGGCGATTGATAAAATCTTGATTAAAAACTTTTCGCATATCACCCACTTCAAAAAAGGCATTTTTAATGCTATTTTCTTCAGCATTGCTCCGGGCTGCTTCTATTGCCTCTGGCACGGAATCTACTCCGACTACCTTTCTGCAATCTTTGGCGACAAACTGAGCAATTGTTCCCGTGCCGGTGTAAAAATCATAAACCATTTCGTCTCCTTTGAGCCCTGCAAAGTATCTGGCTATTTTGTATAGCTCATAGGCCTGTTCGGTATTGGTTTGAAAAAAAGATTTGGCATTGATTTTAAAATTCAAGCCCTCCATTTCCTCCGTTATGTAGGTTTTACCGTCATAACAAATGATCTCTTGATCATAGAGTGTATCGTTGGCCTTACTGTTGATGCAGTAGAGCAATGAAGTGATGTCAAAATTCTTTTTCAAATGTTCCAGCAGGGCCTCGCGTTGGGCTTTGTTTTCCCTGAAAAACTGAATCAGAACCATAAACTCCCCACGATTGGAATTGCGAATCATCAGGCTTCGTAAAAAACCTTCTTGATCTCTGGGATTAAAAAAATCAAATTGGTGCTCAAGTGCAAAAGCTTTTACCACATTTCTGATTTCATTGGCCGGTTCGGGTTGTAAATGACATTGGTGAATGTCGACCACTTTGTCCCACATTCCCGCTTTGTGAAAACCCAATCCTTTTTTTTCGATGATCAAAGATTTGTCAGCAATTTCATCGGTGGTCAGCCAACGTTGATCGGAAAAGGCGTATTCCATCTTATTTCTGTAAAAATAGGGTTGGGGTGCAGGCTGAATAGCATCGATGACCGGTAAGGTCATCCCAGACAAGTTTTTAAGGTTGTGCAATACCTCCTTTTGCTTAAAATGTAGTTGAGCCTCATAGCTCATGTTTTGCCATTTACAACCCCCGCAGACACCAAAATGCTCGCATTGGGGTTCAATACGATTCGATGAGGGTTCAAGGATTTCAATCAGATTGGCTTCAAAATACCCTCTTCTTTTTTTATGGGTTTCTACACTGATTTTATCTCCTGGCACCACCCCGGAAACAAAGATAACTTTGCCTTCTTCAGATTTTACCACTCCCATTCCCCGGGCGGTTATATCGACTACTTCCAAGTTGTTGTATCGCTCCGAAATGAATTTTTTTGCCATGTTGCAAAAATAGGATTGTTTTTTTACCCATTTCACAGATTTTTGATAAACCATTGCCAAGAATTTGATTTCTGCTTATCAATGCGTCAGGGACTGCGATAAAGTGTAATTATATTCTTATTTTTGTACTGGTTTTTTTTAAGAAACATTAACTACCATTGAAAATTAATGATGAATACCACACAAAAATCACTTCAGGATTATTATTTGGATTTAGAGGCTAAACACGGTGCACACGATTATCATCCACTGCCGGTTGTATTGGCCAAAGGAAAAGGTGTTTTTTTATGGGATGTAGAGGGTAAAAAGTACTACGACTTTTTATCGGCTTATTCAGCGGTAAATCAAGGGCATTGCCATCCCGAAATTGTAGGAGCCATGAAAGAACAAGCGGAAATCTTAACGCTTACCTCAAGAGCTTTTCACAACAACAAACTGGGAGAATACATGAAGTACATTACCGAATATTTCGGTTTTGAAAGAGTACTTTGTATGAATACTGGTGCTGAAGGAGTTGAAACGGCTATTAAAATTAACCGAAAATGGGGCTACCAGAAAAAAGGAGTACCCGAAAATCAGGCGCAAATCATTGTTTGCGATAACAATTTTCACGGGCGTACCTCTACCATCATCTCTTTTTCTACTGATCCCAATTCCAAAGGTAACTTTGGGCCCTATGCCACTGGATTTATCCATGTGCCTTATAATGATCTCGAAGCTTTAGAAGCTGTACTGGAAACCAATCCCCATGTGGTGGGCTTTTTGGTGGAACCCATTCAGGGAGAAGCTGGGGTATTTACTCCTGCGGCAGACTTTATCAAAGGGGCCAAAGCCCTGTGTAAAGAATACAATGTGTTGCTCATAACGGATGAAATTCAAACCGGAATTGGTCGAACCGGATCTTTGTTGGCGGTTTGCGGAAACTGCAGTTGTGAGCATGCTTGCGAACAACAGGCTGACACCTATATCCGTCCTGACATGTTGATACTGGGAAAAGCCATCAGTGGTGGTACTTATCCGGTTTCTGCGGTACTTTGTGATGCTGAGGTGATGGATGTGATTCAGCCTGGGCAACACGGCAGTACTTTTGGAGGTAACCCTTTGGCCGTTTCCATTGCCAAAAAAGCTTTGGAGGTAGTGCTCAATGAAAAACTGGCGCAAAATGCCAGACGTTTGGGAGCCATTTTTAGGGAAGAAATGAATCTCTACATTGCCCAAAGTAATATCGTTGAGTTGGTAAGAGGAAAAGGTTTACTCAATGCCATAGTCATCAACGATTCACCCGAAAGTGATACCGCTTGGAACATCTGCTTAAAACTGAGAGACAATGGGCTTTTGGCCAAACCAACCCACGGGAATATCATTCGATTCGCCCCTCCGTTGGTGATGAGTGAAGAACAGCTCTACGATTGTATCAGAATCATCGTAGAAACCCTAAAAACATTTGAACCTGATCGGTAAGTTTTACCTCCACATACGCTAGAGAATTGATGAAGGTATATTTTGATAATGCAGCCACGACTCCCATACGGAGTGAGGTCATTGAATTGATGACCCAAAGCATGTCGATGACTTTTGGAAATCCGTCCTCAACCCACGGTTTTGGCAGAACAGCGAAATCGATTATAGAAACCTCTCGAAAAAGCGTTGCAAAACACCTCAACTGCGAACCACAAGAAATTATTTTTACCTCTGGTGGAACAGAGTCAGACAATATGATATTGCGCTGTGCC
Organism: uncultured Flavobacteriaceae bacterium; assembly: GCA_938082715.1. Lineage (GTDB taxonomy): Bacteria > Bacteroidota > Bacteroidia > Flavobacteriales > Flavobacteriaceae > UBA8316. The sequence continues at coordinate 23,602 of CALKCR010000055.1, read as the reverse complement.
GTAAAAGATTTGGGTGTTAGAACCATAATCTCCTCTTTGGTTGAACACCATGCTGTTTTGCATGCTTTGGATGACTTGGAGAAAGAAGGCCTGAGCATTCATTATGTTGATTTGGATGACAACGGTTCTCCCAGGTTGGATCATCTGGAAAGTTTACTGAAATCAGATGATACCCCCAAATTGGTCAGTTTGATGCACATCAATAACGAAATAGGCAATATACTTGATTTGGATCGGGTAGGAGCCCTTTGTAAAGCCAATGGCGCTTATTTTCATACCGATGCAGTGCAGGGGGTGGGGCATTTTACATTTGATCTTAAATCTCAACCCATAGATTTTTTGGCTGCGGCAGCCCACAAGTTTCACGGCCCTAAGGGTGTTGGCTTTGTTTATATCAGAAAAAAAACAGCACTAGACCCCTTTATCGTGGGTGGCCCTCAAGAAAGAGGACTAAGGGCAGGTACCGAATCGGTTCACAACATCATTGGTTTGCAAAAAGCCATTGAAATGGCCTATGATAACTTAGAGGAGGAAAGGGCTTATATCTTGGGTTTAAAAAAATATTTCATCAGCCAATTAAAGGGATTATTTCCAACTGCCCATTTCAACGGGCTTTCAGGAAATCTGGAGGAGAGTACATACACTTTGGTCAGCGTTGCTATACCCCTTGAGGATTCCAAATCCCAATTGCTTGATTTTCACATGGATCTCAAAGGAATTGCATGTTCCAAAGGAAGTGCATGTCAGGCTGGAGCAGATTCAGGATCTCATGTTCTAAGGAACCTCAAACGTCCCAAGGCCATAGAAAAACATACTTCATTACGGTTTTCTTTTTCCTCTTTCAATACCACAGAGGAAGTGGACTATGTCATTCAGTCATTGTCTACGCTTTAAAACCAGACCTTGATTAATTCAGGTTGTATTTTCTAAAAAAAGTGGTTTTGTAAACTGCTTTGTTTCCCACATTGTCCACTACTTCCAATTGGAGTTCATGTTTTGCCGGATCAAAAACCTTATCCGAGAAATCATAAGTCAGTAGTTTGCGTTTGGGTTCGAATTCAAACAAAACCCATTCCCCGTTGATGGTACCCCTGTAGGACTTGATCCCTGAAAAATCATCAGAGATTTTTACCTTGAGAAACTTGAACTTGCTGAGCCATTGATTGGGTCTAAAATTGGATGGAAAAATTTTGGGGGCGACAGAGTCCCTGGCAAGGGTGAAGTCTCCCATATCTTTTACTTTGGTTTTCCAATGGCCTTTATCAAGGGTGGTGGGTAGAAAAGATAGTTTTTTTTCTGTTTTTTTGGCTATAAAAGTTTGCCTTAGTTTTAGCGTGTCCGCTTCATTTGCCTTGAATTGGATTTCATAAGGGTTGTTGAATGGAAACAAATTTGGACCGATACTTATGGTGTTTTTTGCTTCTTCAATTTGTATGATTGCATTTTCAAAAAAAGTTTTTTTGGGGAAATAGACCTCTTTGTCATTCATGGTAAGGATATAATCTAACCGAGGTTCAATCAGTTTACCCTCCAACTTTTTGTTTGGTATTTCCTTTTTGGTTCCTTCTATATACATGATTATAAACGAGGAGTTTCCTGAATAATCTTTAATAACAACCTTTACTTGATAGGATTTCCCCAACTCAACATTAAAGAGACCCTCGGCGTTCATGGACTTCATAAATGTCAAAGGCTTGTAGTTTTGAAAAAACAGTTTTTGGATTTTATTTTTATTTTCTTTGTATTTGGGGTAGTCTACATTGATGAATAATTTTTCGGAATCAGAATAATCCAGTTGGTCAAACTTGAACTGCACAATTTTTTTTCCATTGACTTCCACCTCTGCTATGTAAATTCCGTTTTTGCTGTAACTCAAATTCTGACGGTCAAACATTTGAAGTCCCAGTCCCAATTTTCCGCAGGAGTTTATCATGGGCGTATGGTAAGTGCTGTCATTTACTTTTTGAAGGGAAACCGGTTCTGAGTGGGTTAGGGTAGTATTGTTTTGAGGATAAAACAGAAATAATTTTTGAATTTGAGGTCTTTGACTGTCACTGACTGGCAGGTTGAACAGTAGAGGGTTTAGTGGCTTTTGACTTTTTGTGTCTCTAATTTCAAAATGCAAATGAGGCCCGGATGAGCTTCCTGTATTTCCTGAATAACCAATCACCTCTCCGGCTGCAATGTTAATCTCTTCTTTTTTGGGGAATTGCTGGAGTGTATAAGTCTCCTTTTCGTATTGAATGGATTTGATGTAGGCTTCTATTTTGGGGGCAAACTTTTTCAAATGGGCATATACTGAGGAGGTTTGATCGGGGTGGTCAATGTATACTGTTTTTCCATATCCACCAAGCGATACCCTGAGTCTACTGATGTGACCAGGAGCAATACTTTTAACTTCCCACCCTTCTTTCCCTTGGGTTTTGATGTCGATGCCAAGATGAAAATGCGTACTACGAGGCTCTCCAAAAGTTCCCGATAAGGAGAATGGAATGTCAAGGGGAGGAACCCATTCAATCTTATTTTGACTCCATAAAAGCAATGCCAAATGCATCACAATTACACAGCCGATTAATTTTATTTTCATTTTCAATGCAAGTACTCTAACAAAAATACATTTTTATGTATATCCATTCAAGTCCTTTGAAAATGGTTTTTCCAAATCCCACAGAATTGTTACTTTTGAACAAATTGAAATCATGCCCCACGATCCAACTGAAGAGCACCGTTTTTCTTAAAATTCTTCCTGCACCAAAATCCAATTGATATTTTTATTTATCTGGTCTTTTTTGGGTCTGTTCTTGATCATACTCACACCACTTTTTTTTATCAGCTACATCATACCCGTATTGGGCTTTTCACTGTTGATTTACTTAATGAAAGTATTCAAAGGAGCTTTTTTGACCATCAAAGGACATCAGCTCAGCTATGGCATCCCATACAAAACAGTCATTAACCTAAGAGCGGTCAGGAGAATTAAGCATTTTGGAGAGGACTATATCATCAAGACGGATGATGAAAATTTTACCTTTCGTTCCAAGTATCTGGATAAAATCGAGCGATTATTACTCCACAAATTTTTGTTCAATATGCCAATACTCAAGAGGTCATTTTTCCCTGAATATTGACAAGCATTGAGGTGTTAAAGTTTTTAAAATAAATGTCAGAATGTGAAATTATCGGAAGGAATCCCTACTTTTGTATGGTAATGTGTTGACCGTTTTAATTTTGGTTCTGATGAATAATTTTGATGTTTTAGAAGAAAGAATTGTTCAGTTACTCAATAAACTAAAGGAAAATCATCTGTTAATAAACAAATTACAAACAGAAAACCAGCAGTTTGAACAAGAGTCCTCTTCATTAAAGATACAAATTTCGGAACTGAAAAAGGAAAATGAATCTTTGAAGATGGCCAATTCCTTACTTGGCAGTAAAGAAAGTAAGGCGATTACCAAGCGCAAAATAAATAGTTTAATCAAGGAAGTAGATTTTTGCATCCACCAGCTCTCAGACATTAGATAGATCATGAGCGAAAAAATAAAAATAAAATTAACTGTTGCCGACAGGGTGTATCCTTTGACCATTTCACCAGATCAGGAGGCTTCGTTAAGGATTTCGGCAAAAAAAATTGAAGACATGACCAAACAATTGGAGCAAAACTATGCTGTTCGTGACAAGCAAGATGTTTTGGCCATGTGTGCCCTGCAATACGCCGCGCAATTGGAAAACCGACTTGAAAATAATAGCACGAAAGATGAACCTTCGGTCAAGACCAATGAATTGATTGAATTGATCGATTTGCATCTTTCCAATTACTAAGTTCTTTAAATAAAATACATACTGCCTGTATTGGTGATTTTTTGATAAACTCAACGAGCTTTAATTAGAAGAGGTGAGTTATAATTGTAAAAGCAAGCTGCCCTGAGCAGATCCTTGATCAGTTATGTAGCCTCAAACCTGTTTATTTAGGAGTTTATACAAAAACTCTTTGCTGATACAGGCTTTTTTAATGATTTAAAACCAACCAAATGGAAGTAAACACCAGCATAATAATACTCACCACCATGGCTATTGTGATCGGAATAGGCTTTGGAATTTTTATACAACGTAGAAAAAACACCAAACAACTGGACGATACCAATGCCGAGGCAAGGGAAATTCTGAATCAATCGAGGAGGGAAGCAGATCGTATCAAAAGCGAAAAAATGCTTCAGGCCAAAGAGCGCTTTATCGAATTAAAATCTGAACATGAAAAGGTCATTTTTCAAAGGGAAAAGAAAATCTCAGATTTAGAAAACCGATTGAGAGATAAAGAAAATAAACTCAACAATGACCTCAATCGCAATAAAAACCTGTCACATTCACTAGAACAAAAAAACGAATCCTTTCAAAAAAGGTTAGAGAAGCTGGACGCCAAACTGAAAGAGGTTGAAGCTTCACACAAAATTCAGGTAGAAAAACTAGAGACCATTTCCGGTTTGTCGGCTGATGATGCCAAAAAAGAATTAATCGATTCCCTAAAAAAGAAAGCGCAGTCAGACGCTATGGCTTTTACCCAGCAGAGCCTAGAGGAGGCAAAATTGACGGTTGAACAAGAAGCCAAAAAAATCATCATCAATACCATTCAACGTATCGGAACAGAGGAGTCGATTGAAAATTGTGTTTCCGTATTCAATTTGGATTCGGATGAAGTCAAAGGAAGAATCATTGGTAGGGAGGGAAGAAATATCCGTGCCATTGAAGCTGCTACGGGAGTTGAAATTATTGTTGATGATACCCCAGAGGCCATCATTCTCTCTTGCTTTGATCCTGTCCGTCGCGAAATTGCTCGTTTGTCCATGCACCGATTGGTGACCGATGGTAGGATACACCCCGCAAGGATCGAAGAGGTGGTAAACAAAACCACCAAACAAATACAAAACGAAATTGTGGAAGTTGGAAAAAGAACCGTTATCGACTTGGGTGTCCACGGTCTGAATCCCGAACTGATTAAAATCATTGGTCGAATGAAATACCGTTCTTCCTACGGTCAAAATCTATTGCAACACTCTAGAGAAGTGGCCAAGTTGTGTGGTGTGATGGCCTCGGAACTGGGCTTAAATCCTAAGCTAGCCAAACGTGCAGGACTTTTACACGACATTGGTAAAGTACCCGAGGCGGAAACAGAAACCCCTCATGCGATTTTGGGAATGGAGTGGGCCGAAAAATACGGAGAGAAAAAAGAGGTTTGTAATGCCATTGGCGCTCACCACGACGAAATCGAAATGACTTCTTCATTGTCGCCTATCGTTCAAGTTTGTGATGCCATTTCAGGCGCCAGACCCGGCGCAAGAAGACAGGTGTTGGACAGCTATGTTCAACGTTTAAAAGACTTGGAAAACATTGCCTATGATTTTAATGGCGTAAATAAAGCCTATGCCATTCAGGCCGGTCGCGAACTAAGGGTTATCGTTGAAAGTGAAAAGGTATCTGATGACCAGTCGGCTGAACTTTCCTTCCAGATCTCTCAAAAAATCCAAACCGATATGACCTATCCGGGACAGGTAAAAGTCACCGTGATCCGCGAAACAAGAGCCGTAAATGTCGCCAAATAATCATTGCAATAATATCGCCAGTCCTCCCAGTCCTGTCAGTAGGAGGATCAATTGTCTGTATTTATCGTTGTTGATTTTTTTGACCAGAAAAACACCCAAACAAAAACCTGCAATCACAGCAGGGATTAAACTCAAGCTGATTTGAAATGATGCCCCGTTGATGGTGCCCCATGACCATATGTGGAAGGGAACCTTGAACAAATTGATGATAAAAAACAACCATGCTGCTGTTCCGATAAACTCATTTTTAGGCAATTTGATGGCCAAGAAATAGATATTGGAAAAGGCACCTGCCAAGTTTCCCACCATGGTGGTGAACCCAGCCATCATTCCCATTAATGCCACAAAACTCCAGTGGGTAGGCACTTTTCTGTCTTTCTTTCGTTCCCAATAATACATCATCACCACACTGATAAGAATGATGATGGCCATACCCGATTTAAAAAGATCTTCCGGCAGATCCTTACCCAAAACCACCCCCACCAATACCCCAAGCACCATCCAGGGTAAAAGTTTGATCAGATAGGTCCATTTTACATGACGCTTGTAATAGATCACAGCCAAAATATCCCCGCAGATCAACAAGGGCATCAATATTCCCGTTGATTCTTTGGCACCGTAAACCAACGCCAAACCCGTAACGATCAATACCGCCAATCCTTTGATGCCCGACTTTGCAATACCTAACAATAAAGCTGCGCCCAATGCGATTGTAAAAGCAAGACTTAGATAAGGAACGGTGGTTTGCAGTAGCAAAAGAAGAATCAATTGGTTTAGTAGGGCATAAAGCTATTGAATAAATTTCTTATACCCGAAAAAGATGGTGATCTTTGCCAAAATTTTATTTTGAAAAGTCAGAAGGCCATTATTTACATGCTGTTAAGCACGTTGTTTTTTGCCTTGATGAGCACAATGGTAAAATACCTTAACAACTTTGGTGCTTTTCAATTGGTTTTTTTTCGATCTCTTGGGACTCTTATTTTTAGTACGAGTTTCCTTATCTGTAGGAAAATACCGCTTTGGGGTAATCAAAAAAAACTATTATTTATCAGAGGTTTTACGGGAACCAGCTCAATGTTTTTATTTTTTATGGCCCTTCATTTTATGACATTGGGTTCGGCTGTGATATTGCGCTACGCTGCCCCTTTGTTTGTTGCCCTTTTGGCCATTTTATTTTTGGGAGAAAAAATCAAACTCATTCAATGGGTCTTTTTTGGGATTTCCTTTGTTGGGGTTGTTTTGGTCAAAAGTTTTGATACTACCGTCGATTTTTTGGGATTAGGAATCATTTTACTTTCCTCCCTGACCTCTGCCATCACTTATATTTTGATTTCGAAGATTGGTTCCAAGGATCACTATATGGTCATCATCAATTACTTTATGCTGACAGCCACTTTGGTCGGGGCCTTGGGTAGCTTATTTCAATGGAAAACACCCCAAGCAATGGAATGGCTTTATTTTATCTTGTTGGGGGTATTTGGTTTGATTGCTCAAATATTGATGACCCAAGCTTTTCAGATAGGCCCGGCCTACAAAATTGCCCCTTATAAGTTTGTTGAGGTGATCTTTTCCCTTGCTTTTGGAGTATTGGTTTTTATGGATGTATATACCTTTTACAGTATACTCGGGATGATTTTGATAGTTTTTGGCTTGGTGCTCAATGGCGTTTACAAAAGAAGTAAGGAATCGTCATAATTGCAATTTTAGTGTGTTAGCTGAAAACTCCTTTTTCTGATTCGCCCATTTTCATTACATTTAAAAAAATACCATTAATAACGAATTATGGAAAAATCAAACGCAAGACTCTTATCCCTTGATATCTTGAGGGGTTTGACCATCATTTTAATGATCATCGTCAACGATCCGGGTTCTTGGGATCATGTTTACGCACCTCTTTTACATGCGGACTGGAACGGTTTAACGCCTACAGATTACATTTTCCCCACATTTATATTTATAGTAGGGGTCTCTATAGTTCTATCGCTGACCAAACAAAGTGAAAAAGGGCTGACGAGAAAACAATTGGTTCGAAAAGTATTGCTTCGCAGTTTAAAAATTTATTTGGTAGGACTCTTTTTGTGGTTGTGGCCTTCTTTTGATTTTGGACGAATTCGATGGGTGGGGGTATTGCCGCGTATTGCTTTGGTCTTTACGGTCTGTGCTTTACTTTTTTTGTACACCAAAAGAAAGACCCAACTCATCATCGCCTCTGTCATTCTGATACTCTACTGGTTGGTCATGAAATATCTCCCGGTACCCGGCATTGATATGCCCGATTTGAGTGAACCCGGAAAAAACTGGGCCAATTATTTGGACCAAAATTACTTACCCGGTTATTTGTGGAGAAAAACCTGGGATCCTGAGGGCATACTTAGTTCCTTTCCAGCTGTGGTTACCGGATTACTGGGAATGATGGCAGGATTTATATTGATATCAAAAGCCGAACTTAAAGACAAGCTCCTAAAGCTTTTTATAATGGCGGGAACCCTACTTATCTTGGGAGATGTCTTTCAATACCTAATGCCAATTAATAAAAGTGTTTGGAGCAGTTCCTTTGTACTAATAACCGGAGGAATTAGCTGTTTGCTTTTGACTTTATTTGTCTACTGGGTTGATTTCAAAGACCAAGCAGCCAGATTCAAAATGGCTCGGGTTTTTGGGATGAATGCCATTTTTGCCTACACTTTGGCCGGTATCTTTTATACCTTTTTCTACAGCAAAAAACTTTGGGGTATTTCCCTCAGCACCACATTTGTAGAACAAGCCATTGCCATGGGTGTTGCTCCAAAATTCGCTTCACTGGTTTATGCTTTACTCTATGTTGTGATCATATGGATTCCAACTCATCAGTTGTTTAAAAGGAAAATATACATCAAACTGTAGGGGCTGCATTTTGGCCTAAACTCCCGATTTTTTCAGCTCGGTTTTATTTGTATATTTGGCGCACTAAACCAAAACAATGAACAACAAAGACACCTATTGGAAAACCAATTTGAAGTATTTGGTTATCCTTTTATCCATATGGTTTACTGTTTCTTTTGGCTTTGGAATTCTGTTGGTAGACACACTTAATCAAATTCAGATGGGAGGGTTCAAGCTCGGCTTTTGGTTTGCCCAACAAGGCGCCATATACGTTTTTGTCATTTTGATATTTATATATATCTACTTGATGAATCGCTTGGATCAAAAATTTAAAAACCAAAAATAATGGAATTACAATATTGGATTTGGATTGCCGTAGGACTCAGCTTTACTTTATACATTGCCATTGCTATCATAACTAGAGCTTCTTCTACAGGTGAATTTTACATTGCTGGAAAAGGAGTGCATCCCCTTGCCAACGGAATGGCTACAGCTGCCGACTGGATGTCTGCTGCTTCTTTTATTTCCATGGCCGGGATTATTTCTTTTAACGGTTATGACGGATCGGTCTATTTGATGGGGTGGACAGGCGGCTATGTTTTATTGGCCCTTTTACTAGCTCCCTATCTAAGAAAATTTGGAAAATTTACAGTTCCCGATTTTATTGGTGATCGCTATTACTCCAATGTAGCCCGCGGAGTTGCCGTATTTTGCGCCTTGATTGTTTCGTTTACCTATATCGCGGGGCAAATGCGTGGCGTTGGGGTGGTTTTCTCTCGTTACTTAGAGGTAGACATTACCACAGGTGTACTCATAGGAATGTTGATTGTTCTCTTCTATGCCGTGTTGGGTGGAATGAAGGGCATCACTTATACTCAGGTAGCTCAGTACTGCGTTCTGATTTTTGCATTTATGCTGCCCGCCATATTCATCTCATTGATGGTCACTGGAAACGTGATCCCTCAAATCGGTTTTGGTTCAACTGGCAGAGATGGGGTTTACTTATTGGATAAGTTAGATGGTTTGCATCGTGAACTCGGTTTCCACGAATACACCTCAGGAAGAAAATCTACATTAGATGTATTCCTTATTACTGCCGCACTGATGGTGGGAACTGCGGGATTACCTCACGTAATCGTTCGATTTTTTACGGTAAAAAAAGTAAGCGATGCACGTAAATCAGCCGGTTGGGCCTTGCTTTTTATTGCCATTTTGTACACCACGGCTCCGGCAGTAGCGGTTTTTTCTCGAACCAACCTGATAGAAACCGTAAGCAATAAAGCTCACGCTTCACTTCCCGAGTGGTTTGACAAATGGGAAGCCACTGGACTGATTTCCTACGAAGACAAAAACCAGGATGGCCTGGTGCAATATGTTGCCGATTCACAAATCAATGAACTGAAAGTTGATGCAGACATTATGGTATTGGCCAATCCTGAGATTGCCAATTTACCCAATTGGGTGATTGCCATAATGGCCGCAGGAGCATTGGCTGCTGCGCTATCTACTGCCGCAGGACTCTTACTCGTGATTTCTTCCTCTGTATCCCACGACTTGATCAAAAAAATGATCAAACCCGATGTGAGTGAAAAAGGAGAATTGATTGCTGCACGATTGTCCGCTGTAGGAGCTGTGATGTTGGCCGCCTATTTTGGCATTAATCCCCCGGGCTTTGTTGCCGCTACGGTCGCACTGGCTTTTGGTTTGGCCGCTGCTTCCTTCTTTCCCGCTATTGTTATGGGAATTTTCAGTAAAAAAATGAACAAGGAAGGGGCTATCTCTGGGATGGTGGTTGGAATTTTATTGATGTTATTCTACATGACCAAATTCAAATTCGGATGGTTTGGTGGTGGAACCGAAAAAGACTGGTGGTTTGGCATTTCTCCCGAAGGCTTTGGCTCTTTTGCTATGTTGGTCAACTTTGTAGTGTCCATTACCATTTCTAAATTTACCCCGGAACCCGACTCTGAAATTCAAAAATTAGTTGAAAACATCAGAAATCCTGATGAAGATTAAATACATGAATAGAACCAAAATCCTATTGCCTCTGATCACGCTGATTGCTTCTCAAAGTATTTCAGCCCAAGAAAAAAAACCGCTCGACAATATTAACGTAACCGAAGTCTTAATGCCTTTGGATTGGCCGATAATGGACTATTTTGATGATCAAAACAAAGCAGTAGACCTTGGGAAAAATGATGGTCGCGTAGTGTTTATGGGAAACTCTATCACCCAAGGCTAGACTCAATACATGCCTGAAATGTTTGACAATCAAACCTATATCAATAGGGGGATTGGTGGGCAGATAACTCCTCAGATGTTGTTGCGATTCAGACAGGATGTGATTGACCTTCAACCTGAATTAGTGGTCATATTGGCTGGAACCAATGATATAGCTGGTAATACGCCACTAAAGGATTTGGAAACCGTAGCGGGTCATTTGTTTTCTATGGCGGAGTGGCGCGTGCTCACGACATCAAAGTGATATTGTGTTCTGTAGTTCCTGCAGGAGAATATCCATGGAGAAAAGGTAAAAGCCCCGACACGAAAATTCCTCAACTCAACAAAATGATTCAAGACTATTGTGATGAAAATCACGCTCATTACTTGGACTATTTTAGTGCGATGACCGATGGTAAAAATGGTTTGATCGAAAGCTATGGTTACGATGGTGTTCACCCCGACGAAGAAGGTTATGAGGTCATGGCCGAATTGGTTGAAAATGCCATCAATCAATTGCTCGACTGATAAGCTATCTTACATCAACCGAAGTTGGAGGCTGTGGTCACAACCTTTTTGATGATTTCCAGATCAGAGATGGGTTCACCCTGAGCTGTTTTATCTGATCCCTTGGCTGACAGGTGTATTTCACTAAAACCTGCTTTAAAAAAAAGTTCACAGTTTTGGTCGTTGATCCCACCCCCCGGCATAATCACCAGTTGATTTTTTGCAATGTTTTGAAGTTCAACCAATAAATCCAATCCCGCTAATGCTTTGGTTTGCTGTCCTGAGGTCAAGACTCTGTCAAAACCTAAACCCATTATTCTTTTTAGGGATTCCTTGGGTTGGAGGATTCGGTCAAAGGCCCTGTGAAATGTTAAATCCAGGGGATGTGCCATTTTCACCCAGTTTTTTAGTGTAGTCAGGGGAAGGGAATGATCTTCGTTTAGTGCTCCCATTACTATACCATCTGCACCCAATGATTTGGCCATTTCAATTTGAGCTGCCATTGTTTTAACTTCCTCGGGCGTATAGACAAAGTTTCCACGACGAGGACGAATCAGTACATGAACAGGAATCGGAGTTTGATCCAATGCATCTTTCAGAAATTTAGAGGAGGGGGTAAGCCCATCTTCCAGTAAATTTTCACAAAGTTCCAGTCTGGAAGCCCCTCCATCAATGGCATTGGACAGAGAAGTTTTGGAAGTACAACAGATTTCAATAATCACAAAAAATATTTTTTGTCTTTTAGGAATGTAAGTTTAGTATAATTTGTTGTTTTTTTCTGATTTCAGGGCTTAATTTTTTATTTAAATTTCAATTAAATAGACCTATATTTATAGTTTTCAAATAATACTTTATAGAGGCCTATAAATGAAAAAAGATAAAATCTTATATCAGTTTCCCGGTGCTTTCGAGGAATATCGATTCGAAAAGCTTCACAATGTTACCGTCGACTCATCTTTAACCGGCTCTTTAGCCGTTGCCGACGAAATAGCAGCGCTTATCAGAGATAAACAAGCCAAAGGCCTGCCTTGTGTTTTGGGGCTGGCTACAGGGTCTTCTCCGATCAGTGTATACAATCAGTTGATTAAACTCCACAAAGAAGAAGGTTTGAGTTTTAAAAATGTGATCACATTTAACCTTGATGAATATTATGGGCTTGAACCCCATGACATCAACAGTTACCACTTTTTTATGCATGAAAATCTTTTTGACCACATTGATATACCAGCAGAGAACATCAACATACCCTCAGGGATCATTGAACAAAGCCAAGTGAGGGACTACTGCAAGGGTTATGAAAAAAAGATAGAAGACTTGGGTGGGCTTGATTTCCAATTGTTGGGAATCGGAAGAACCGGCCATGTTGGCTTTAACGAACCCGGATCTAACATCAACTCTCAAACCCGTTTGATTACCCTAGACCACCTTACACGTTATGATGCTGCAGGGGCTTTTTATGGTATTGAAAATGTACCCAGTAAGGCCATCACCATGGGGATTAAAACCATTCTTTCTGCCAAGCGTATTGTCCTTTTGGCATGGGGAATTAATAAAAGTGAAATCATACAGAAAGCGGTTGAAGGTGCTTTAACCCCCAACATTCCCACCACCTACCTTCAAAAACACGATAACACCACTTTGGTTTTAGACTATCAAGCGGCCTCTGGATTGACCCGAATCAAAACCCCCTGGATTACCGGAAATTGTGATTGGACCGAACTTTCCAATCAATGTAAGGCGGTCTATTGGCTGTGTGAAAAAACCAACAAATCCATCTTAAAGCTTACTGAGGAGGACTACAATCAAAATGGAATGTCAGAGCTTTTGAACTTAGAGGGCAATTATTATGACCTCAACATCAAAATGTTCAATCGCTTACAAAATACGATCACGGGTTGGCCCGGAGGAAAACCCAATGCCGATGACAGTAAACGACCGGAGCGTGCTCTGCCTGATCCAAAAAGATGCATCATCTTTAGTCCTCATCCCGATGATGACGTCATTTCAATGGGAGGAACTTTTGACCGCTTGGTAGCGCAAGGGCATGAAGTTCATGTGGCCTACCAAACCTCCGGAAACATTGCTGTATCTGATAACGAAGCACTTAAGTATATTGAGGTGATTTCTGACATAAGTGAAGACCCTTCCGTCTATACCGATTTAAAAAACGAGTTGTTGCACAAAGAAAAAAACACCATGGATTCTTTGGCTTTGAGAAAGCTAAAAGGAACCATCAGAAAAAGAGAGTCTTTGGCAGCCACGCGTTATATCGGAATTCCCGACGATCAAGTTCATTTCTTAAACCTTCCCTTTTATGAGAGCGGTAAAATCAAAAAAAATCCGCCTTCACAACAAGACATTGACATTACCAATCAACTGAACCAATCGGTGAAACCCCACCAAATATTTGCGGCTGGTGATCTGGCCGATCCTCACGGAACCCACCGCATATGTTTAAACATATTATTTGATTCCATAGATCAACTCAAGTCAGAATCCTTTATGAAGGATTGTTGGGTTTGGCTCTACAGAGGAGCTTGGCAAGAATTCGAAGTACACGAAATCGAAATGGCAGTTCCCATGAGTCCCGACCAAGTCTTAAGAAAGCGCAAAGCCATATTCTACCACCAATCCCAAAAGGACAGCGTGATGTTTCAAGGGAGCGATGATCGTGAGTTTTGGGTTCGTGCCGAGGACAGAAACCGTTTGAGTGCAAAACGATACAGAGACTTGGGGCTTTCAGATTATCAGGCGATGGAGTTATTTCAGCGTTATCATTATTAAATTTTAATACGACGAACAGTATTATTATGGAGATCATTGAAAATCAAAAAAAATACGATGTGGTGATCGTCGGATCTGGAGCCGGCGGAGGGATGGCCACCAAAATTTTGGCCGAAGCGGGACTTAAAGTCGCTGTCGTAGAAGCAGGGCCCTATTTTGATCCTGCCAACCCCGAACAACAGACCCAATTCAAGTGGCCCTATGAGTCCCCCAGAAGAGGGGCTTCCAACAAAAGACCTTTTGGTGAATTTGATACAGCCTACGGAGGTTGGGAAATAGAGGGAGAACCCTATACCCACCATGGAGATACTAAGTTCGATTGGTTTCGTTCGCGTATGCTTGGGGGGAGAACCAATCACTGGGGGAGGATATCTTTGCGATTTGGCCCCCGGGATTTTAAAAGCAAAGACCGTGACGGTTTGGGTGAAAATTGGCCCATCGGTTATAATGACCTCAAACCCTATTACGATAGAGTGGATCAACTCATTGGTGTATTTGGAACCAAGGAAAACATTCCCAATGAACCGGATGGTTTTTTTCTTCCTCCTCCAAAACCCAGATTGCACGAACTCTATTATATCAAGGGAGCTAAAAAGTCTCAAGTACCTGTGATTCCTGCAAGGCTTTCTGTTTTAACCAAGCGAATCAACAACGACCGTGGTGTCTGTTTTTATTGTGGCCAGTGTAATCGATCCTGTTCTGTCTATGCCGATTTTTCTGCCGGTTCTTGCCTGATCTTTCCCGCCCAAAAAAGTGTTGGACAAGTGGATCTCTACGTCAATAGTATGGTCAAAGAGGTCAATTTCGATGAAAATGGAAAAGCAACAGGAGTCAACTACGTCAGTAAAGACGATAAGCGAGAATACAGCATCAAGGGTAGGGTGGTCGTTTTGGCGGCCTCGGCTTGTAGTACTGCTAGAATTTTATTAAACTCAAAAAGCTCACAACATCCCAACGGATTGGGTAATTCGAGTGATTTGGTAGGAAAATACCTACATGATTCGACCGGATCAGACCGCATGGCTTTTATCCCCGATTTGATGAATCGAAAACGATACAATGAAGATGGTGTGGGAGGAATGCACGTTTATACCCCTTGGTGGTTGGACAATAAGAAGCTGAATTTCCCCAGAGGATATCACCTCGAAGTTTGGGGAGGTATGGGAATGCCTTCCTATGGATTTGGCTTTGACCCCAATATGTTCAACAGCTTCTTTGGAGAAAAGGTAGGAGGTTATGGAGATCATCTTAGGGATGATGTAAAAAAATACTACGGTTCTTTGGTGGGGCTCTCCGGTAGGGGGGAATCTATTGCCATGAAAGACAATTATTGTGAAATTGACCCCGATACCGTAGATGAATACGGGATACCTGTTTTACGCTTTAATTACAAATGGTCTGATTTTGAAAAAAAGCAGGCTGTTCATATGCACGATACTTTCGAGGAGATTTTTGAGAATATGGGCGGCATAGTCTTGGGAGAAAAGCCCGGTGCGGACAAAGACTTTGGTCTTCACACCCCCGGGAGGATCATCCACGAAGTGGGGACTACCCGTATGGGCAGCGATCCCAAAACTTCGGTGGTCAACGAATTTGAACGTTTACACGATGTAGATAATGTTTTTGTTGTAGATGCAGGACCTTTTGTATCTCAGGCAGACAAAAATCCAACTTGGACCATTATGGCCCTTTCTTGGAGAACCTCCGAATTTATCATTGAGGAATTAAAAAAACAAAATATCTAAGTCATGGAAAGAAGAGAAAGCATAAAGGCCATGATGTTGGGGTCTTTTGGAACCGGACTATTAATGCAAAGTTGTCTAGATACCCCCTCAAAGCAATTGCAAGAAAAAATATGGAAATACCAATACGGTAGAACTCCTGATGAAGCAGCCCACGATCAAAAACTTCTGGGACAACAATTTTTTGATGAAAGTGAAATGGAGTCGATCACCCGCTTGGCCAACTTAATCCTTCCTTCCCATGAGGATGGTTCCATTGAAGAGGCCGAGGTTCCTGGATTTGTTGAATTTATCGCTAAAGACATTCCATCCCTTCAAAAACCGCTTAAAACCGGATTAAAATGGCTCGAGCAAGAATCTAAACAACAGTTTGAAAAAGCTTTTGTAGATTGCTCCGAAGCCCATCAAAAATCAATATTAGATTCCATCGCATACGAAATTGAGGATGTTAAGGAACAGCCCGAGGGAATAGCATTTTTCTCATTGATCAGAGATTTGGTCGTTACGGGATATTTTACCTCAGCGGTTGGGTTAAAAGATCTCGGTTATGTGGGAAATAACCCAAATGTTTGGGATGGTGTGCCGGATCAGGTATTGAAAGAGCACGATGTGGCTTATGACGAGGCATGGTTAGCCAAGTGTATTGATCAAAATACACGGAATGAAATTGCCAAATGGGATGAAAATGGGAATTTAATAAACTAAAACTCAAATATCATGAACAGAAAACAATTTCTATCACTTGCTGGAGTTTCAACATTAGGATTGGCATTTCCAGTTCCAATCTTTTCAAGTGAGAAAGCCGCGAAAAACAAAATTTCCTTGGCCCAGTGGTCCATGAACAGATCTTTTTTCTCCGGAAAAAAAGATGCCCATGACTTTGCTGCTTATGCAGCTAATATGGGATTTGCAGGAGTCGAGTTTGTCAATCAATTTTATTTTGACCAACTCAAAAATGGAACCACTTCCAGTAAAAACGTCAGTGTTTTAGCCAAAACGCTCAATTCAAGAGCCAAAGACAACAATATAACCAATGTTTTGATCATGGTTGATCTGGAGGGAAATCTTGCTGACTCCTCTTCTAATGAAATCAAGACTGCGATCGAACAACATAAAAAATGGGTTGAGCTGGCTGCCGAGACCGGTTGTCATTCCATTCGTGTAAACCTATCCGGAGAAAAAGACCCCAAAAGGTGGATCGATAAGTCTGTGGAAGGGCTGACCGGACTGTGTGGGTTTGCTAAAACCATGGGCATTAACATCATCGTTGAAAATCATGGCGGGTTGTCTTCCAACGGCAGTTTGTTGGCACAAGTCATGAAAAAAACCAATTTGGACAATTGCGGAACCCTTCCGGATTTTGGAAATTTTTGTATCGCCCACAGTTGGGGGAACGATCCCACTTGCGAAGAATGGTACGATATGTACAAAGGGATTGCAGAATTGATGCCTTATGCCAAATCAGTAAGTGCCAAATCCTATGATTTTGACGACAATGGAAATGAAACCAAAATCGATTATGCCAAAATGATGAAGATCGTAAAACAAAACAACTACGATGGATATATTGGTGTAGAATACGAAGGCAGTCGCTTGGGTGAAAAAGAAGGTATTTTGGCTACCAAAAACCTAATTCAACGCCTACTATAATACAGATTTATGTGTCAATTTTTCAAAAAAATATTTTTTGTATCTGGTGGTTTTATCCTAATAACGATGAGTGCCTGTAACCCTCCTCAACCGATTTACAGTTTGGACAAGGTTCCCCTTATTCCACTTCCATCAACGTTAATGCCTTCGACTGAGGTCATGCCCCTTGATGCGATTCAATCGATCAGGACATTAGGGGCCGACGAGCAACTTATTTCAATGGCCAGAAATTTTAAAAGTTTTTGGAAAAAACACACCGAACAGGAGTTGCCTCTCTCCGATGATTCAGCCGATGGTGATAATGCCATTACGCTAATTATCGACAATCATTTCAGCCCTCAGCATGAAGCCTATAAGCTAGAGATAGCCTCCAATGAAATAAGCGTTAAGGGAAAAACAGCCGAGGGAGTTTTTAGAGGTTTAAAAACTCTGGAACAATTAGTGGTTCTAAGTAAACTTCATGGGAAATCTAAATTTTTATCCCTTCCGGGAGGCGAAATTACGGACCAACCCACCTATGCCTACAGAGGAGCCATGCTTGATGTTGCCAGACATTTCTTTTCGGTTGCTGATGTCAAAAGATATATCGATCTGTTGAGTATTTATAAAATCAATTTTTTGCATTTTCATCTTTCCGATGATCAGGGATGGCGGATTGAAATAAAATCTTGGCCCAAGCTTGCCGAAACCGGTGGGCAAACCCAAGTCGGGGGAGGTGAGGGGGGATTTTATACCCAAGAGGATTTTAGGGAGATTGTAAAATATGCTGCCGATCGATTCATTACCATTGTTCCCGAAATTGACCTTCCTGGTCATACCAATGCTGCGCTTGCTTCTTATGCAGAACTCAATTGTGATGGTAAAGCTACCGCGCTATACACCGGGATCAAGGTAGGCTTTTCCACCTTGTGTGTGGACAAAGAAGTTACCTATGAGTTTGTTGAGGATGTGATCCGAGAAATCAGTGAAATTTCTCCCGGCCCATATTTCCACATCGGGGGCGATGAATCTCTTGTCACTCCAGAGGAGGACTTTAACCGTTTTATGGATCGCACTTTGGCCATTGTAAAAAAATACAACAAAACACCCATGGGATGGTATGAACTCATTACTGCTGATATTCCCGAGGAAACCCTCTTGCAATATTGGGCCAAAACAGAAGATTTTTCCAAGGTGATTCCCAAAAAATCCAAAATATTGATTTCGGCTGCTTCCTATAGCTATTTGGATATGAAGTACGACAGTATTACTCCTTTGGGACTTTTTTGGGCCGGGTATTTACCGGTCAAAAAAGCCTATGATTGGGATCCTAAAACTTTAGTCCCGGATTTAGATGCTGATCAAATCGTAGGTTTGGAGCCTCCACTGTGGAGTGAAACCATAGAGGATTTTGATGACATTGCTTATATGGCTTTCCCAAGAATTATCGGTCATGCCGAAATCGGATGGACAAATGCCAGCCTAAGGAAATGGGAGGATTATGCCAACAGACTTGCTTTCCACGGCCCTCTTTTAGAGGCTTTGGAGGTTAAATATTATGCTACGACTGAGATCGATTGGAAGTAAATTTTAATTTTCACTTCTTGAGCTCACTGGTCTAAAGTGGCTTGACTTTAAGGTTTCTCCACCTTACCTTGATGCCACCTCCATCGTGAATTTGAAGTGCAATGGAACCTTTTCCACGACCTATTTTTTCATCCGTAAAAGAAATCATTTGAGTACCGTTAAGCCAAGTGGTAACCTTGTCACCGACCACCTTAATTTTCATTCGATTCCAATCCCCCATTTTTAGGGCCTTGTCTTTTTCAGGATCGGGTTTGATCAGCCAGCCCCTTCCATAGGATTCGTAAATGCCACCGCTGTCATTTCCGGGAGGAGCAACTTCCACTTGCCATCCACTGATTTTGGTACCCTCCAATGTTGAGCGGAAAAACACACCACTATTTCCTTTGGTTTCCTGTTTAAACTCCAACGTAAGTATAAAGTCATCGTAAAACTTTTTGGTTGAGAGATAACCGTATTTTTCTTCCGGACCACTTTCACAGACCAATAAACCATCCTCAACATACCAAAGTTCGGTACCGTGTATGTTCCACCCGGTCAAATCTTTTCCATTAAAAAGAGTGGTTTTTTGAGCGTTCATGCATACTGCTGACAATAGGAATAATAGAGAAATGCTTATGTGTTTCATTTTGATAATGATTTAATGGCTTAAGTTAACCAAATTTATGTGAACCATAAAACCGTCCAAACATTTTAAAAAATCATGAATGTAGTAAACCTATAAATTACTGAATTCAAATATGAGATGATGCATCTAAGGATACTCAAGTTTTAATGTTTAAGACGGGGGAATCGAAATGAATTTCATTGTATTCTAAAACAGATACAAGAGAGGTGTGGTTATATGAAGTTGAGCCAGCTGGTATGGCTTTTTATTTCTTTTTTTGGTATTCGATAAAGTTGCCAGCTTTTGTTCCAATAATTCTATCCTGGCGTCTTGCCCTTTGATATGACGCTCTAGGAATTCTATTTTTCAGCAAGATTACTGGTTGACTCAGCTTCCTTTTTAACAATCATTTCACCTGCCCCTTTAAGGAGCCACTCATAACTTATTTCGGGATATAGTTTGGTGATTTTATTGGCAAGCTTGGTGGATATTCCGTTATGCTTATTGATTACATGAAATAAAAATGCTCCATCGGCATAGCCTAGTGAAATTCCCTATGTTCAGGGGTCTATCGAAGAATCGGCTGATGTACTTTTGGAAGAATGGATGAAAATTATTGGTACAGTAATTCAAAAAAATGAAAGTAGATCAACTCCGAGAGGTAAGTATTTAACATCATGACAAAATGTCAAAAGCCAAGTTTGGAATGATCAAGGCTTTTGTTGACAACTACCTAGAGCGACAAATAGTGCTTTACGATATGTTTGATTCTGTCAATTCTTTTATTAATTACAAAAACAAAAAGAGGGACAACGTTTTTGAGGTCGAGAAAAAAATCATGGGGCTTAGAGCGCTCCTTTCAATTGCTGGGGTTTCAGAGCCCTTTCATGTCGATATTTTTGAAGAAATAGCTTTTAATAATTTTGGCGGGCCTGGAAAACCCAAAGAGCGTGCCAATAAAATTCACAAAGCCTGGCGTGAAAAGGCTTTGGAGCTAAGATATAAAGAGAATATAAAATCTTAGTCTCTTCAACCTCTTTCAATTCCAAAAAAAACACCTTAAAAAAGGTGTTCAATTGAGTAGCGAGAGGGAGACTTGAACTCCCGACCTCCGGGTTATGAATCCGACGCTCTAACCGGCTGAGCTCAATAAATACAGGATGTGGTAAAACACTAAACCAAACTGACAGTAAAAACTGACAGTATGAAACAATGGAAATTAACAATCGGGAATGAAAAAGATGTATCAGTAATCAACCTTTATTTTGATAAAAAAAGGTATAGATTCTGGAACGGTAAAGTGATAGGGTTAAAACTATCTTCTAAAGAAAAACCGGAATTATTAAAAGCTGCTTTTGAATTAAAACTAATCGAAGGCTGGAGACCACCACAAAAAACTAAACAAGAAGTTAACCTAATCCCAACGGTCGTAGAGATATTAAACAAGGGGATAAAAGACAAGATTTCACAAGGTTGTTCAGAAAGATATATCAAGGATGCTAGAAGGGTTGTTACTCTTTGGAAGAGGTTTGAGAGGGCAAACAATATTAGAAATATTGAAATTGATAAACTGAGTGAAATTCATTTATCTAAGTTTATAATAAGGCCAAGCTGGGGACCTAAGACTCAGAGAACAATTAAATCAACTTTATCCCCACTGCTTTCAATGCCCAAGTTAACGAGTGCGGTCAAGCTCCATAAGCCGCTCAGCAAGTTGAATAAACCCATTGACAATATATCTGAGGTAATAAATGAGATAAAGAATTACAATAGTAATCTCTACCTCTGCTGTTTAATTACTTATGGATGCTTATTAAGACCGCACCGCGAGATACGAGAGTTAAGATGGGGAGATTTCACGAGCGACCTCAGCTATATAAAATTATCTGGAGGAAGAAACAAATCCGGGAGGAACAGAATCGTTCCAGTTCCATCCTACATTAAAGAAAACCTAGTAAGAGAAGAATCAAGTAATAACATATTCACCAACTCAATTAAACCTCCTAATCCAGACTATTTTAAGACTCTTTGGAGTCGTTTTAAGAGGGTTTCTAAACTTATTCTACAAGACCAAACACTTTACTCAGTCCGTCACTCAGGAGCTATTGATATATTCAAAAGAACAGGGAGTATAACCAAGCTGCAGAAAGCTATGGGACATTCTTCTATAAATGTTAGTTTGACTTATTTAAGAGGATTAGAAGTACCTGAACTTAATGAAGAAGATATGCCAGGTTTAAATTAAAAAACTGCAATTGCATTTACTGGTGACCCTGTTCCTTTATCAATTTTCAAAGGTTGTACTGATAACAGAAACTCCCATCTTGAAAATGATTTAGCTTTTTTTGAGAGTTGTTCAAGGTTTAAATTATCCAAAAGAGGCATTCCCATCGCAACGAGTGAAAGTTTATGAACTGGACTTCCCTCCTCTCTTATTAAAGGGGGATTGCTGTCATTAGTGCCATCTGAGCCTAATACAGATATTTCTCTTTCATGAAGTAATTCCATAACGTTGTAGTGTAATCCTGTACTTTTATAAAGAAAATTCCATTCCCCACTAACCTCTTTTTGTTTCCAACGTCCTGTTCTTACTAAAAGAATATCTCCTTTTTCTAATTTAACATTAAATTTTTTCTCAAATTCAATAATATCTTGAATGCTGATTTTATAACCAGCCTGAACAAATTCTTTCCCCTTTAAGAGTGGTAAGTCAATAAGTATACCTTTTGTAAGAATTCCATTTTTTAAATTTTCAACTCCAAGTTCATCTGGACTTTTTAAGCGGTTATAATATAATCCACTATGGGATAAATGATTTAAAGCATCTATATGAGAGTGAGTGTGACCATGGTATGAGATTGAAAAGTTATCTGTTACCCAATTATACCCTTTAAAATTTAATTCATTAGTTTCATGAGAATAGCTTGAGAGTTTGTCTGAATAGAATTTATTGGGGGCTAATGAATCCTCAGTTATTTTAAAAGATAAAGAAACAGTTACTCCCTCTTTGACAAGTTTTAAAGATGATTTAATCTTCTGATTTGAGATATAATTAATAGTTCCAAGCCTATCATTTTGACCCCATTTACCAGAATTATCTAATTTTAAAAACAATGAATCAAAAGATTGTTTTTCCTTTGATAGGGATTGTGCATCATCAAAGGCTTTAAATTCTTCCGCAATTTCTTCTGTGGATTTTTTTTTACTTAAAAGCATATATTGAGGAAACTTAATTTCATCGCAGCCATAAATAATAATTGTAAGGATTATGGTTAGCTTTTTCACATCACTAATATAAAATTAATCAGAACACTACCCATTAAGGTTTAGAAATACCTGAACTTAATGAAGAGGATATGCCTGTGATTTAATTATTATTTCTTGGTTTGGAGAATTGATTCATATAATCAATTTTTCCATTTCTAAATCTGAATGTTTCCATCCAATTGACTCCTGCTGATTTTCCATCTTGTGATACAATATTAGCAGTGTCCCATAAAAGTACCCACTCGTCTCCATTTTCATCTAAAAGCGCAAGATTTACTGCAATCTGATAATCTTCAACTTCAACAGAGGAATAGCTCTCCATATATTTTACACACTCATCTTTCCCCTCTAATTTTGAACCATCTTGAAGAGCAAAAACAACATTATCTGAAAGGTAACTTCCAGCCTTTTCATAATTTTTATTGATTATAGCTTGAATCATTTCTTGGACTTTGACTACTAATTCCGCATTTCCAATTTCAAAGTCATCAAGATAAGTCGCTTCATAAATGTATTTTACATCTTTTGTTGCTTCTTGAGATTTATTTTTTTGAGGCTGGCTGCAAGAAATAAATAATGCAAAAGTCAATAATATAAATAGTTTTTTCATGTGAGTTGATTTAAATTTTATAGTAAACAATATACAAATAACTCCCTGACTTAATGAAGAGGATATGCCTGTGATTTAAAATAAAAACCCTCCACATGGGAGGGTAAGTTTTTACTTTTAGTAGTATCAAAAATTAAGTGAAAATCTTTATTTTTACTTCTGTAGTATGTCTATAATTTCTAATCTTACATTTCCA
>CALKCR010000054.1:0-2712 GCA_938082715.1 uncultured Flavobacteriaceae bacterium | reverse complement strand
TACGCTTACGGCTTGAATTAAGATCAGACACAGCCTAAAATATTTACTTTAAGTCTCAATAATTATAAATTCAATTTCCTAAGGAGCCAAAATGGGTTGAGTCCATGCTTTTTTGGTTTCATCGACCGTTATAGGATTGTCTTTTTTGGCGTCGGAATTGATGCTGACCCTTACAAAAACATCCTCTTTTTGGAAAGCATATGATGCCGATGTGCCTTGAACTTTTTTTAACGCAACCACTGCTTCAGCACCTTTTTGGTATCCCATAAAAATGATCTCATAATTGACCCCCACTACCGGATCAACCGCTATTTCAATTTGGATCTGATCTGTATATAATTTTTTGAGATGGACACCCGTAGATGCATAAAAATCTCCGTTTTCCATGGCCGATATCAAATCTTCGGCAGCTAATTTTTTAGAATTTACCATCACCCATCCTCGACCGGTATTGCTGTCTTTGGAGGAAAAGGTATGATAGCGGTGACTGTCGTCGGTGGCAACTCCAAACATCAATGGTTTCCCCTCTTTATAGTAATGAATATTGATCAAATCCCACATGGTTTCGGTATCAAAATGCGTATCGTCTCCTTCATTGTTTACGGCAGGGTGGCCATTGTAAACCTCAAAAAAACGTTCTCCATTTAATTGTTTAAGATCCTCCGTACTGATGCCATAACCAAAGTTGGGATGATTGATATGGGCAAACATGGGGATGTTCAATCTTTTGCGTTGCTCGTGGACAGCGTCCAGGGTTCTCTGCATTACATCCAATACCGAAGTTCCACGAATGGGATCTATTTTTTCCTCTATATTGGTAACATTAATGTGAACGGGCTTATTTTCAAAAGAAGAGGTGACCTCCTCAGATTTGATGACCAAAAATGAATCCGGCAGCTGTAATTTCGATTGGTACTCTTCAAAGGTTTTCAGTCGAACCAATGTTTTGCTGGAGTCTGTTTTGGTTTCAACCCAATCCCCAAATCGGTTTTGATATTTCTCTAGAGTTTTATGTTTACGCTCCCGATCCTTTATTTCATACCAAAACTCTGAATCACCAATGGTATTGTGATCGGAAAGTGCAATGAATTGGTAATCGTTGTCTTTGTACCATTGAATGATCATTTCTGGGAAATCATCACCGTCACTCCAAAGTGAATGGGTATGTAAATTACCCTTATGCCAGATTTGTTCGGCACTACTGTTTTCGCAAGAGATCAGTTGTATGGCGATGAGCCCCAAACCCACCAATAAAAAATTGTTCAATGCTGTCATGAGATATTGTTTAGTGAAATATATAAAAATTAAACTCAACGGATAAGATCAGCACCATTTGATTTGATCTGATCAATGAAAAATAATATGCAATAAAATCAGTGACATCAGCATTCCGAAGCCTAGTTTTTGGATTTGTTTTGAACCGGTTTTAAACAATGTCCTGGGGGTTTTAAACTGTGTTTTGGAAAACAGAAAAATCAGGGTAAAACCAATCAGTATGATCCACATGGCCCTGACAAAATAATTCATCTCCGGGAAGAAAGACTTAAAAATAAATTGAAGGATTATGGTTGCCAAAAAAGCCACAAATGTGACCTTGTGTTGGGGAGCGACCAAAAAAGCTGCAGCACAAATAATCACAACAATCCCACAATTGATATAATACCGAAGTTCATTCAGCGTGTGCGTAAATGCTGCATCAGGGTCTGAAAACTTGAGATAGAGCAGCAAGATGCCCACGGTCACACCCGTTACAAAACTGAATAAAATTGCCCGTCTGCCCGCTTCCACCATTTGCAGGTCAGTTGCATCCTTGTGGAGGTATCCTTTGTAGATATCAACAGACCACAATGTAGCCAAGGAATTGAATGTTGAATCGACCGTACTCATCAAAGAAGCAAACAAAGCACACAACACCAAACCTTTTGCTCCCATTGGTAAATAGGTGTTGACAAGATAAGGGAAAGACATATCGGGATCTGATAGTCCGTTATCCCCCAAAATACCCACCAAAGCAATACCGGGCACCACAATGATAACAGCCATCAAATATTTCATCAGCCCACCCACCATCAGTCCTATCTGGGCGTGCCTCAGACTTTTGGCAGCCAGAGACCTTTGCACAATCGACTGATTGGCACACCAATAGTTGATGTTCAACAAGAACAGCCCAAAAATATGAGTCCAAGGCAACTTCTCATGATCCGAGGGAAGATGCAGATGCATCAACTGGGGCGTTTTTGTGTACAACGCTGACCAGCCCCCAAGGTGGTAAACCGCCATAAACATTACCACTAGACCACCCGAAATCAAAACCATGAATTGGATGATGTCTGTTCGAACTACCGCAGTCAGCCCTCCCAAATAAGTATAGATCGCTGAAAATAATCCGAGTATGACAATCAGTAGGGTAATTCTTGTGATTCGGTCTTGGTGTAGTAAAGACAAATATTCTCCAAAAACAACATCGGCAGCATAAGCCCCCCAAAAAAGTGCTGCCCCGATGGTGATGGTCGAAAACAAAGAAATATTGGCCAATGAATAAAGCAAGGCTACCCTTTTTCCCAGGCGTTTTTTTATAAACTGAGTGATGGTAATGATCTTGTCTTTCAGGTAGTAGGGAATAAAAATAAAAGAGGCCAAAAGTATCCCCTGAATTGCATTGATCTCCAAACTTGCTTGGGCCAAACCATAGAGGTAGGCAGAGCCCATCAT
>CALKCR010000053.1:0-42538 GCA_938082715.1 uncultured Flavobacteriaceae bacterium | reverse complement strand
CTTTCCCCTGCTCAACGTTGGATTTAAAATTGGCCCTGCATTGGCCTCCGGATGTAGTTTGATCATCAAACCTTCGGAAATCTCACCCGTATCCGCCTATTTACTTGGAGAAATTTTACATGAAATCGACTTTCCCGCAGGTGTGGTCAACATCCTGACCGGACCACCGGAAAAAGTAGCAACCACAATGACAAAAAGCAATATTCCCAGCGTAGTCACCATCATTGGTTCCACAAAAACAGGAAAACAGGTCATTGCCGACAGCAGCAGCAGTATAAAAAAACTCAGCATGGAATTGGGGGGTAATGCCCCTTTTATTGTCTTTGACGATGCCGATATGGATGCCGCCCTCGATTTGGCCATTGGCATCAAATTCGGAAACTGTGGTCAGATCTGTGTTGCTGCTAACCGATTCTTTATTCATGAAAATATTTACGACGACTTTCTTAGAGCTTATGTTGAGCGAGTAAAAAAACTCAAACTGGGCTTTGGAAAAGAAAGCGATGCAGACATGGGGCCACTGGTCAATCACCAAGGCCAAGAGCGGATGATCGATATAGTTGCAGATGCAACCGCCAAAGGGGCTAAAATTGAAACTGGAGGAAAAATCCCTCAAGGTTTTGAAAAAGGATACTGGTTTGAACCCACCGTACTCAGCAATGTCGGCACCGAAATGCTGGCCTACCAAAAGGAGACTTTTGGGCCCATCGCCCCTATTTTTAAATTCAAAACAGAGGATGAAGTCTTGACTTTGGCCAATGATACAGAATATGGTTTGGCCTCCTATCTGTTCACCGAAGATGTGGAACGTCAGGCCTGGTTTGCCAATGAACTCCAATTCGGTGAAGTCCAAATCAACGGAGTCAAATACGCCATCTACCTCCCCCACGGAGGAATCAAAAACAGTGGCATCGGCCACGACTGTTCGGCCCTGGCACTCAACGATTACCTCATAAAAAAAAGAGTTACCACAACAATTTAAACCACAACAATTATGGAAATATTATTACCTTTTTTACTGGTCATTCTGGCGAGCTTTTTTCAAGGGAGTTTCGGTTTGGGAATGAAATATATGGAGCCCCTCAAATGGGAGGCCTGGTGGATCGTTCACGTTACCATTGCCATGGTTATTTTTCCCATTGCATGGGCCATTATTGCTGTTCCTAATCTTTTTCAGGTCATCGCAAATGCCCCCGGCGAAGCGGTCTTTTTAGGCATGCTCTTTGGGTTTCTTTGGGGTGTGGGCGGAATACTTTTTGGTAAAAGTGTACCCTATATCGGCCTTTCATTGACCTATGGCATTGTAATGGGCTTGGCCGCATCGGTGGGGTCCATTATCCCCCTTTTACAAGTGGAAGATGCCTTTTCCAATCCCGCCACCACCTATGTTATTATCGCTGTAATCATCATGTTGATAGGGGTTGCCCTTACCGCAAAAGCAGGAATTGAAAGAGACAAATTAATCGGCGATACCAATGATACCTCCAACATGTCCAGAGGAATATTCATTGCTGTGAGTTGTGGAGTACTGTCAGCTTTACTCAATGTAGGATTTGCCAACGCTACACCGGTTGCTTTGGAGGCTGAGAAAATGGGAGCCATCACCCGCAACAGCAGTTTGGCAGCCTGGGTCGTAGTACTTTTGGGGGCCTTTGCCATGAATTTAGGCTATGCAGTGGTACTATTATTTAAGAATAAAAGCTGGAATTCCTTTCGAGTCCCGGCATCGGGGAATGCCTACAAATGGGCGATTTTGGCAGGGCTGTTTTGGTTTGCCGCCCTGGGCATCTACGGACAAGGTTCTGCCTTGATGGGTACCATGGGGCCCATTATCGGGTGGCCCATGCTTTTGGGGTTGTCCCTCATCATCAGCAACATTTGGGCAGTGAGATCCGGAGAGTGGAAAGAAGCTAAGAAACCCTTTCAACTCATGTTGATCGGTTTGGCTATCATCATTTTAGCCAGTGGACTGCTGGGCTATTCCAATACACTATCTTAGTATGGGACAAGTCATCTCCGGTTTTGGTGAACTTCTTTTAAGACTCAGTCCACAGGGACATGAAGATCTGATTGTCCAAGCCGATGCGTTGGAAATGGGATTTGCAGGTGCAGAGGCCAACATACTGGCCGACCTCTCCCATTGGGGGCAGGCTACACAATTCATCACCGCTTTACCCGAAAACCCCTTGGGCAAAAAAGCATTGATGTTCCTCAACCAACATGGGGTAGGTCCCCAAAACATACACATCGACCAAGGCCGGATGGGAACCTATTATATAGAGCACGGCACTGCAATCAGAGGGACTCAAGTGACCTATGACCGTAAAGAGTCCTCTTTTTCAAAATGGGATTTAAGTGAGAAAGATTGGGAAAATTTCCTGGAAAACAGTTCCCATTTTGTGGTTACAGGAATCACTCCTGCCCTGTCAGAAAGCTGTCAAAAATCCCTTTTAAACGGATTGAAAATGGCACAAAAAACAAACTGTAAAGTCGTATTTGATCTGAATTTCAGGCGCAGTCTTTGGTCGGCAACATCTGCCAAAAAATCCTTTTCCGAAATATTGCCCTATGTAACAATTCTAATGGGCAACATCGGTTCTGTAAATGATGTATTTGATGCCCAAATAAAAACCCAAAATGATTTTGATGCCTTGACAGAAGCCACCAAAAAAGCCATTGATTTCATCTCGCAATCGGGAAGTTTTGAAACCATCGCCATGACCATCCGGCAACAGATCAATGCCACCGAGAACATCTTAGGAGGAATGGTAAAACAAGGAGACAATCTTTGGTCAAGTCTCTCTATACCGACCACCATAAAAGACCGATTGGGAGGGGGAGATGCCTTTGCCGCCGGTATCCTCCACGGTAAGCTTTCCAATTGGGAAATGCAAAAAACCCTGGATTTTGCC
Organism: uncultured Flavobacteriaceae bacterium; assembly: GCA_938082715.1. GTDB lineage: Bacteria > Bacteroidota > Bacteroidia > Flavobacteriales > Flavobacteriaceae > UBA8316. The sequence goes on along the minus strand of CALKCR010000053.1, from coordinate 39,626 downwards.
ACCGCTGCCTTCGCCACGACCCAAACCCTCAAAGGAGACATCAATTATCTAAGTACAAAAGAAATACTATCGGTAAGTGAAGGCAACCTCAAAGGCCACGTAAAAAGATAAAACATGTCACGAACCAATCTCTTAGAACAACTATTAGCAACCAAAATGATCGCCATCATTCGCCTGTCGGAGTCCGAACCCATTTTTGAACTGGCAAATGCCCTTCATCGAGGCGGGATCAAAGCCATAGAGGTAACCATTGGAACGCCCAATGCCTTGGAAGAAATCAATAAGCTGTCCCAAATAGAAGGGGTTATTCCCGGTGTAGGTTCGGTCATTGATGCAAAAACCGCTCAAGCCGCTATCGAGGCCGGGGCGCAATTTGTGGTCACACCGGTGAGCAAACCCGAAGTGATAGAAATGGCGCATCAATACGATAAACCCATTCTCTCAGGTGCCATAACCCCTTCGGAAATTTTACAAGCCTACGAATGGGGGACAGATGTGGTCAAACTTTTTCCCGCTGCCAATTTTGGCTTGTCCTATTTTAAAGCCGTAACAGCTCCCATGCCCCATATACCCATTATGCCTACCGGTGGGATAACGGCCGAAAACGCTTCTGAGTGGCTCGCCAACGGAGCCGTTTGTCTAGGCGTAGGGAGTAGCTTGATGAATAAAAAATTAATTGAAGAAAGAGATTTTGACGCCATCACAGCCATGGCTCGGACAATGACAGAGGCCATTAAAAATTGATTTTAGATGGGTGTAAAAAGACACATACATTTATTAAAAAGTCTGATGTGGATTGTGTTCCTAGCCTCTTTGGGGTGTGAAAAGCAGGAAAATAAAAACCCTAATGTATTGCTCATCATGATCGATGACCTGAACGATTGCATCGAAACTCTTAAAGGGCATCCCCAAACTTTAACCCCCAATATGAGTAACCTTGCCCGGTCGGGCGTGGCTTTTCTTAATGCCCATACCAATGCCCCCATGTGTGGGCCTTCTCGATCCAGCATGATGATGGGCGTTTACCCCCACCACTCATTGAATTTTTTTCAAACTCCCTGGTTTAAGAATTCCACCCTAAACAACACCCGAACCCTCTCAGAGCAGTTCAGACAAGAAGGATACCAAACCTTTGGAACGGGCAAAGTACTCCACCACCTTAAAAAAGAAAATTGGGATCATTATGAAAACCCGCCCGACTATGGCCCTATGGTATGGGACGGCAAAAACCGCCTGGCACATCCCGATGTTCCACAGCCCTTCTATGACATAGGTTCTGTTGACGGCTCCTTGGGCCCTCTGGTCAATTTGGAAGGAAAAACTTCTCATGCAGGCAAGCCTGTTCAATGGATTTATGGCTACAAAAAACAGGGCATCATTCCCATGCGATACATCAACGACAATGACCGCGACACCACCCCGGACGAGATGAACGCTGCTTGGACGGCCAAAAAGATAAAATCCCTGGCGGATCAAAAATCCGGGAAACCTTTTTTCCTGGCCGTAGGTTTTCTCAGACCCCATACGCCATTGATCGCCCCTCAAAAATACTTTGACCGATTTCCGCTCGACAAAATCCAAGTCAGCCTAAAAAAAGTAAAAGACCAACAAGACACCTTTCTGGAAGTTTCCTATGAAAAAGGTGATGTTTTTACACTCGAGATGGGAGCGAAAATGTTCAACCAGATCACCGCCTCCTATGGTAGCGAAGCAGCCGGATTAAAACGCTGGACGCAAGCCTACTTGGCCTGTGTAGCCGCAGTTGACGACAACGTGGGCCAGGTGATGGATGCCCTCAATCAAACCCACCTCAAAGACAATACTGTGGTGGTATTGGCCTCTGATCATGGTTTTCATATGGGCGAAAAGGACTATTTGTACAAGAATTCTTTGTGGGAAAAAAGCACCCGTATTCCCCTGATCATTAGGGTACCGGGGGTTACAAAAGCCAACACCACCATCGCCAAAGCAGTTTCCCTAATTGACGTTTATCCCACCTTGGTGGACTTGTGTGGTTTGTCTTGGGAAACCCAAAAAAACGAAAAAGGGCATCCCTTGGACGGATTTAGCATGAGGGAATTGTTGAAAAATCCAACCGCCAAAACCTGGAAAGGCGACCGCCCGGCACTGACCGTTGTCTATGCAGGAGACCCCTACAAAGACATGCCCCATATGCAACACTATGCCATCAAAACCGACCGTTACCGCTACATCCTCTACAACAATGGAAAAGAGGAGTTGTACGACCATCAAAATGACCCCGCAGAATGGAACAATCTGGTATTTTCAGAAAACGAATCATCTGACCTACTGAAAAACCTCCGCCTACAAATGGCTCAAATGCTAGCCCCCATAGAATTGAAAGGATTAAAAGAAATAAAATGAAGTTTTTCAAAAACATTTTACTCCCCATTTTGCTGTTGATTGCCCAACTGAACTTTGCCCAAGAGGAAATTTCCTTAAATGGGAATTGGGAGATCGTTTTTGACCACGACAATGAGGGGGGCAAATCCATGTGGCACCAAAATGAAGTCTTTCAAAAGTTGGAAGACAAAAGAAAAATCAAGGTACCCGGCAGTTGGGAATTGATCGAAAAAGACTATGAGGGGGTGGCTTTTTATCGTTATGCCTTTACTGTTCCTGAAAATTGGGAGGGAAAAGTTGTCCGTCTTCAATTTGATGCAGTCAACTATCTTTCTGAAATCTGGCTCAACAATGAAGTTGTCGGTTACCATGAAGGAGGGTTCACCCCCTTTGAGTTTAGGGTGGACAATATGATCCAAGCCGGGAAAGAAAATGTACTGACGCTTAGGGTAGTCGGCCCCATCATTTTATCGGATAAAAATATTGATGGTGTAAGTGCGCTGCAATCGCCCCAATGGCGGGGAGGAATTTCGGGTGGTATATGGCAAAATATTCGTTTGATCACCTCGGGAGCTTCCTACATAAAAGATGTTTTCACAGAACCAAATATCAAAAACAATACCGCTACTTTTCATTTAACACTGGATCATACGGCCGTCAAAAGTGAGCAAATCGAAGTTGAAATCCGTCTTACAGAAGCTGTAAATAAAGAAAATAAAGTCGCCTTCCGCAGTGAGTTCCTCAAACTGCAACCGGGCATCAATCGCCATAAAGTGGTGGTGCAAATCCCTGACGCACAATATTGGTCACCCAACGATCCTTTTCTGTATCAAGCCACTGTAAGTCTAAAAAACCAACAAAAAATTTCGGACGATTGGCACCACCGTTTTGGGTTGCGAGCACTGACGATCAAAGACCAGGATTTTTACCTCAATGGAAAACGGATTTACATCAAAGCCACTTTTTTTGAAGGGCTCTATCCCAATGGTATTGCCCATCCGGATTCTGAGGAAATGGCGCGAAAGGAAATCCGTTTGACCAAAGAGGCCGGCTTTAATATGATTCGTCCGTGGCGTCATCCTATGCCCCCCATGTGGTTGGATTTGGCCGATGAAATGGGAGTCATGGTCGTGGGCAGTCCTGCTTTGGAATGTATGGGATTGCCACTGTCCTCTCCCTATCTTCCCTCCAGGGTCACCCGAGAAGTAGAACAAACCATACTTAAAGATCGCAACCGAACCTGTATCGTACAATGGGAATTGTTCAACGAATTACACCGTCCGGTACTGAATCAATTGATGCGCCCCATGGCCATGCTTACCCGTGAGCTCGACCCTAGCCGCTTGATCCTGGATGAATCCGGGGGTTGGGCCTTTGGTGCCAATATTTATTTGCCCAACGAAAAAGAACCGACCAAATTCAACGACATTCACAATTATGCCGGAGCCTACATCAATGAAAAAATCTACAACAGTTATGTATCCATGGCCATGACCGAGGAAGAAAAAAAGGCCATGGGTTTGGGAAAATTTAAAAGGGAGGGCAAATCAAAAGTAGTACCCGGTATGATGTCTTTTTTGTCAGAATTGGGCTATGGGAGTTTGGCAGAATTGGTATCGGTCAACAAAAAATTTGAAGCAGAAGGCAACCCCTTGACCCCTGCCTACCGTTATCACAAGCGATTGCACGAAGAACAACAACAAATGTTGATCGAAACAGGGCTAAAATCACTCTACCCCGACATGAGTCAGTTTTATTTGGAGCAACAACACGTCCACGGTACCGCCAATAAAAGAATGATCGAGGCCATTCGTTCGAATCCCCACATGGACGGCTATTGCGTTCACGCCCTAACGGGTGGTGATTGGATTTTGGGAGCAGGCCTGTTAGACCTTTGGCGGAACCCTAAATCCTATGCCTATGAAGCGACCAAAGCGGCCAACCAAACACGGATTGTTTCCATCAGAACCCTACCCAGAAATGTATATGCCCAAAAAGGAACCACACTAAAAATTACCGGGATCAATGATCTGGATTCGGTGGAGGCCTCCTACCAAGTTACCATCCATTCCCAAACGGGAAATGTGGTCTTTGAAAAAGGTTTTAACTCCAACTGGAAATCCGGGATTAGCCCCCAATTCAGTCAAAAAATCAATACCGATCAATGGTGCGGTCATTATACAGTTAAGGTGACGGTCAAAGGCAAAAACAACCAAGTATTGACCGAAAATTTTATAGATTTTGAAGTTTTCAACTCAGAGGATCTAAAAGCCCCAAAAGCAAAAGTAGCGGTATTGGACTTTAAAGGAACCCTTAAAAATTTCCTCCATAAGAGCAATGTAAAAACCATTGATTTTAATCAAAGTACTCCAAAGAATATTCCCGTACTAGTCAGTACTCATAAAGCGGAAAACGAAAAAGAACTAAGGCATTTTGAACGCCTGTTAAAGTTTGTTGAGGAAGGAGGCACCGCCGTTTATTTGGATCGCCTGAAGGACAGTGTAAAAACAGAAAGTGCCGTCACCCCCTTTACTGCACGAGTGCATCCCTCCAAAGGCTTGTGGACCTGTATTCCACACATCACCGGGGATCACCCCATTTTTGAAGGGCTCCAACGCAATGGTTTTCTGAGAAATACCTATGAAAACATTTGGCCTCAAAGAAGTCTGAGAAACCTCAAAGTAAATGGTGTAAAGGTTCCCGAAAAACCCATAGTCGCCTCTATTGCCTTTGACTGGTTTTCCAGAGGACACAAGATGGGATATCAAGGACCCGGTCCTTCCTGGTGGGGCGCCGATATGACCCTTGTTCCGGTAAAAAAAGGACAATATTTGCTGTCTCAATTTCAACTGTTGGAAAACTTGGGGAATGACCCTGTTGCAGATAAAATGATTTTTAACATCATTAGATTTTTAACTCCCAAAGAATAGAAAGTATGCGTAATCTTATTTTTTTTGTCCTCGGTTGTATCCTATCCCAATCCCTCTTTGGTCAAAACCCATGGGATACCGGTAGGGTCAAAGGCGAATGGACGACCGATGAAAAAGTCCAACAAGCCAATGCGTTTAGGGCCCAATGGATTTGGTTAAGCAAGGAAGAGGAAAGCCATACCATGCTGAGCCGTAAAAGCTTTATCATGGGCGAACTGCCTCAAAAGGCCATTTTGAAAATAACCGCCACTTCTCACTACAAACTCTTCATCAATGGGCAATACCTGCTACAAGGGCCTGCCAGAAGTGCCCCCCATCACCAATCCTTTGATCAATTGGAAATCACCCCTTTGCTCGAAAAAGGCATCAATACCATTGCCGTAAAAGTACATTACCAAGACGGACAACAATCCTATCACTTCCAATCAAGACCTGGATTATTGGCCCAACTCAATCTGTCTTTTGGTACTGACGAGCTGTCTCTCTCCACGGATAAAAGCTGGAAAGTCAAAGCCGATCCGGCTTGGGACAATGAGGCTCCACCTATCAATCGATTTCAGGATTTGGTCAATGACAAAGTTGACTTTAGAAAAAAAATCGAGGGATGGTATAACCCTACTTTTGATGACAACACTTGGCCATCGGCCACACAGATATACCGGAATGTAGGCTGGCCTGCCCATCAAAAAAACAACTTGGCAGGAGCAACCACATTGCCTTGGATCAACCTCATCCCCAGAGACCTTCCCTACCTAATTGAGACCGATTGGGTAACCACCAACCTGATCAAAGCGGAGCAAATCGAAAGCCCCAATATTGACAAAATGCCACCCATTTCGATTAAGCCCGCTCAAGAACTCAACATTGACCCTAGTATTCCTTTTATTTTAAAAAGTTCGAAAAAGGGAAAATCCTGGTTTTTGCTCTATGACTTTGGAGAGATCATCACTGGAAACCTAAGCCTTTCCATTGAGGGTAAAAAAGGAACAAAAGTAGATGTCCTAACGGCCCCATACCAAATCAATGGTTTTTTTAGGCACACTGTCGTGCATTCCAACTTTAGGGATCAAATCATTTTATCCGGAGGGTTGGATCAATGGGAATCCACCTATTTTAAACCCTCCCGATATTTAGCCTTGGTCATTCATTCCCAAGATCCGGTCAAAGTCATTCAAGTAGGCAGCCGCCAATTGCAATATCCTTTCCAACGCAAGGGGCATATCCATAGTTCGGAAGCCCCATGGATATTGCGTTACTTTAATGCAACCGATAAGACCATCAAAGCCTGCACCAGCGATGCTTATACCGACAATTATCGGGAGCGACGGCAATACGTCCAAACCGGCTATTACGGAGCCATGGGCAACCATTGGATTTTTGGGGATACTGCATTGCAAAGGCGCTACTTGATACAAACGGCTCAAGAACAAGAGGCCAATGGCATCATGCCTGCCTATGCCCCTCTGAAAAGTAACGATTATATGATCATTCTGGATTCCAATTTACTTTGGATCAGAAGCCTCTATCAATATTATTTGTTTTCCGGTGACCAGATCACTACCCAAAAATTATTGGGCAGTGCACTCAAACTCATGACATTGATCCATAGTTTTACGGATGATTTGGGGCTGATCAACAATCCGCCTTACCCCTACTGGTTGGACCATTCCGATTTGGATCGTGCCGGAGCAAACTTTACTTTAAATGCGCACTACCTGGGAGCGCTACAGGATCTTACTCAATTACTGCAGTGGCTGGATAAAGAGGAGGAAGCAACGATTTTTGTCCAAAGGGCCGGTATTTTAAAAAGTTCGTTGAGGGATCGTTTTTGGAATGCTCAAAAGGGACTTTTTGCCGATGCTTTACTGGAAAAAGGATTGTCCTCTAAATATAGCGAACACGCCAATGGAATGGCATTGGCCCTTAAAATTGCCAACGAGGACCAAGGCAGATCAATCGTCGAAAAACTGCTTGCCGATGATCCCAATCTGTTTATCAAAAGAGCAACCGGAATGACTATAGTGACCCCTGCCCTGTCTTATTTCCTGCACAAAGGCATTGCCCAATATGGCCATGTCGACGCTTCATTTGATTTGCTTTGTAATAGATTCGATCATATGTTGGGCCCCCAATACAACGGGACCCTTTGGGAAGAATGGTGGCTGGACGGTACCGGTAGAAGTGGGAAATTGGACAATCGGATCACCCGATCCGATGCACAAACCGAAAGTGCTTTTATGCCTGCACTGTTTGCAGAATTTCTTTTGGGAGTACAACCTTCAATGCCAGGAATGAAGGAAATGACCCTAGAACTGCCCCAAACGAAGATCAAAAAAATAAACTCCAGTATTCCCACTCCCCTGGGCCCTTTTGTGGTCAAATGGAATCGCACCAACGCTAGGGAAAAGCTGCTCCAGCTCAAAGTTCCTGAAGGGATGTTAGTCAGGCTTGATCTGAACAGCTTGGAAATCCCCGCAGGGAAATCCCTCCAAATCAACGGTAAAAAAATACCCCAGGAGGCGACTAAAAAATCATTTTATTCGCTTTCTTCGGGAAAATGGGAACTGATTTTCTGATCTACTTGAGCTCTAACTTTTCGGTTTTACCATATCCCTGACCCCTGATGGCTTCAAAAGCGGTCAACATCTCCTGAAGTTTTTCGGGTTGGCTGTCCGCCAGATTGTTTTGTTGGCCGATGTCCTGGGCAAGATTGTATAATTGAAAATCGGAATCATTCCCCAATTCAATTTGAACCTTTTCATTTACAGCGGGTCCCTTGTAAGGCGGGATCATTACCCAATCCCCTTTTTTAAAGGCAGTTCTTGAGGTCGCCTCAATGACCAATTCATCTCTGCCTTGGTCAGATTTTCCCATCAACAAATCCAATAGGGGTAGGCTGTCATCGGTTCTGACCTCACTGCCCACCAACTGGGCCAAAGAGGACAACAGGTCCAATTGACTCACCATGGCATCGGAAACACCGGCTTGAATTTTACCTTTCCAATAGGTGAAAAAAGGCACATGGGTGCCCGCTTCAAACAGGCTGTATTTTCCTCCACGAAAAGGCCCCCAGGGCGTGTGATCGCCATTTTTGACATCAGAATCATCATAGTAACCATCGTTTAAAACCGGGCCATTGTCACTGGAAAAAATGATGAGGGTGTTTTCCAAAATCCCCTCGGCTTCCAATGTTTTTTTCAATTCGCCCAAACACCAATCGGCCTCTACAATGGCATCCCCTCTTGGGCCCAATTCAGACAGGCCCTCAAACCTTGGGTGAGGTGTTCTGGGAACATGTGGTTGCTGCATGGGATAGTATAAAAAGAAGGGTTGATCCTTGTGATCTTTGATGTATTTTTGGATACCGCCTAAAAAATGATCCGCCATATCGATATCGCTCCATTTTGCAGCCTCTCCACCTTTCATATACCCTATTCTCGGTATCCCATTGACAATACTGCTGTTGTGACCGTGATGCCACTTCATGGTCAATAATTCGGGATTTTCCAGGCCGGTGGGTTCTCCCTCAAAATTCTTTTGGTAATTCACTTCAATGGGATCATTGGGATCCAGTCCTACGACATTTCCATCCTCAATATAAACGGTGGGAACCCTGTCTTGGGTCGCTGCCAGGATATATGAATAATCAAAACCCAATTGGTTGGGGCCGGGAGTTACCAATTCGTTCCAATTGACATTTCCGTTGCCCAAGCCCAAATGCCATTTTCCGATGATGGCGGTTTGATAACCTTGTTGTTTTAACATTCTGGGTAGGGTCATCTGCTCAGTACCAATGATCAAGGGTGCAGTACCGGCCAGAATTCTCGCTCTTTTTTCGCGCCAAGGATATACCCCTGTCAACAGTGCATATCGGCTGGGTGTACAGGTAGCAGAGGTGGCATAGCCATTATTGAATCGCATCCCTTCCATCGCCATAGCATCCATATTGGGGGTTTTTAGTTTTTTAGCCCCATTGTAGCTGACGTCTCCATAGCCCAAGTCATCCATATAGACAATGATGATATTGGGTTTTGTGGGAGCTTCTTTTTCGTTGCAGGAGATAAAACCTAAGGTGATAAATAAAACTATGGGGGTTAATTTGAACTTTAAAAACATAATGGCTTGGTCGTATTTAGTTGGTTACCCAAATTAGTGATTTATAACTATTTTAGAGAAATTTTTATTCAAAAACATGAAAATAAACAGCTCAAAAGTTTTAAATTTTCCCGTCCTACTGACGGTTGCAATTACCTTGTTGGGTTGCAAAGATGCACCAAATAAAGTTTCACAAAAAGACCACCCCAATGTGATCGTAATCATGACCGATGATTTGGGTTATGTAGATGTGGGATTCAATGGCAGTGTTGACATTCCCACCCCCAACATAGATCGCATTGCCCGCCAAGGGGTAAAATTCACCAATGGTTATACTCCCTATTCTGTCTGTAGTCCCAGTAGGGCCGGTTTTATTACCGGGCGCTACCAACAGCGTTTTGGATACGAAAGAAATGCCCAATACCGACCCAATAACCCCAACATGGGTTTGCCCCAAAGTGAGAAAACAATCCCTGAAGTTATGGGTCAGGTTGGTTATACCTCAGGCGTGATCGGAAAGTGGCATTTGGGAGCACATATTTCCAATCATCCCCTAAATCGTGGATTCGATTTTTTTTATGGACACTTGGGCGGAGGACATCGTTATTTTCCCGAGGAATTGACCATTGAAGACAGTTACTCCATCAATGATGAACCTCTGAGTTACAGAACGTGGATCATGCGAGATCATCAGCCGGAAAAAACAGATGAGTACCTGACCGATGAATTTTCCCACGAGGCGGTGAAGTTTATAGAAAAGAATCAAAAGAATCCTTTCTTTTTGTATTTGGCTTATAATGCCCCCCACGGCCCCCTTCAGGCAACACCAAGATACTTGGATCGTTTTGACCACATCAAAAACAAAAAGAGAAAAACTTATGCTGCTATGGTCAGTGCTGTCGACGATGGTGTCGGAAGGATACTTGAACGTCTAGAATCTCTGGATATTACAGAAAATACCATGATTTTCTTTTTATCGGACAACGGAGGTCCTGAACCTAAAAATGGGTCAAATAACGGCCCGCTGAAAGAGGGGAAATCTTCTATTTACGAGGGTGGAAACCGAGTTCCATTTGCCATGCAGTGGACCGGTGAAATTGAACCTATGGTCTATGAGTATCCCATTTCGAGTTTGGACATACTCCCTACGATAGCGGCCCTGACCCATGCCCCTTTGGCTACAGATAGGCCACTGGACGGAGTGAATATTATTCCTTATCTAAAAGGGGGGAAACAAGGAAGACCGCATCAAACCCTATACGTGAGAAAATTTGACGATGATCTTTATGCTGTGAGAGATGGAGATTTAAAATTGGTCACCAAGAAAAAGAACAGTATAAAAGAATTGTATAACCTACAAGAGGATTTGGGGGAAGAAAACGATCTGGCAGAGACGTTTCCAGAGGAGGTCAAAAGGTTGGATTCACTGCGTCAAAACTGGGATGCCCAATTGATCGACCCTATTTTCTTGGGGTTGATTCATACCGAACGGTGGCAGAAAAGGTTAAAAGAAAATCCATAAAAAAAGGGAGTGAAAATTCACTCCCTTATAATTAAATACCTATTGATTCCAATTATTGAATTTTAAACCCTGAAGGGTTTTGTATCAATTTACTGGTTGCAATTGCTTCAGCAGGTAATGGAGTAATATACTGATCTTTAGTGGGTTGTCTAACTAAAGGTACCTGCTCGTTTGGATCTCTTTTGGCAATAGCATCCTCGAGTGTTTCAGTTCTGATCAGGTCAAACCATCTCTTATTCTCTCCTGCTAATTCCCATCCTTTTTCTGTCACTATATCATTTACTGTCGCAGTAGTAACATCAACCGAAGGATCAGCAGTATTTGGATCAAGACCTGCAGCTCTTCTCTTTACTTGGTTTAGCGCCTCTAATGCGGAGGCATCCATTGATCCAGAAGCTGCTTTGGCCTCTGCATAAATAAGTAAAACCTCTGAAAAACGATAAACCTCAATGGGTCTGAATCCTATTGTTCGCGGGCCTACTGTTACGTCTTCCGATGCAGTCCACTTTGCATACATGGGGTGGAACCTTTGGGACACGTCCCACTTTATTGTTGGTGGATTTTTGGTGATAATCTTTCCCCCTGAAAATCCACGATTGGGAATTTCAGTTACAAAAGTTGCATCTTTTCTGGGCCCTTCAGGAAAATCCTTAAAGAATTGTAATTCGGGATACATATCCGACCAGCCTCTGGCCATATGAAAGCTTGTGGCTGCTGGCATTTGATTACCAGTTGGACCTTCATCTTTTGAGTATTGGGCAGATAAAATACTTTCTTTACTGTTTGCATTTTCCATCAACCATAGTTTATCAATAGGTAATAATGTGTGAAAACCCATGTCAATAACTTCTTTAGCCTTAGTTGCTGCCAATGCATTTTTGGAGGTGTCTTTTACTGGCCATCCAGCCCACGTAAGATATAAATCTGCAAGAGCGGTTTTGGCAACAGAGGACGATGCTCTGCCAACATTGGCAGTAGCCCCGGGAGCTGGCAAGTTGGCCTCAGCAAACAACAAATCTGCTTCAATGTGCTTGTAGTTTTCTAATACAGTCGCACGCTGCTCATCGCCAGTGGGTGTCATTCCATCCAAAATAATGGGTAAATTTCCATAGACCTTAACTAAACTAAGATAAGCAATTGCTCTCAAGCACCTTGCCTCTGCCTCAATGATAGCTTTTGAAGCGTCAGGGGCTGTTGAAGTCTGAAGTCCATTTACTAAAGAATTTGCATGGTAAATAAGTTTCCAAAACTGTTTCCAATCATAATCCAGCCAATTGATATCTGCGTTTTCTCCATTTCCATAATTGAATCCATCAAAAACCCTTAAAGGTGCTTTATTCCCTCCCCACCAAGTAGTAAGGTCATCAGATCCAAAGGTATTGGTCCGGATTCGAAAACCTTGGTAAGCGGCTTGAAGTTGTTTGTAAACCGGGGTTAATGCAGCAACAAGGTCACCATCCGATTTAAGATTATCCAAGGATAAAATTCCACTTCTGTCTTCCTCTAGATCACTACAAGAGAAAACAAATAAAACCGAAGCGATAAGTGTAAATATTTTATATGTGTTTTTCATGTTTTTTTATTTTAAAATGTAAGATTAAATCCAACTGAAAATGATCTTGATATTGGGAAAGCATTAAAATCAATCCCAAGATCAACATCAGAATTTCCTGAGGCCGTGGACACCGGGTCAAAACCTGAATAATCAGTGATGATGAATAAATTTTCAGCATTGACAAAAACTTTTAGCTGCTCTACACCCAACATGCTTAACGCATCTTTTAAATTATAGGTTAAAGAAGCGCTTCTTAGTGAAGTATATGAACCGTCCTCTAGAAACTGGGAGGACAACCACTGGTTAGAATCACGTGCAGCCTGTGTTCCAGCGTGGATGGTATTACTAGGATTATCGGGAGTCCAGCTATCAAGGAAATCAGCGTGAACAGCGTGAAACTGAGCTGACCCAAGTCCCATCATTTTCATTCTTTGGAAATTATAGATTTCATTTCCTTGTGCTCCCTCAAATACCATGTTTAGGTTAAGATCCTTATAATCAAAGTTTAAATTCCAACCCCATGTAAAGTCAGGATTACCATCTCCGATATTACCAATATCTTCAGAAGTGATTTGATCATCATTATTGAGATCACGATATTTTGCATGGCCCGGAGTTCCGTCAGTAGCTCCGGTTTGATATACTCCCTCAAAATGATAGCCCCTAAAAGTACTGATGGGTTGACCGACTTCAACTCTGGTGGGGTTTACAGGAAAGGTTGAGTTATAATATACATTCCCCAAAACCATACTATCAACGCCATCAACCAACTTAACTACTTTATTTTTGTTAGCTGAAAGATTGAAATCGGAATTAATTGAAAAGTCGTCTTTCTCATAAAGTACGGTACTTAATGAAATATCAAATCCTTTGTTTTCAACTTCTCCAGCATTTTGTGTAATAGAGGTAGGACCTACAAACTCAGGTAAAACTCTGCTTAAAAGAATATCCTCTGTTTTTTTAGAGTAATAATCTACAGATAGCAATGCTTTAGAGTCCCACAGACCTATGTCAAATCCAAAATTAAATTGGGTAGTAGTTTCCCAAGTAAGGTCTGGATTAGCCATCCTTGTGGAGGGTGCTACTCCAATAGATGGCACACCCGCTGTGAAAGGATAGTTGTTTGCTGTTGAAATTCCAGGAATGGAAATGGTAGAAAACGGACTAACTGCCTGACTACCAGTGACCCCAAAACTCGCTCGAGCCTTTAATGAACTAATGGTAGGATTGTCTTTAAGAAAATCTTCTTGAGAAATTCTCCAAGCAATCGAACCAGATGGGAAAGTCCCCCAACGGTTGTCCTCATTAAATTTACTGGAACCGTCTGCTCTTACAGAGGCCGTAAACAAATATTTTTCATATAGAGTATAGTTAATTCTTGCCAAGAATGATTCCAACTTTTCATTTGAAATTCCACTATCCGTATTTTGAATTCCTGCCAATGACAACTCTTTAAAATTAGTAGAGTTAGAGAAGAAATTATTTGCTGTTGCCTCTCTGAAGTTCATTTCGAAAGACTGCTGCTCATGCACTAAATCCGCTTGGAAAGCATGATCAGGATTGTCATTCTTGTAAGTTAGTCTGTTGGTGTTTTGTAAACGCAGTGCTTGTTGATCTCTCACAACTGCTCTAGTTGGACCCGTAAGACCATGTTGATAGCTACTGTTGGTAAAATCAATTTTTTCTACACCTGCAGAAATATTTAATGTAATGTTATCGGTGATACTATAGTTGGCATAAATACTAGAAATCAATTGGTCTGAAATATTTTCTACTGAATTATTTTCTGGAACTAAAAGCGGCATATTTGAACCATTACCAACACCTGGAACTAATGGGATAGAGTTGTATTCACCATTTGAATCACGAGGTGGGGTGTTCATGTCCCAAGCAATTCCAGTAGCTAAATTAACTCTCGCACCAGTATTCTCAGAGCGACTGATAAAATTGTTAATCCCTACTTTAAGTTTATCATTTAATTGGGCATTGATATTGGCTCTTAAATTCAACCGGTTAAAATCTTGATTAATCACCGTGGCCTGTGCTTTATAAGTGTTTGCAGAAATATAATAATCAACATCATCGGACCCACCACTGGCAGAGACAACTATGTTTGAAAAAGGAGCCGTTCTGAAGAAATAGTCTTGCCAATTTGCTCCTGCTCCAGCTCTTAATTCAGCAATTCTGGCTGCATCAATAGTAGGAGGTTTTCCCGGCGTGGCGTCTCTTAAATTTACTCCTTCAGCAAATTGAGCGGGGGTCATAACAGGAATATGCTGAACAACTTGAGAAGATCCAAAAAATGAATCCACTTGAATTTTGGCTTTACCCTTAGAGCCTGATCTAGTCGTAATCAAAACAACCCCATTGGCCCCCCTGTTTCCGTAAATAGCCGTAGCAGATGCATCTTTTAAGACTTCCATCGAGCTGATGTCGCTGGCGTTAATGTTGTTGATGTTCCCTACTACAAGACCATCTACAACATAAAGGGGATTATTGTTTCCGGTGATGGAGTTCGCACCACGGATTCTAATTTTGTATCCCGCTCCAGGGGCACCACTGGTTTGCGTAACCGCAACTCCGGCAGCTCTGGCCTGCAGGGCTTGGTCAATCCTAATGAGAGGTTGGCTTTCAAAGTCCTCAGAACCTACGGAAACAATGGAACCGGTCAGGTCACTCTTTTTAACTTGTGAACCGTATCCAGTAATAATGACCTCATCCAAGGCAGAAACCCCTTCCTCAAGGATTATACTGAGATTGGTCTGCCCAGAAACGGCAATGGTTTGGGTTTCGTAACCAATAAAGCTGACATTGAGACTACCGTCAGAAGGGACACTGATCGTAAAATTACCATCAAAATCGGTGACAGTTCCTTTGGTCTTATCGTTGTCATCCAAAATGGTAACCCCAGGTATGGGTTGACCATCCTGATCAACAACAGTTCCTGAAACACTGATCTGAGCCAGCAATGTACTTGCAAACATCAAAAATGTAGTGAATAGGAAAAATTTAGTTTTTAATTGCTTCATAATTGTTTTTATTTTAAGGGTTGAAATTAGTTAATTTCATTATCAAAATAAAATATAATTGTACAATTGTTAATCAAAAGTAATTGCGATCTTTTAATTGCAAAAACTAATTTGATGATATTTAAACAAACCCCATGGAAATGACGATCATTGATTTAATCAATCGAATTGATAATACCACAATCAGTGATAAACGCAAAGATTTACTAAATCCATTGCAAGATTATTTGTCACTTGAGGTCAAACAAAAAAAAGCGGTAAATCTCAATTTTATCTGTACCCACAACTCACGCAGAAGTCAACTTTCCCAGGTTTGGGCTAAAGTGATAGGGGATTTTTATGGCCATACCATCAACACTTTTTCGGGGGGGATTGAAATTACGGCTTGTAATGAGAGAACAATTGACTCATTGGTCCGCATGGGTTTTGACGTAACAAATCCGGGTGGGGAAAACCCTCACTATGAATTAAAATACCACACAAATAAACCTCCCATTACTTTATTTTCAAAAATTTATGCCGATCTGCCCAATCCGAAAACTGACTTTGCGGCAGTAATGACCTGTACCCATGCCGACGAAAACTGTCCCTTTATTCCCGGTGCAGATAAACGAATTTCGTTGCCTTATGAGGATCCAAAGTCTTATGACAACACTGCTGATGAAGGCAAAATGTATGATGAACGGTCCATTCAAATTGCAACGGAAATGAAATATATTTTTGGTGGATTATTGGACTAAAGCCTTTACTTCGTCGGCTCCGTAATACATCGCTCCAATTAATGACACTACTTCTTGGGTCAGCTCAACAGCCGAAAGGTTCTGAGATAAACGAAACTCAGACCCGTCCATGGATTTAAGATAATTCTTTTTTTGATTGAGAAAAATAGCCGTATGCAAACGGTCTCTGATCACGTATTCCAGTGACATCTCTGTCCCTTTGTACTTTTGGTCAAAGGCCAGGATGTTTTCTAAGGTAGTGAACAAAATCCTTTTGTTGGAGTTGAATTTTAGATCCGTTCTAAACCTCTTGGCATCAAAAAAATTATGTTGAAGTTCCATTTTTTCGTCCAATATTTTATCTTGCTGGTGAACTTTATTTCCAAGGTCTTGAGCATGGGAATTGGCAAACAACAAAAAAAGGCCAAAAGCCAACAAATACCAATTGTTTTTCAAGCCTTCCAAAGAAATAAAAAATTACAGTTTTCTCAACCAAATATTCCTGTAGGAAACGGGATTGCCATGATCCTGTAAATAAAGTCTTTTGGGGGTTTTGACATTCCTAAACTTTGGTGGGCCTATGTATTCAGTAGTGCCCTGAATTTCAACATTGTTTTGTGCCAAAACCCCATTGTGAAAAACAGTAAAGGATCCTTTTTTGAGTCGCTTACCTTTAACATCGTATTGGGGTTCATTAAAAATGATATCATAGGTTTGCCATTCACCTGGAGGTCTGGACGCATTGACCAGAGGAATGGATTGTTTGTAGATTGAGGCCGCCTGGCCATTGGAGTATGTGATGTTGTTGTAACTATCCAAAATCTGAATTTCATAGGTCTTTTGAAAGTAAACCCCACTGTTACCCCTGCCTTGTCCTTTGCCTTTTATTTCTTTGGGCGTTCTCCACTCGATATGAAGTTGAATGGATCTAAATTCTTCTTTGGTTTCAATTCCTCCATCTTTCTGAACGGTCATAGACCCATCAGAATTGATGATCCAGTTGGCCGCTTGGCCACTATCGGCATTGATCCACTGAGAAAGGTCAGTACCGTCAAAAAGTACAATGGCATCGCTGGGAGGAGCAGATAAATTACCAGGAATTACAACCTCAGGAACTGGTTCCCAAAGCTCTGTGATTTCGGGTTTTATTTTTTCTTGGGCCAGTAATGGAAAGGTAGCTAGGAATAAAAAAAGATGTTTCATGATCACGATATTGTTGAGTAAAACATAAAAACGGGAAAGTTATAAGCTTTCCCATTTATTTAAATTGATTTGCCTAAGCGGTTTTCGCTTTTTTTTGCCAAAATAAAAGGATGGTAAATAAGACAATCAGTATGGCTGGAAAGCTGATCATGGTGGTTAGGGTTGCTTGTCCTGCTGCCAAATCCAATGCAGCACCACTGAGTCCTTGGGCTTCCATTTGGACAGTTGATGAGTCGATCCATCCTCCAATAATGGGTTGGAAAATGGATGTAGAAAACATCCCCATAGCTCCTATGATCGACATCCCTAAGGCACCGCTTAAAGGAATTTTTTCGGCAATAAAGCCAATCATATTGGGCCAAAAATAACAAACCCCTAATGCGAAAAATACAGCTGCTACATAGGTCATTGCGCCGGTTTGGGTACTGAATAAAAATATTCCAATGGCGGTCAATACTGCAGATCCCAATAGTACTCCTGTTTGGTCGTATTTATGAACTATATCCCCTCCAAAGTATCTTCCTACTGCCATCAGGCCGGTAATCAAAGCCAAAATAACCATGGGTTGGGCACCACTACTGCTGAGTATTAAGGAAGTCCATTGTTGTGGCCCAAACTCTGAAATAGCAGTAAATGCCATACAAACTAACATAAAGATGTACAAGGGAGTGGCCATGGCTTTAAGGTTTTCTCCTACTGAGGTGGTTGCCTCCAATTTGGGTTTAGGGAAGGACTGGCCATAAAAAAGATAAACATAAATCAATGTGGGAATCATGATGATCCAAATCTGGGCTTGCCAACCCAAGTCAAGATCGGTCATGAATTTGGAAATCAAACTCCCCAAAACAATTCCTCCGGGAAACCACATATGAAATCGATTCAAAAGGGTGTTCATTGTTTTGCCCTCATAGGCATCGGCAATCATCGGATTACAAGCGGCTTCGGTACATCCATTTCCTATTCCTATCAAAAGGGTAGAAATCAATAATCCGGTATATCCTCCTGAGTAAATGGTTAAAATGATGCCCAGTGTATGGGTCAAAAAAGCAAACTGCATGATTCTTTTTGGGCCCAATTGGTGATAAAAAAGTCCCCCCAAAACCATGGAGATAGGAAATCCTAAAAACCACATGGAATTGATGAATCCCAATTGCTGTCCAGAAAGCTGAAAAGCATCTCCCAATTGCGGTAAAATCCCCGCTCTAATACTAAATGAAAATGCAGTTGTGATTAAGGCAAAACAACTGCCGTAAAAAAGTCTTTTGTCGTTATTCATATTATTTGGTTTATCGTTTGAAATACAATTTATAAATATTCTTTAAATGAACTCTAAAAACTATTGGCCAAGATGCTTTCGTATAGCTCTTGCTTTCCACTGCTATGGGCAATATCTCCCTGACTTACCCCAATTTTATAGAGATCTGCAATGGACAACTCTCCTTTTTCAAAAGCCTTACCATTTCCACCGTCATAGGATTGATAGCGTTGTTTGAGCATATCGGTGTAGGTCGTATCGGTCAAAATGTGCTCGGCAGCTATTAGTGCCCTGGAAAAAGTATCCACGCCTTGGATGTGTGCGATAAAAAGATCTTCCAAATCTGTGGAGTTTCTCCTCACTTTTGCGTCAAAATTAATTCCACCTCCCTGAAGTCCCCCTGATTTTAGGAAAATCAACATGGCCTCGATGGTTTCGTAAAGGTTGATGGAAAATTGATCGGTATCCCAGCCGTTTTGGTTGTCTCCGCGGTTGGCATCGATACTTCCCAACATTCCTGCATTGGCCGCTACTTGCAGTTCATGTTCAAAAGTGTGCAGCGCTAAAGTGGCATGGTTGACCTCTATGTTCAACTTGAAATGGTCTTGCAATCCATACTGATTCAAAAAGCCGATGACCGTGGCACTATCAAAATCATATTGATGTTTGGTGGGCTCCGCGGGTTTGGGCTCGATAAAGAAATTGCCTTTAAATCCCTGCTCTTTGGCATAGTCCGCCATTTTATTAAAAAATACGCCCAGATGATCCAACTCCCTTTTCATATCGGTATTCAACAGGGACAAATAACCCTCTCTCCCTCCCCAGAAAACGTAATTTTCTGCACCGAGTTCCACAGAAGCATCAAAAGCAATTTTGATTTGTGCTGCAGCTCTTGAGGCCACCCTGAAATCGGGATTGGTAATGGCACCATTCATATAGACAGGGTTGGAAAAACAGTTGGCGGTACCCCAAAGAACTTTTATGCCGGTTTGCTTCTGTTTTTCTTTAATATAGTTTACGATTTGAGCCACTCTTTTTTCTGTTTCGGCCAAGGAGGCTCCCTCGGCGATCAGGTCAATGTCGTGAAAGCAAAAATAGTCAAAGCCCATCTTTTGAAGGAATTCAAAAGCCGCATCGGCACGGTTTTTGGCCTGCTGCAATACGTCTGTTTCCTGATTCCACGGATAGCAATTGGTGATCCTCCCAAAGGGATCGGCCCCATTGTCATTCATGCTGTGCCAATAGGCCATGGCAAATTTAAAATGTTCACGCATAGATTTTCCCATCACTTGTTGATCAGGATTGTAGTATCTGTAGGCCAAAGGATTGTCGGATCCCTTTCCCTCAAATTTTATCTGTCTAATGTTTTTAAAGTAATCTGTTTCCATTTTTAAAGGATGTTATTTAATAGTTGTTTTTCCCAATTTTTAAAGGAGGCAATGCTTTCGTTTTGATACTTAAGGTCAGGTTCTATGGTCTTGGTGATCTGAATTTCATCGTTTTTTTGTCCTCCCCTCTCTCCGGTAATACCGGCTTTGGCTGCCCCTTCTGCACCCGTGGCTTGGAGCATTTGAATGGTGATGCCCAAGATATCGGCTATTGTTTTTGAAAATACGTCGGATAAAAATAGATTGTCATTTCCTACTTTAAGATTTTCGATGACCACCCCGTCATTCTTTAAAATCTCAATCCCGTAAATCAAAGCAAAGGCAATACCTTCAAGGGTGGCTCTCACCATATGATTTTTGTTGTGAATATTGAAATTAATGTTGCTGATTTGACCATTGATGATCTTGTTGTCGAGCATTCGCTCAGATCCGTTTCCAAATGGGAAAACCTGTAATCCGTGACTTCCAATTGGAGCTTGTTGGGCCATTTGGTTGAGTTGATCATAGCCCACTTCACCCATCAATTGGTGTAACCAGCGGTATTGTATTCCAGCGCCATTGAGGTTGAGTAGTTTGCCAAACATTTTTTGATTGGGTTGGTAATCTACATGAGCAAAAGTATTGACCTTGGTCAATTCCTTACCGGACAGTTGATCGGTAAGGGCATAGACCACCCCAGAAGTTCCTCCGGTTGCCACCACATCTCCAGCATTTCTGGCGCCCAGAGTATAGGCGTTGTTGGGTTGATCTCCGGCCCTGTAGGTGATGGGGGTGCCTGCCTTTAGTCCCGTGGCTTTTGCTCCGGCACCAGAAACAGTAGCTTGAACCGTAAAATTGTCAATGATGTCGGGAACTAAACTTTGATCCATTTGGTAATGATCAAAAAGGGCTTGTGAGGGTTGGTCATTTTTGAAATCCCAAAAAACACCTTCGGAAAGCCCTGAAATGGTGGTTTGAGGGATTCCGGATAATTTTGCTGCGAGGAAGTCTCCCGGCAACATGAACTTATAAACTTTCCGGCACAATTCAGGTTCATTTTCAATGACCCAAGCGAATTTGGAAGCGGTAAAATTTCCGGGTGAATTTAGCAAGTGATCTTTGCAGTAGTTTTTTCCCAATGCCTCAAATGCTTTTTCCCCGTATGCAGTGGCTCTGCTGTCACACCATATAATGGATTTTCGCAAGGGGTTAAGGTCTTGATCGACCAAAACCAATCCATGCATCTGATAGGAAATACCGATACTCGAAATTTGATCTGCTTTGATCTGGGCTTTGGTTAAAAGTTTTTGGGTGGCTTGGCAAAGGTATTGCCACCATAGGTTGGGGTCTTGTTCAGCCCAGCCCGGCTGTTGGGCTTCCATAGGGATTTCCACCTCCGGCACCCTGGCTAGTGCAATGGAATTTCCTGTTTTAACCTCTACCAAAGCAGCCTTTATAAATGAACTGCCTATGTCATATCCTATACCTATCATTGGTTATAAGCAGGTTTTATGGTCTGTTCTTTTTTAGCGTATTTACCCTCTGAAGCCCAGCGAAATCCTCTCATTTGCATGGTCATTACTTCGGGTACGTCAAAGTCAGTTAGGTGGTGGCCTATGGAAGAATGAAATATTCTCCCTTTGCCGTAGTATTTTTTCCACACTACCGGCATAGTGCTTCCTGTAATTTTGTTTTCCGCATTCCCAGATTTTTCATATTTCTCCCTTTCAAATTCTGAAATGGCCAAAACCTTAATATTGGGGTCAATGAGCATATAATATTGTTCAGTTTTCTTTAAATCAAAATCATTTAACCCTCGTGTTATGGGGTCGCTTTTGTCGATAATTTTGATGGAATGGTCGATATTCCCTCCGGGGTGGAATACGAATTGTCCCCCTACCATAAACTGGTACTTGAGGTTATCCCTAAAAGCATCGCCCAAACCTCCATGCCAACCTGAAAATCCGGTTCCATTCATAACAGCTTTTTCCAGACCTTCAAATTGCTTTTTGGTTATTTTTCCCATGGTCCAAATCTGAATAATCAAATCGGTTTCTGCCATTAGCTTTTCATCTTTATACACCGAAAGTTTATCAAAAACCTTAACGTTGGCGCCTTCAGCTCTTAGTTTGGGTACCATCAAATTAACACTTTCGGCGGGCTTGTGTCCTTTCCAGCCTCCATAAACATAAATGACATTTTTGCCAATAAGTGTGGGGGAGGACGATCCTTGGTCTTGTGAAACTCCGGTCAATGGGTATAGGCAAATAAAAAAGAATAAAATAAGATTTAAGAACACAGAAAGATTATTGGTTGTTGATTTCATGGTGAGTGAGTTGTTTAATTTTTTTTATGACGAGTGGCAATGCTGGATGTTGAATTCCATGACCATAGCCTTCAAATATAATGTGATTTACATTGGGATGACCCGCTACTTTGAGCATTCGCATCATATAAGCATTTTCTTCTGCACGTCCCAACATTTCCAATTCAGGATCTCCTGTATACAATACAATTGTGGGAGCATCGGCCCTGACGTGGTAAAGAGGTGCAAAACGGTCGATAATGGGTTGGGTTTTAGGGATGTTATTTTCGGCTCTAACCGTAAAATGAGTGATGGTATGGCCGGTAAGCGGAAATAGGGCAAGGATATCATTGGCCTCAATGTGATAAGTCTGAAGATAACTTTTGTCCAGTCCAACCATTAGGGTCAAATAACCTCCGGCAGAACTCCCGCTTACTATAATTTTGTCGGGATCTCCTCCATGTTTTGCTATATTTCTAAAAGTCCAAGCCACTGCTGCCGCTGCATCTTCGATATAAACCGGCGCTTTTACCTTGGGATGCAATCTGTAATTGACCGCTACTACGGCAATTCCTTTTTCTTTTAGCTGTTCCGGTACAGATTTATTACCTGCTTTTAGACCACCTCCATGAAACCAGACAACTGTAGGGAAATTCTTAATACCTTTGGGGTAATAAAGATCGAGCTTACAACGTTCACTTTGATAACTATCTCTGAGGTTTTCACCATAATAGCTGACGTTTTCCAAGAGGGTGTATTCTTGTGCCACCAAGTTGAAAGCCCACAACAAAAGAAACAAGGTAATGGCTCGATTCTTCAACAACATTTTTAAATTGTTAGGTTATGAAATTTACAAAATAAATTGACAAGAGATTATATCAAATCAATTTCCAATAAAAGGAAATTATTTTGCCCCATAGGTAATAAAATTCCAAAGTTTATGAGGTTTTATTTTTAAGTAATTAGTCATCTTGGATTTATAATTTGAACTACTTTTACAAAGTAATTGGCTCCGTAGTTCAACGGATAGAACAAGAGTTTCCTAAACTTTAGATACAGGTTCGATTCCTGTCGGAGCTACAACTTATAGAATTTATTACTTCTATATTTGCAAGAAATTAGACTTTGAATAACTTTATATTCTCATTTTTTTTTGACTTCCAAATATTAAAAATATATAAACCTCTCTCAACCTTATGAAAAATTATTTTTGCTTATTATTTATATTGGGATTCAACTTGATTTATGGACAAGAGTATGAAGCAGATATTTTTGCACATCAAAAAGACACTTTACCGTTCAGAGTTTTATTACCAAAAAATTTTAATCCACAAAAATATTATCCTTTAGTTATGGTTCTTCATGGATCCGGTGAGCGAGGAAATGATAACGAATTGCAATTATTCCACGGAAGTTCTTTGTTTCAATCAGAAGGTTTTAGAGCTAAATATCCTGCAATTGTAGTTTTCCCTCAGTGTCCTTTAAATTCATACTGGGCAAGTGTAAAAGAGGATTATCAAACATCATCATTAGAGAAAAAATATACTTATGCAAAGTCTCTGCAAAAGTATCCTCAGTTAGAAACAGTTGAAGCTTTCATGTTTTTTTTAGAAGACAGGTACCGTATAGATCCTAAACGACGTTATGTTGGTGGTTTATCAATGGGAGGGATGGGAACCTTTGAATTAGTTGGTAGAAATCCTGATTATTTTGCGGCTGCATTTCCTATTTGTGGTGGCGCTAACCCTAATTGGGCTTCATTATTGAAAAAAACACCCATGTGGATATTTCATGGTGAAGCGGATGATGTAGTATGGGTAGAACATTCAAAACGAATGTTTAGGGCACTTAAAAAAATCAACGCCCCTGTTAAACTAACTTTATATCCCGATGTTGATCACGGAAGTTGGCATAATGCTTTTGCAGAACCAGATTTAATGAAATGGTTATTTTCTCATCAAAAAATTAATTGAATTTTTTTTATGATACTTATAACTTGTAAAGCAGGAGTTCATAATCTAAATATTAATTTATAATTTCAAAAACTTTATTATAATGAACAAAAGACGAAATTTTTTAAAAAAATCTGCTCTATTAGGTGGGCTTCCATTAGTTGGATTTGATAAGCAAATTTTAGATTCGGAAAAAACACCATTCTCAAAAATCAATAGAGGCGATACCATTTTATTTCAAGGTGATTCCATTACTGATTCATTTCGAGAAAAGGAAAAAGAATTACCCAATAGTCCAGATTCTATGGGAAAGGGTTATGCTTTTCTTGCCGCTTCCAAAATGCTAAAAACCCTCCCTGAAAAAAACCTTACAATTTATAATCGCGGAATAAGTGGAAATAAAGTGCATCAGCTTGCAGATAGATGGGATAAAGATGCATTGGATTTAAAACCCGATTGGATCAGTATTTTGATAGGAGTCAACGATTATTGGCATATGTTACACCACGGTTATAAAGGCACAATTGAAACCTATGAAAATGACTATAGAAAACTTATTAAGCGAACTAAAGAAGCCCTCCCTAATGTTAAATTAATTATTTGTCAACCATTCGCTATTCCTGGAACAACTGCAGTTGACGAAAGCTGGGTTAAACCTTTTAGGAAATACCAGACAGCAGCTAAGAAATTAGCATTGGAGTTCGATGCTTTTTGGGTTCCTTTTCAAGAGATATTCGATAGAGCCATACTAAATGCTCCAGCTTCCTATTGGATTCCTGATGGAGTTCACCCCTCTATTTCAGGAAGTCAACTAATGGCGGATGGATGGATTAAAATAATAGAAAACACTTAGGCTGGCAATAATTAAAACTAGTTTATGTTTTTTCGACACTCATTTATGATTTTTCATTGATTTAGTTAACGTTTTTTATAGGTTTATTTGTTTTAAAATTTCAGATCTTAAGTATATTTTTTTTTAAAACTGAGTATTAGTGGATTAAGATAAAATATTTATCAATCTAAAAGTTTAAAGTGGCATGCATAAGCGACAACTGTTTGGTATAATAATATTGAATTTATTAGGAGTTCTGTTTTCATGTACAGACCTAGAAGTTCCTGTATTGGTTCAGCAGGCCTATGAAAAGTTGCCCCAAGAAGTTGATTTTAACCAAGATATTAAGCCCATTCTTTCTGATAAGTGCTTCATCTGTCACGGACCCGACAAAACAAAAGTTAAGGCTGCCTTACAATTACATCTTCCTGAACTTGCTTTTGCTGAATTAGAGGGATCTCCGGGTAAGTTCGCAATCAAGCCCAGTAATTTGGGTCAAAGCCAACTTGTTCACCGAATATTATCTGACGATCCAAATATTGTGATGCCCGAACCAGAATCACATTTAAAGCTTTCGGATCGTGAAAAGGCATTGTTGATCAAGTGGATCGATCAAGGCGCAGAATACAAAACACACTGGGCATTTCTTGCACCGCAATCCCCTCCAATACCAGAGGTAAAACTTAAGGAAAAAGTAGCTAACCCCATCGATAATTTTGTTTTAGCCAAATTGGAAACTGAAAACCTACAACCTAGTGCCATAGCCCATAAGGAGGTTTTATTGAGAAGGTTAAGTTTTGATTTAACGGGATTACCTCCTTCTTTACTCGACATAGAAACTTTTATAAATGACCGTTCACCCAATGCTTATGAAAAACAAGTTGATCGTTTACTGGCTTCACCCCATTTTGCCGAGCAAATGACCTTGGATTGGATGGATCTGTCGCGTTATGCAGATACCCATGGGTATACCGTAGATCGGTATCGTGATGTTTCTCCATACCGTGATTGGGTAATCAAAGCATTTGACCAAAATATGCCCTATGACGAATTTATTCGTTGGCAATTGGCAGGTGATATGATGAAGAACCCCAGTAAAGAACAAATTTTAGCCACCACTTTCAATCGGTTACACCCTCAAAATCAGGAGGGTGGCATTATCGGTGAAGAATTTCGCTCAGAGTATGTAGCGGACCGTACAAATATTGTTGGGGAAGGGTTTTTAGGGTTGACCATGGCATGTGCCAAATGCCATGATCATAAGTATGACCCCATTTCGCAAAGGAACTACTACGAGATGTACAGCTTCTTCAATAATGTAAATGAATCTGGTCAAATTTCTTTTGATTCGTCTATGCCAGTTCCCAATATGCTACTCCCTACCGATGAACAGCAAGAATTCATGACCTATGTAAATGGACTGGTTGAAATCAAGCAAAAGGCAATTGAAAATATAGTTGTCTCCGAATCTAAGAATGCCGGGCAATGGATTGAAAGTGAAAGATATCAAAATCTTAAAGTAAAAGCTTGGCCCACTAGGCTCGTTGCTAAACTAGACTTTGTTAATGGTAGTTTGAATAATTCAATCAACCCATCAGAAAAAGGAAAAATGAAAAGGCAACACGCGCCAAAACAATATCCTAAGATAGTAAATGGCTATTCGGGTGAGGGACTTGAACTGGACGGTGATGCATGGTTAGATTTAGATCGCATAGGGATTTTTAAAAGAAATCAACCATTTAGTATCGGTATCCGGATAAAAATTCCTGAAGAATTAGAGAACGGCGTGATTTTCCATAAAAATATCGGCACCAGAATATACAGTTACCGAGGTTACCATCTGGCACTAAAGGAAAACAAGCTAGAAGCCATGTTGGCACACGTTTGGCCAGATAATGCCATTGTAAAATTAAGTACTCAAGAAATCCCCAAGAACAAGTGGTTGCAACTTACAATGACATATGATGGCTCCAGCAAAGCAAAAGGTTTGAAAGTTTTTTTGGAGGGCGAGGAACTTGAAACCAAGATCAAGGTTGATAATCTGTATAAGGATATCATTTACAAACATTCTTCAGAACCGGGTTTACAAATTGGTGCTCGATGGCGTGGTAAGGGAATTGGAGGAGCCGTGGTTGACGATATTCTGGTGTTTACCAAAGCCTTAACCGACCTGGAGGTTGTCCAAATTTCCAATGCTAAAAAATTTCTCTTGATTGTCAATAAATTGTCAAAGGCACTGACCCCGGCTGAAAAACAAATGCTGAAGGCATATTATGTCAATAATTTTTCCAAAACCTATCAATCTTCATTGGCTGAATTGACTGATACTCGAAAAATTCAAGTAGATAGTTTGGAAGATATTCAGGAGATTATGGTCATGAAAGAAATGGAAGAGGCCCGCGAAACATTCCTACTGAAGCGAGGACAATATGATCAATACGGTGAAAGAGTATATCCTAATACGCCTGAAAATATACTTGCATTTCCAGACAGTCTTAAAAAAAACAGACTTGGATTGGCAAAATGGGTAACCAGTCGCGCCAATCCCCTAACGGCCCGCGTAGCAGTAAACCGTTATTGGAAAAACATCTTTGGAACAGGGATCGTAAAAACTGTTGAAGATTTTGGCAACCAGGGTGAGATGCCAAGTCACCCAAAACTCCTGGATTGGTTGGCCATTCAATTCATGGAATCGGGCTGGAACGTTAAAAACTTACACAAATTAATGGTGATGTCAAATACCTACCGCCAATCGTCTTTAACCAATGAGGGTCCTTTGGAACGGGATAAAAGTAACCGACTTTTGGCACGAGGCCCCTCAAAAAGGCTAACGGGCGAAATGCTGCGAAATAATGTTTTGGCCGCATCGGGGCTTTTGAATAGAACCATAGGGGGAAAGAGTGTAAAGCCATATCAACCAGAAGGTTTATGGAAAATTAATGGTGCGTCTTACAATGAGGACAAAGGGGAAAAGCTATACCGCAGGAGCATGTATACCATTTGGAAACGTTCCGTGCCCCACCCCACAATCGCCACCTTTGACACTCCTGGTCGATCGTTTTGCTCTGTCCGTAGGCAAGAAACAAACACCCCCCTGCAAGCCTTGGTTATGATGAACGATCCTACCTATATAGAAGCTTCCCGAGTTTTGGGATATAAAATGTTGTCATTTAACGATCCCAAAGGCGGTATTTCAGATGTATTCAAAAGATTAACAGGAAGAAGCATAACAAAAAATGAATTAAAGCTTTTGTTAAAACTTCAATTGCATGAATATGAAAAGTTTAAGTCAAGAGAATATAAAACTGAAGGATGGTTGAATACTGGCGAGTTTCGGATATCTGATAACAATAGTAAGGCTATGGTGGCAGCAAATGCAGTCGTCGCCAGTACAATTATCAATTCTGATGCTGCCATAACCAAAAGGTAAAAAGTGTACCCATCCCTCAAATACAAAGGGTGATAAGGGTTCTAAAAAAGGAAAAAAAATATGTGTCACAATCACGATCACTTAAAATCGAACAACAAAGATCTTCAAGAGGTTGAAAAACAGCTGAACCGAAGAGATTTTTTAACAAAAACCTCCATGGGCTTGGGTGCGATTGCATTGGGGTCTTTATTGAGTTCTGAAAAGGCTTTTGCGTCGGTAAAAGGTCAAAGTATTGCTGCAACCAACACCGATGCCCTGCTAAAATCATACAATAAAAATCGATTGGGCTTACCACATCATTTGCCGAAGGCAAAACGGGTCGTTTATCTCTTTCAAAGCGGTGGTCCTTCGCAACTTGACATGTGGGATCATAAGCCCAAATTAAAAAATATGTTCGGGAAGGATTTACCAGATTCTGTTCGTCAAGGACAGCGGTTGACTGCCATGAGTGCCGAGCAATCAAACTTTCCAATAGCACCCACTGTTTTTAATTTTAAGCAACATGGTAAATCCGGTGCATGGGCAAGTGAATTACTTCCACATACCTCAGAAGTGGTCGACGATTTGTGTTTTATAAAATCAATGCAGACCGATCAGATCAATCACGATCCTGCCATAACGTTTATGCAAACGGGTAATCAACTTCCGGGAAGGCCATCAATAGGTTCCTGGTTGAGTTATGGTTTTGGATCCGATAATGAAAACCTACCCACCTTTATAACACTAATTACGAAGAATATGGGAGGCCAACCTCTTTATTCTCGTCTTTGGGGTAACGGATTTTTACCCACCGAACATCAAGGAGTTCAATTCCGTTCGGGCAAGGATCCCGTACTCTACTTAAGTAATCCTGAAAATTATGACGGTCACGATCGTAGAAAAATGCTCGATTATTTAGGGCAATTGAATTCCCTTCAATATGATACCTATGGTGATCCAGAAATCAACGCCCGTATGGCCCAATATGAGATGGCATTTCGAATGCAAACTTCTGTTCCCGATGTAACCGATATGTCGAATGAACCTGACTATATCTTCGACATGTATGGTGAAGATAGCCGTGATCCCGGTACCTATGCCGCAAACTGTATGATGGCGAGAAAATTATTGGAAAAAGGAGTGAGATTTGTCCAGTTATACCATCAAGGCTGGGATCAACATGTGGGATGTCCCGGAGGAGTAAAACGTCAAAATAAACTGACGGATCAGGCGAATTCAG
The DNA here is from genome assembly GCA_938082715.1 of uncultured Flavobacteriaceae bacterium. GTDB lineage: Bacteria > Bacteroidota > Bacteroidia > Flavobacteriales > Flavobacteriaceae > UBA8316. Next base: position 9,849 of record CALKCR010000053.1, on the reverse strand, counting down.
CCTTAATTAAAGATTTGAAACAACGGGGTATGTTGGAAGACACCTTGGTTGTGTGGGGAGGTGAATTTGGCCGCACTGTATATTCACAAGGGCAATTAACCGAAACCAACTACGGTCGAGACCATCACCCTAAAGCTTTCACAATGTGGATGGCTGGTGCAGGCGTAAAACCCGGGCATTTGCATGGCCAAACAGATGATTTTGGTTACAATGTAGAAAAAGATCCTGTCCATGTTCATGATTTTCATGCTACACTTATGCATTTATGCGGCGTAGATCACGAACGCCTCACTTTTAAACATCAAGGAAGACGTTACAGACTTACCGACGTTCACGGAAGTGTGGTAAAAGATTTGCTGTCCTAATTTTAAATACAATTTCCATTTAATAATTTTAGGAAGATTTACCTAGTCTTGGAAGTGATCTCACTTTTTGCTGATCAAAAAATATCATTCCAACACTCAAATTCGAGTTGATTGCTCGATTTCAGATTTAAAATACATTTTTCCGAGTAATATCTTACGACCTTAAAAGTGTATTATATTACACTTTTACGCTATTTTTATTATTAAAAACAACATTAAAAAACACTTTTTTTAACATTTTCTTAATAAATTATTATGCATGCATAACTTTTTTATTAAATTTGTTCTCTATATAAAAATTATGTGATGAAAAAATTAACTTTAATTTGTACGTTACTGTCATTTATTTTTGTTCAAGCGCAAACTTCTATTTCGGGGGTAGTGCAAGACGAGGAAGGTTTCGGTTTACCCGGTGCCACAATCATAAACGAGGACAATGGTGAATCAACAGTATCAGACTTTGACGGAAACTTTAGTATTAGTGCTGAGGAAGGAAATATCCTTAGTATTAGTTTTGTGGGTTATGCTGTTAAAAACGTAGAGGCTTTATCAGGTGGTATGACCATCAAATTGGAATCAGACAATGTTTTGGATGAAATTGTAGTGACATCTCTTGGTATAACCAGGGACAAGAAGTCACTAGGGTATGCAGTCCAGACAGTCGGAGGTGATGAAGTATCTGATGTTAGATCAATGAATCCTATTGAAGCTTTGCAAGGAGAGGTCGCTGGTCTTGATGTTCAATCATTTAACACAATGGGAGGATCTGCTAATGTTGTTATTAGAGGATACTCTTCATTGTCTGGATCAAATCAAGCGCTCTTTGTTATTGATGGAACTCCAATTGATAATGCTACTGGTAATAGTAGTGATATGCAGACTGGTAGAGGTGGTGTCGACTTTGGTAATGCAGCCATGGATATTAATCCCTCTGATATAGCCTCTGTTTCTGTACTTAAAGGTGCTGCTGCATCGGCTTTATATGGATCTAGAGCATCAAATGGTGTAATTCTAATTACAACAAAAAAAGGTAAAAATAAAAAGGGTATGGGAATTTCCGTTAATTCTCAAATTACAGTTGGAAATGTTGACTTAGAAACTCTTCCTGTGTATCAAGATACATACGGATATGGATATGGGACTTACAGAAGGGGTTACATTGGACCTTCAACTATTGCCACAGGAGAACAATGGGTTCAAAACTATTATGGACAATGGGGATCTAATTCAGCATTTTATACTGGTGACGATGGATCATATGGCCCAAAGTTAGTGGGGCAAGAAGTTCACCACTGGTTTAATATGGTGCCTGAGTGGACTGATTTATATCAAAAAACCGCACCTGCAGTAGCACCAAATGATACACCCAATGATTTTTTTGAAACTGATGTAACAATGCAAAATTCAATTTCATTTGAGGGAGCTGATGAAAATGGATCTTTCCGAATTGGATATACCAATGCTCAGACTGATGGTATTCTTCCTAATTCACAAATGTATAGAAATAGTGCTACATTTAGAGGTACTAGAGATTTTGGAAAATTAAGTGCTGATGCTTCAATAAGTTATATAAATTCTAAAACAACTGGTCGTTTCGGAACAGGTTATGACGGACTCAACCCAATGCAAGGCTTCAGACAGTGGTGGGGAGTAGGAGCAAGTATTCTTGAACAAAAGAGAGTTTTTGAGGAAACTGGAAAAAACTATTCCTGGAATATGATTGGGACCAACACTGACGATCCTAATGGTTCCCCTAATCACCAGCCACTATATTTTGATAATCCTTACTGGTCGCGATATAATAATTTTACCGAAGACTCAAGAAATAGACATTTTGGGAATATAAGTCTTGCATACGACATTAATGATAGTATTAACTTATTAGGTCGTGTTACATTTGATAACGTAAATGAAGTTAGAGAACAAAGAGCAAACGTAGCAGTCGGAACTGGTTCAAAAGGAGCTAATTTGTTTGATGACCAACCTGGATATCAAAATCAAAACAGAGTCAGATCAGAATATAATTATGATTTAATATTAAATTACTCAACTGACTTAACTGATATGATAGATTTAAATGCTATTGCTGGATACAACTTAAGGGTTCAAAATTGGGATCATACAACAACACAAACTAATGGTGGTTTGAATTTCCCAGATATTTTTTCTCTTGCAAACTCTGTAAACCCTTTAACTGCTGCCGATGTAAGCCAATATGACGCTCAAAAGAAAGTAGATGGTCTGTACACATCGCTAAGTTTTGGTATGGATGATACTTATTTTGTTGAGGGTACTTACAGACGAGACAGATCTTCATCCCTTCCAGTGGACAATAATGCCTACGATTATTATGCTATGTCTGCATCTGTTATATTATCAAATTTAGTAGAAAGTGACTTGATTTCATTTGCAAAATTGAGAGTTAATCATGCTCAAGTAGGAAACGATACTGCTCCATATAATGTATTTAGAGCTTACACCATTAATCCTGCTAGAGGAGGTGCTGCCTCAGCTTCAAACCCAAGTACACTTCCTAATACAAGCTTAAAAGCAGAAACAACTACTGAAAATGAAATAGGATTAGAAATGAGTTTACTAGATGGGAAATTAGGATTTGATTTTTCGTTTTATGACAAAACAACTGATGACCTTCTTACTTCTCTTGATATATCACAGTCTACAGGGTTTTCTGGTATTGTAACTAATGCCGGTAGCATTCAAAATAAAGGATTTGAAGCACTTGTTAGAATAAATCCAATCAAAACTCAAGATTTTAGTTGGGACGTTACCCTGAATTATAACAGTTATACTTCAGAAATTTTAAGTCTTGGAAACGATGCAACAGGAAATGCAATTCAGTATATAAGTTCTATGTCTCCTCAAGGTGGAGTATCGATAGGTGGACAAGTAGGAGAGCCATATGGCGTTATAAGAGGTCACGCACATGTAAGAGATTCAAATGGTGACAAGGTATTAAATGTTAGAAAAGGATCATCATACGATTATGCTCATTATCAAAGAACTTCTGACTCAGATATTGTTATTGGTGATATAAATCCTGATTGGACTGGAAGTGTCAGAAACTCTTTCTCTTATAAAGAATTTAATTTGAGTTTCTTAATCGATATTCAATCTGGCGGTGACTTCTTTTCTCTTGATACATGGTATGGGTATGGTACAGGAGCATATGATAGATCTGTAGGGACCAATTATCTTGGAAATGATATTAGACTTACAATTGACAATGGTGGTGGTAAAAGATTGGATGGTGTAATCCTTCCTGACACTGCTGTAATTACTGACGGTGTTGCCAATGCAGCAGGGACTGCAAATACTAGTGTCATGAGTAGATATGATTACTATGCTAATCCAGAGGGGTGGACTTCAATAGGGGCTCCGCATGAAATGCATGTTCACGATGCATCATTTGCAAAACTAAGAGAGCTAAGATTGGGGTATACATTGCCTGAAAATATTTTAAACCAGACGCCTTTCACAAATGCATCAATTGCATTTGTTGGAAGAAATCTTTGGATACTTGGAAAAAATGCTCCGTATACTGACCCAGAGGCAGGTTTAGGAGCAGGAAATATACAAGGATATCAAACTGGAGCATTTCCAGCAGTTAAAACCTATGGTCTTAATGTAAGTTTTAACTTTTAAATTTTGAATTCAAAAAATAATAAAATGAAAAAATTCATATTACTTACCATCGCATTTGTAGTTGCATTTAGTTGTACTTCTGACGAGGATTATGAGACTTTAAACAAAAATCCAAATAGTCCTGCAGAAGTTTCGGATAGTCAGTTATTTGTATCTGCCATAAATAGCTTGACTGATTTCATTGAATCAACAAATGTAAACGTAAACAACTTTAGGCTATATGCCCAATATTGGACTCAAACTCAATATACTGATGAATCTAATTATGAAATGAAAAATCGACAGATTCCAGAATATATGTTTTCTGAGTTTTATCGCGATATATTGGGAGATTTAGATAACGCTAAAAGTCAGACTACTGACCCAATAAAAATATCGCAAATAGAATTACTTTCAGTATATTCTTGGCAAATGCTTGTAGATGCATTTGGTGATATCCCCTACTCTGAGGCGCTCAAAGCTGGAGCTGATACTCCAAATTTAGCTCCCGCATACGATGATGATGTGGCCATTTACACAGATTTGATTTCCAGAGCTCAAGCTGCTATAGCCGGTCTTTCTGGGTCAGGAACTGGTTACACAACTGATGATCTTATATTTTCTGGGTCTTCTGCTAGCTGGAAGAAGTTCGGCCATTCATTATTGGTCAAAATTGGTTATAGATTATTTGATCAAAACGCATCAACCTCAAAGAGTCTTATTGAAGGAAACTATGCCGGTGCTATAGCTTCAAATGGAGATAATGCTTATATCCAGTTTGAGGGTGCACCACCTAATACAAATCCACTTTGGGAAGATTTAGTTCAATCGGGAAGACAAGATTTTATTCCTGCTGACACTTTTGTAGATGAAATTAATTCTTTAAATGATCCCAGAGCTGATAAATTTTTTGATCCAACGACTAAAATTAGTGGAGTTTACAAGGGTGGGCCTTACGGAGTTTCAACTCCTTTTAATGATAATTCTCACATTTCCCAAACAATGTATGCTCCCGAATTTAGGGGTGTGTTAATAGATTATACAGAGATGAGTTTCATTTTAGCTGAAGCTGCAAGAAGAGGATATTCTGTGGGAGGGACAGCTGAGCAACATTATAATAACGGTATTAACTCTAGCATGGCTGAGTGGGGTGTAGCAGGAGATGATGTTACTACCTACCTAGCACAAGCTAGTGTAAGCTTTGCTACAGCAGCTGGTACTGATCAAGAAAAAATTGCAAGACAGTTTTGGATCGCAATGTATAATAGAGGTTTTGAAGGATGGACTGTATATAGAATGTTTGATGCACCAGCGTTGCCAAATTCTGGTACACTAGATTTACCTGTGCCAAAAAGATATACCTATCCCCAGTCAGAGGCTACTATTAATGGAAAAAATGTTAAAGCTGCAAATGGTGGTGTTGATACACAACAATCCCCCATTTTCTGGGATCAATAAATAATTGTTTTTAAAAAAGTTATAATATCAATTAAGAATTGATTTGTTTTTTTGAGACCCCCTTTTAGTCAAGGGGGATTTAATTGTTTAGTTGAATGAAAAGGGGGGTGATAAATCACCCCCCTTTTCTATTTTTACAACCATTCTACCTTTCCGGAAGCTAGTTTATAGACACCTCCCTTGATTTGAATTCGACCCTTTTCCTCAAGATCTTTTATCATGGGACTCATGGATCGAATTTGATCTATGGTTTGGTTCACATTTTCATCAATAGCAGCATTAACAAAAGAAACATTACTACTATCGTGCGGCTCAGAGAATGATCCTTTTACAACATTTACTGCTGGTGTGACATTGGATAATAAAGAAGTAATATTACCCAACTCAACTTTATCACATGCTGCTTTTACTGCACCACAGCCTTCATGGCCTAAGACTACAATGAGTTTACTTCCAGCAACTCCACAGGCATATTCCATACTGGCTACCATATCAGTATTTACAAAATTTCCTGCTACCCTGGCGACAAATATATCGCCCAGTGCTTGGTCAAAAACTTGTTCTACAACAACTCTTGAATCAATGCATGATAAAACTATTGAATGTGGATTTTGACCATTAACAGAATCAATGCGCAGTAAACTTATATCTATCCCTTCTGATTGGGAATCCATATATCTCATATTACCTTCGACTAGAAGATTAAAGGCATCTTCTGGACTAAGAAGATCTTGGGCATCTTTTGATAAAATTTTATTTTTAATCATAATATATTTTTTAGAAATTCTTTTTTATTTCGTTTATACACTTTATGTAATCAATATAGACTTTATCATCATTAATTTTGGAATCAAAAAGGCCCATTTGCTGTAACATTAATTTTGGTTGGCTTTGAAGACCTGTATAGTAAATTTGTTTATTTGAACCAGTAAGGCTTGTAATAATCTCCTCAAAAATATATATCCCAGATTGATCAATATAATTCATAGAATCAAGTTTAAAAATAATAATAGTTGCACTATCTGGTATACTAGATATCATTTTTTGAAAGGAGTCGGATGAACCAAAAAATAATGGCCCCACAATTTGTTTTACTGCTATATCTGGGATCCCATCCCCATCAACATCTAATAATTCAATTTTATCATTTAATTTCTCTTTTGAGGTAAACCTAACTAGAGAAAGCTCTGACATCGAATCTCCAGATTTTTTCATGAAGAAAATACATGCTACCAGAAGACCAATCCCTACTGCGTAGACTAAATTCCAAAAAGTGGCTAATAGCATGACAGATACCATGATAATTACCTCTGAGCTAATTCCTATTCCTTTGAATTTGATATCCTTTGGTAGAATTGAAATAGCTTTCAATCCTTTATAATCCATTACACTTATACCTACGGTAACTAATATCCCAGCCAAAACAGCTGCAGGAATTTTGGATGCTATAGAGCTAAAAATGAGAATTATAAACAATAAAACCATACTAGAAATCATACCAGAAACCCTTGTTACACCGCCTGAATTTATATTTACAACAGTTCTAATTGTGGCCCCAGCACCAGGTAATCCTCCAAAAATTGATGATATAATGTTTCCTATACCTTGTCCAATTAATTCCTTATTAGGCTTGTGTCTTGTTTTAGTTAAATTATCCGCAACAACACTCGTCAATAGGGAGTCAATTGTGCCCAATAATGATAAAGTTAAAGCTGTAAAAAAATATGGGATTAATTCTACAGCGCTAATCTCTGTGAAAATTCCCCACTGTGGCATTGGAAAACCTCCTGGAATTTCAGTAATAGGTCTATATCCTGGGGTAAAGAAAATTGCTACAATGGTCATCAAAATTAATCCTACTAATGTACTTGGGATAACTGTGGTAATTCTCTTAAAACCATAAATAATTACTATTGTACCTAATGCCAAAAGGAGTTCAATTAAATCAATATTTTGGATTGCACGAGGTAATACTCTCAAAGCACCAATTACACCAGAGGCATGTTTTGAGGCTTGAACTTTTGATTCATTTTGAATATCAATTTCTGAAATAGTCTTTGACTTCATTGCAGCCTGAGTAAAACTTTTTTTATCAATTAAATCATTATTAGAATTTTCCTCAAGTGACTTAACAAGGATTGCATTTTCTGCCTCTTTTTCAAAAGATTTAACAAGTTCTACATCCTCCTTAGGATAATACCCCAGTACCGGTAGGGCCTGAGTTGTTAAAATTATTAATCCAATAGCAGTCATAAAACCTGAAACAACTGGGTAAGGTATATACTTTATATAAACACCAAGACCTAAAAGACCCTGCGCTATTTGAAGCAATCCAGATAAAAGAAAAACTCCTAAAATCAATGGCAAAGCTTTTGAAATGTCACCATCGTTCATAATTACTATTGTAGATATTATTACCATACTAAGAGCTGTCATTGGAGCAGTTGGCCCTGAGATCTGAGTATTAGTGCCTCCAAAAAGGGCTGCGAAAAAACTTAAAAATAATGCTCCATAAAGGCCGGCTGAGGCACCAAGACCAGAGGAAACACCAAATGCCAATGCCAAGGGAAGTGCAACAATTCCAGCAGTCAAACCTCCAAAAAAGTCTCCCTTAATATGTTTAAAAATATTATTCATAATTAAAAATTAAAAAAATTCAGAAATTACTAGTCATAGTTTAGGACTAGTGATATTAAAAAGTATGTTGAAAAAACCTTTAAGAATTAAGTTCTGGAGGAGGTAAGTCATCGGTATTGATGACTTCTTTGAAACTTTCTATCAAATAGTCGAAGGCAGTAGATTTGGCTGAGAAGTAGATAGAGTGAAAATAATTTTCAAGAATCTTAGATTCTTCAGCATTATCCAATGTGCTTTTGTCTTCTTTAGCACTATTGTCTATATCGCTGTTAAGGGCTATTTTATCTCGAATGTCCGATAGATCGACAACCAAAAGCGTATTAGAGAGTTGACTTAATATCAAAAACACCAGAAGTAATCTGTTAGCTAAATTCTTAATATCATTTTTATTTATCATTTGTTTGAAGATGATCTTAACAAAAGTATACAAAAATTACAAATTTCTGACATGAGAAGTTTTACTTAAATTTATTTATCTAAAAAAAACATATAGTAAAGTCTATTCAAGCAATTGTAATTAAATAGGTATCTATATTTAAAAATAAATTTACTATACTAGTTGATTTATTTTTCAGCCATAAATTCTCCTAAAATGAATAATATATTAGAAATTAAATTTCAGAAAAAATTCATTCCCACTTCTTTGGACCTCAACATCGTTTGATGGGCCTCTGAAATCATAAGCATAAGCTATAGATAAACCGAACTTGGTTTTCACTATAGCTATCACATTCACATACCTGGTGCTTTTGTATCCACCTCCAACTTCAAAAACACCTTTATAGTCAAATGTGCCACCAAAATGAACTGTATTTCCAATACCAGGAATAATTTTACTGCTTACAAAAGGATTAATTGATGAATTAAGGGCTCCCATATCAATTTTATACCCTGCTAAAAAATAAGTAGATGGTTTCTCATCGCCAATAAAAGAATCATTGTCAGTATACTTTATTGGGTTTAGAAAATTAGGGATTGAAAAAGAAAAATAAAACTTTTGGGTTTTGTAGAGTCCCCCGAAACCAAATACAGGGTAAGTCTCTTTTGTAATATCTGGAATAGCAGAGTTAGGAGCGTTTGTAAGACGCTTTATCGCTTCCACATCAGAAAATTTTGTGTGTGCACCAGCCTTGATTCCCAAATTTAAGGTCTTCCCTGAACCTACAGTTAGTTGATAACTAGCATCTACAGAGTAAAGAGTTCTTTGGTCTATAAAAATCTTATTATTGATTATAGATAGTCCAAAAGAAAGATTATTTTTAGGGTTACCACTAAAGTAAAAATAGTTCATCTTCGGTGCGTCATTAACCCCCTGCCATGTAGAGCGAGTTGTAAAAGAAAGAACCCTTCCCTCTGAGCCAGCATATGCAGGGTTAAAAGCATTCATATTAAAACGCTCCATTAATAAGTTTTCACTCACCTGGGAGTAAATCGAAGCATTAAAAACTAAAATTATTATTAAAATTAATTTCTTCATATCTAATTAAAAATATATAACCACCCTTCTTCTACTTGTGTTTCATTACCTCTGTCAATCCTATAATAATAAGGTCCACTAGGTAATGGTTTTCCATCTTTTCCACTCCCATCCCAATCATTCTTGTAATCCCAAGACTCATAAACTATTATTCCAGATGGACTATACACCTTGACATTAGCCGTTGGGTATTTATCGATGTTAACTATCCTCCATTTAGACTCCTCACCTGACTGGTTTGGGGTTAAAAGCTCAGAGACAAATATAGGA
>CALKCR010000052.1:0-20101 GCA_938082715.1 uncultured Flavobacteriaceae bacterium | reverse complement strand
CTTGAAATTAATTAAGTTGAATCGCAGCAAAATGTCTAATAGAAAATCATCATCCCATCCTATTTTTTTTTATAAAATCAAATTCTTGTGTTTAATCATTCTTTTAAATATGAACTTACAATGCACACCTCCAAGCACACCTCTGATTATCGGCCACCGCGGTGCCAAAGGTCATGTAGCTGAAAACACCCTTCCCTCTATTGCTAGGGCCATGGAATTGGGAGTTGATGGAATTGAGATCGATATTTTCCTTTGTAAATCCGGTGAACTGGTGGTTTTTCATGACAAAAAACTGGACCGATTAACCAATGCCCAAGGCTATATCGAAAGCTTGGAATACGATTCGATAAAAAAAATAAGCGTGTTGGGGCAATACAAGATCCCCACCCTTGATGAGGTTTTGGAATTAATCGATGAAAAAGTATTTTTAAATATTGAATTAAAAGGCGGTGGAACAGCACAACCCACCCATAAAATTTTGACCCCCCTTTTAAAGCAAAAAAAATGGACGGCAGACCAATTCATCATATCGAGTTTTGACTGGGAAGAACTCAAACAATTCTATCGATTGAATCAAGAGGTTCCCATTGCCGTGCTCACCAATGACGATCCTCTAGATGCATTACCTATAGCTAGAGAGGTGAATGCTCAAGCCATCAATCCTGATTTCAAATCCTTGAATGAAAAAAATGTCAATAAAATTCAGCAGGCAGGGTATAAGGTTTTTCCCTACACCATCAATAATCCAAAGAATATTGAAAAAATGTTGTCCTTAGAGGTAGATGGGATCATCACAGATTATCCCGAGCGGGTAAAAGATGCTTTACATCAAAACTAGATAAGCAAAGTGTAGACAAATCCGGCCAAAGCACCTCCTGCTAAGGGTCCCAAAACAGGAATCCAAGCATAAGACCAATCGGCATCTTTGTTTTTTCTGGGCAACATTTGATACACTATTCTGGGGCCAAAATCCCGCGCAGGATTAATGGCGTAACCTGTTGTTCCTCCCAATGCTATACCGATCACCCACACCAAAATGGCTACCGGCAATGCTTGCAAGGCACCCAAACCAAAATTCTCTACGACCATACCTTCGATTTCTATATTTGGAGCTGCGATGAACATTACCCCAAAAGCCAAAACAAAAGTACCAATGAATTCACTAAAAAAATTGTTTTTAAAATTCCTGATGGCAGGGCCGGTACAAAAAGTACTGCGAACCACTCCCTCGTCTTCGGTAAGACGGTAATGATCAATATAGATGAGATAGCATACCCAACCGCCCATCATGGCCCCCAAAATTTGGGCAATTATATAGCCCGGAACCAAAGTCCAAGAAAACTTTCCTGCAACAGCCAAACCAACAGTAACGGCAGGATTGAGGTGTGCTCCACTGAATTGACCTGTAATGAAAACTCCAACAAAAACTGCAAAACCCCAGGCACTGGTAATTAAAACCCAGGGGCTCTGCCCTTCGGCAATCGTATTTTTAAGGCTTACATTGGCCACCACTCCGGCACCCAATAAAAGAAGGAAAAAAGTGCCGATAAATTCCGCGATATAAGGATCAATCATAATATATAGTTTTGTGTTATGGTTTTAAAATCTTTAAGTTCCTGGGCAATCCATTCATCATCTTTTTGAAGGGCAGTTGCCATAATCTCAGCCACTTCAGGCCCGATTCTTAAGGTCTCTCTGGCATCCAAAAACAAACACCTGACCCTTCGTGCCAAGACATCTTCTATGTGAATGGCCATTTCATTTTCGACACTCCAAAGAATTAAATTTTTACTAATATAAAATTTATCAGATAAGGAGTCATTGTCCTCAGGTTTTCCCATCGAAATGATCTTCTGTCGGTCAGCCCCATAAACATGAAGAGGGTCATTTATGTCAGTATTTTCATCATAGCCATGGAGCAATAGTTTTTTGGTTTTGCACTTTTGTTCCTTCAAGCCGCCCACCAGCGCAGCAGTGTTGATGGTATCTTCCCCCATTTTTCTGTAGGTGGTCCATTTCCCTCCCAAAACACTGATCAATCCACTGGTAGAAACATTAACCTTGTGGTGACGAGATACTTCTTTGGTTTGAGTAGAATCTCCCTGTTGAGCAGCCAGTGGTCTCAATCCGGCAAAAACACTTTTAACATCTTCTCGTTTGGGCTTCTTGGTCATATACTGTGAGGCATTGCTGAGAATAAAGGCAATCTCTTCCTCCAATGCTTTGGGTTCTTCATCCGCACGATCGATAGGTGTATCGGTCGTTCCCACCACCACATGGTCGTGCCATGGTACAGCAAATAAAACCCTACCATCACTGGTGTGAGGAATCATTATGGCATGGGGGCCATCCAAAAAGGCCCTTTCTAATACCAAGTGAACCCCTTGACTGGGCCTGATTATGGGTTGAGCTCCAGGCTGATCCAGTTTAACGATCTGATCGCTGAATACCCCTGTAGCATTGATTACTACCTTGGTTTTTACGGTAAACTTTTCTCCCGATTCGCGATCCAAAACTTCTAAACCTGATATGAGATCGTTCTCTTTCAACAAACCCGTTACCTGAGCATAATTGATCAAGGTGGCCCCTAAATTGGTAGCAGTCAAAGCCAGGGTAATCGCCATCCTAGAATCATCAAATTGACCGTCGTGATATATGACGCCTCCTTTTAATCCGTCTTTTTTGACATTGTTGATCAGTTCAATAGTTTCATCTTTGTTCAATAGTGTAGAAGGGCCCAAACCCATCTTACCAGCCATCATGTCATAGACCTTAAGACCCAGGCCATAAAAAGGACTGTTCCACCAGTCGTAGAAAGGAATGACAAAACTCATGTCCTTGACCAGTTGGGGGGCATTTCGTTTCATGATACCCCGCTCTTTTAAAGCTTCAATGACAAGGGAAATATCCCCATTCTGAAGGTAACGTACCCCACCGTGAACCAATTTTGTACTTCTGGATGAAGTTCCTTTGGTAAAGTCATTTTTTTCGAGCAGCAGTGTTTTGTACCCTCTTTTTGCGGCATCAACTGCAGCACCCAATCCGCTGGCACCTCCGCCAATAATAACAATATCCCACTGATCTCCCTTCCCGAGAGATTTTTTACTACTTATCCGATCCATTATTTAGTGATTATTCTCGATACTCTATTTTCCCATAGGGAAATGGTTTTTTTTGTCTGTTGGCTTTCAACAGGTTTAAAACATTGATCCTCCACCCAAAGGTCTTTGAGCGAATCGACCGAGGGCCAAAAACCGGTGGCCAAGCCTGCGAAAAATGCAGCACCCAAAGCAGTGGTTTCAGTAACTTTAGGTCGAATAACAATGGCATTGATCAAATCGGCCTGAATTTGCATCAATAAATCATTATTACTGGCCCCTCCATCAACCTTCAGACTCTTAAAATCGACGCCTGCATCTTTTTGCATTTCGATAATAATATCCCTCGACCTGAGGGCTATGGCCTCCAAAGCTGCTCTGGCAATATGTCCCTTGTTGGTTCCTCGGGTAATTCCCATAATGGCACCAGTGCTATGAGGATCCCAATAAGGGGCACCCAAACCGGACAGGGCCGGAACAAATGTTACCCCTCCATTGTCTGAAACAGATTCAGCCAAGGCTTCGATGTCGGCAGAGGAAGCTATCATATGCAATTGATCCCTAAGCCATTGCACCAGAGCACCAGAAGTAAAAACACTGCCTTCTATGGCATAGGTTACCTCACCGTCAATTTGCCAAGCAATGGTGGTCAACATTTTATTTTTGGAAACAACGGCTTGTTTACCGGTATTCATGATACAAAAACAACCTGTACCATAAGTGTTTTTAACATCACCCGGCTGAAGACACAATTGACCAAACAATGCAGCCTGCTGATCTCCAGCGATCCCTGCAATACTAATGGATGTACCCAAAACAGCGGGCTCCGTAGTCCCAACGATCTCGGAAGAATTGGCTACCTTGGGCAACAGGGCCTTGGGAATATCCAATAGGTCTAATAATTCCTGATCCCATTGATTTTCGTGAATGTTATAGATCATGGTCCGGCTGGCATTGGTTGCGTCGGTTACATGATTGGTCCCTCCGGTGAGTTTCCATATCAACCAACAGTCCACCGTACCAAAAGCCAATTCCCCTTTTCGAGCACGATCCCTCAGGGCAGGGTCTTGATCCAAAATCCATTTGATTTTTGTTGCAGAAAAATAAGCATCGACCACCAAACCTGTTTTTTGGGTAAAAACATCAGACTTGCCTTGAGCCGCAATTTCCTCGCAAATTTTAGCCGTACGGCGGTCTTGCCATACAATAGCATTAAATACAGGAACTCCTGTGGCTCTGTCCCAAATAATGGTTGTTTCACGTTGATTGGTAATTCCGATGGAATCAACCTGCTTAGCGGTGATGTCGGCCTTTTTTAAAACGTTTTTGACCGCATTGATTTGTGTCTCCCATATTTCTATTGGATTGTGTTCAACCCATCCCTTTTCGGGAAATATTTGGGTAAACTCCTGTTGAGCTACCGCTACTTGATTTCCTTTTTGATCAAACAAAATGGCCCTGGAACTGGTCGTACCAGCATCCAGAGATAACACATAATTTTTCATAAAAATAAATTTATAGTCATCCGGTAAAATATAATAAAACAGAAACCACCAACCCAATCAGAATGACGGATAAAATCAAATCAGTTCTATTGAAAGAGTTTTGATATTCCTCTTTCAAATCTGAGGTCATGGTTCCAAAAGATAAACCTTCGATTGTGGCATAATCTGGTGTGGCGGTCAATAGGCTTACGGTCACACACATAAAGACCGAAAAAATAAACATAAAAATAGCCATGTGAGCAAAATTGATGGTCGCAAAAGCAAAAGCTGCCCCTAATACGCTTGCCCCGGATAGAATTTCTTCCTGAAAATAAATCTCACTTCCCAATCTCAATACAAGCAAGATCAATCCACTAATGAGCGTTGAAATCGCAGCATCAGAGGTCACTCTTTTCCATAGGATTCCCAGAAGAAAAACGGCGGTAACCGGTGGAGCAATATAGGATTGAACATTTTGAAGGTATTGGTACATGACCCCACCTCCAATTTTTTCCATGATGGGGATCCAAATGATTCCCAAAATCACAATGATGGCAGTCGCAATTTTACCAATATTGATGAGGGATTTTTCGGACATATCTGGCTTAATTTTTTTGTAGATATCTATGGTGAAAATAGTAGAACAAGAATTAAAAACCGAAGCCAACGAACTCATCAAAGCTGCCATCAATCCACCCGCAACCAATCCTTTAAGCCCAACAGGCAAAAGGGTTTTTACCAACATGGGAAAAGCGCGATCTGCTCTCTCTACAACATAAACATCGGGTTGTTGAAGGGTCAAAGCAAAAGCAATAATTCCGGGTACGAGGAAAATCAGAATGGGTAATAGTTTTAGATAAGCCCCAAAAATGGCGCCTCTTCTTGCAATGGTGATATTATTAGCGGCCAAAGTTCGCTGCACAATATATTGGTCTGTACACCAATACCAAATTCCTACAATGGTGCCACCGATCAACATACCCGTCCAAGGAAAATTAGGATCAGAGATCGGCCGCCACATATTAAAATGGTCAGGACTGACGGCAGTAACCGTTTCTCGTAATTGACCCCAACCACCAACTTCATTAAGTCCCAAAATGGTGATGATCACCGAACCAAAAATGAGAACAATGGTCTGCAGTGTTTCTGTATAGATGACCGCTTTTAACCCTCCAATGACCGTATAGACCCCGGTAAATATAACAATGCCTATGGCTCCGTACCAAAAGGGTATCCCTAACAATTCTGACACTACAATCCCTCCGGCGTAAATGGTGATCGAAACTTTGGTCAAGACATAGGCCAGCAAAGAAAAAACAGAAAGAAACCACCGGGAGCGGCTGTCAAATCTCTTTTCTAAAAACTCGGGAGTGGTAAAGGCCCCGCTTCTGATGTAGAAGGGTAAAAACAGCCAACCCAAAAGCAATACAATCCATGCGTGTAATTCATAATGCGCCATGGGAGTTCCGGATTCAAAACCGGTACCTGCCAATCCAACCACATGCTCAGAGCCTATGTTGGAGGCAAAAATGGAGGCTCCAATGACAAACCATCCTACATTCCGCCCTGCCAAAAAATAGTCCTCGGTGTTTTTATTTTTTTGTACAAAAACCCAAAAAGCGACACCGATAAGGGCCAAAAAATAAAGCCCCAAAACGATCCAATCCAATTGTTGAAGCACTGATGTCATAACTACAAAGATTTTATTTGGTCAAATTTTAACCCCAACAATATAATCAAAACTTAACGCTATTTAAGACTTTTTTAAAAGTTGAAAAACTTTAATTCTAAAAATAACATTTTCATACGCGATTATAAATTTAAGTTTTCATCTGATTTTAAAACGTAGAGTAAAATATTTTAATAAGGACTATTCAATCCCAATCGATAATTTAAAAATTTATATATTTAAAAAAACAATCAACACAATGAATCAACTTTCCCGAAGATCATTCTTAAAATCAACTACAGCAGCTTCAACAGGCTTACTTTTTATTCCTGATTTTTTAAAAAACGCCCCCAATAATCGTCTCAACATTGCTGTAATTGGTGTTGGAGGAAGAGGGAAGGCCAATTGGAGTAAAGTCCCCAAAGAAAATATTGTAGCTCTCTGTGATGTAGATGATAACAGGGCTGCATCAGGATATAAATTGTTCCCAAAAGCCAGAAAGTTTAAAGACTTTAGGGTGATGTATGATCAAATGGCCAAAGAAATAGATGCCGTTATCATTACCACACCCGACCATACTCATTTTGCGGCAACCATGATCGCCATGGAATTGGGCATGCATGTCTATGTAGAAAAACCTTTGGCGCATAATGTATGGCAACTGAGAACTTTGAAAAAAGCGGCGAAATACTACAAGGTTGTATCACAAATGGGAAATCAAGGACATACGACCAATGGTATCCGTTTGATAAAAGAGTGGTACGATCAAGGCATATTGGGTGAGGTTAGAGAAGTTCATGCCTGGCATGGCGCCTTTAATTATGGGCCCGGTAAATACTGGACAAAACCGGAAAGTTTTCCACCGCCCGTCCATCCCATACCCGACTATTTGGATTGGGATCTTTGGTTAGGCCCAGCCAAATACAGGACTTTTAATTCGGCCTATGCCCCAAAATCATGGAGGGGTTTTTATGATTTTGGAAATGGACAGTTGGGAGACTGGTCTTGCCATACCCTCGATGGCCCTTTTTGGGCACTGGATTTGGGCATGCCTCATACCGTCGAAGCCACAGTTCCCAATCCGAGAACAAAACACAATTTTATTGCTGATCAATCGGTAACCCATTATCAGTTTGGTGCAAGAGGTAATAAACCTCCCGTAACCCTAAAATGGTATGAAGGAGGAGAAAAGCCGAAGATTAGACCCGAATGGGGGATCCAGGAGTTTGACAGCTCGGGGATGATCATGATCGGTGATAAAAAAACATTGCTCACCGGTGGAAGGCCCAACAATCCCAGACTATTAGTCTCCCCCGAAGAGTGGGAAGCCTTCCAAAAAAACCCACCGAAAAAAACAATACCAAGGGTATATGAAGAAGGTCCCGTTCAAGAGTGGGTCGATGCCATCAAAGACAATAGTCTTCCCGGATCTCATTTTGGTTATGCTGCCGAATTGACTGAAATGGCCTTGGTGGGTGTCTTGGCACAACGTTTTGCTGCTAAAATCGAATACGATGCCAATAACATGAAAATTACCAATCGTCCAGAAATTGATGCATACATCAAGGAACCTACAAGAAAAGGATGGTCGTATGGTGAAAATCTCTAATAAAGGATCGACTGAACAATGAAAAGGTTTTTGTTTTTTTTAATGCTATCCCCTATGGTTATGGCACAAACTGAAATGCAATCTTACAGTGTAATCCAGAAGATTGCAGGGGCGGAAATACGCTTTTACCCCCCTGTGATGATGGCCAAACACACTGCCAGCAATCAAGGATCCGGTTTTGGAAAGCTTTTTGGATACATTTCAGGAAACAATGCTAACAATACCAAAATTGCCATGACCACTCCCGTTCACATGGAGAAAAAAACAGGAGAAAGTTCAATGGCCTTTGTATTGCCCAAAAAATTTACTGATGACAATACCCCCCAACCCAATGATGCATCACTAAGCGTGTTTGAAGATCAAGGAGGCTATTTTGCCGCCATCAAATATTCGGGATACACCAACACATCAAAAGAAAAAGAGCATACCGAAATACTTGAGCAACTGCTCCAAAAAGAAAAAATAATTCCTTCGGGTTTACCAAAAATTCTGGTTTACAACAGTCCCTATAAAATCATCAACCGAAGAAATGAAATTTTAATCCCCATTACCTTTAAAACTGAAATAAATGACTGATCATATAATCACTGGAATTGAGACCATAGACATTCTTTTTTCAACCAATGAAAATTTAGATGAATCCAATGCCTTGAACCCCGGACAGAGGGGTTGATATCAGCCAAAATAAATATTCAAAAAAATGATTAAATGTCCCCCAATTAACACAGATTTAAAAGTATTAAAGCCCATAATGGGCATTTAACACGGCAAAGACCAATACCCACCGACATGATTAAACTCTCATTAACAACAACTTACATAATTTTAAACAGATGAAACCCTCATAGAGGGATTTAAAACATCCAAGATAAATTTCTCAACAAAAGGAAATGATTAAATATCAACTAGTTAACATAGATTTAAACGTATGAAAAATTCCGGACTTATTTTTTTGATTCTTTTATCGATGGGTTTTTCATTGCCTCCGGACAATGAAATTTCCAAAGCCCTTGAAAAAATGCCATTCTTTGAAAAACAAATGCTTTTTGAAGGAGAGCGATTTCCCAATGTCGTTGTGGCCAAAGACGGATCAATCATTGCTACTTGGGGAAAGGAAAACTGTGTGAGCCGAAGAAGCGTTGATGGTGGCGATACATGGGAAACTGAAGTGATTATTGGCCCGGGCATCAATGGCGGTGGTCTTACGGTAGACGAAAACAGTGGTGATCTCATCACCTTTGTCGAAAAGGGTAAGCACCCCCCTGCCCCAATCATAAGCTACTACAGTAATGACCAGGGCCAATCATGGCAAGCCAGGGAGATCAAAATTCACCCCGACAAAAATGGAAACCTGCCCTCCATGCATATGAATGAACATGGCATTACCCTAAAAAATGGACAATACAAAGGGAGACTGCTCAGAACCACCAGGTATTACGGACAAGGGAATGAAAGAGAATTTTGGCCCGATCATTATACCAACGCCATTTATAGCGATGATGGAGGGAAAACTTGGCAAACGAGTAACCCCTTCCCTGCCAATGGAACAGGAGAGGCAGCAGTGGTTGAACTGAGCGACGGAACACTGTATTACAACTCCCGAAGACACCTATCTACCGATGGATTAAATCCCAGAATGCGGCACATTGCCACCAGTACAGACGGAGGACATAGCTGGAAGGATCTTTATGTCAGTAGCGAATTACCCGACGGTGAACAAGATCGAGATTACGGCCTGATGGCCGGTTTGGATCGTCTGCCCTTCGAGGGTCATGACCTTTTGATCTTTAGTAATATTGAATCCAACAATGGTCGTAAAAATGGTAAGGTATGGT
The DNA here is from genome assembly GCA_938082715.1 of uncultured Flavobacteriaceae bacterium. Lineage (GTDB taxonomy): Bacteria > Bacteroidota > Bacteroidia > Flavobacteriales > Flavobacteriaceae > UBA8316. The sequence continues at coordinate 10,406 of CALKCR010000052.1, read as the reverse complement.
TGAGTTTTGATGGTGGGAAATCTTGGCCTGTAAAGAAACTGATTGAAGAAGAAGGTTTTAAGTATTCCTCTTTGGCCGTAGGAAGAAAAAACACTCCCAGTGAGGGATACATATATTTACTTTATGAAACAGGAACCAAAGACAATATCAATGCCTATAGAGGCGGCAAAATAGCAAGATTTAATTTGTCGTGGTTAATGGAGGGCAAAGACATCAATCAATATTTAAAATAATCCCATGAAGTTTGATTTAAGTGGAAAAAAGGCAGTTGTCACCGGAGGAAGCAGTGGTATAGGAAAAGCCATAGCAGAAACCTTAAAAGAACAGGGAGCAGAGGTATTCATCGTCGACTTAAATGAAAATCCATCTCATAAAGAAACAGGAATCCATACCATTTTAGCGGACATCACCCAAGGGGACGAACTCAACACCTCATTGGCCTGCTTACCCAGGACCATCGATATTTTGGTCAATAATGCCGGAATTGGTTTTGTAGGAAACATCGAACAGACTGAAGAGGAGGATTTTGATCGATTGTATCAAGTCAATGTCAAGGGAGTATTCAATTGTGTAAAAGCCATTTTACCCAGAATGAAAAACAAAGGTGGTGTCATCGTAAATATGGCTTCCATCGTTTCTTATATTGCCGTTAAAGAGCGATTGGCCTATACCACAACCAAAGGAGCGGTTTCGGCCATGACCAATGCCATCGCCAAAGATTACCTTTCGGATGGCATACGTTGCAACAGCGTCTCTCCTGCAAGAGTCCATACCCCATTTGTAGATGCTTATTTAAAAAAAAATTATCCGGGCAAGGAAAAAGAAATGTTTGACAATCTTTCTCAGACCCAGCCCATTGGAAGAATGGCAAAACCACAAGAGGTTGCTGATTTGGTCTTGTACCTCTGCAGTGATGAAGCCTCTTTTATTACAGGAACAGACTTCCCCATCGATGGGGGGTTTATAAAACTCAATGGAAATTAAAATTAAATATGAAGCTCATTAGATTTGGAAAAGTAGAAAGCGAAAAACCGGGTGTTCAACTCGACAATGGTCAAAAAATAGATGTTTCTGCCTTCGGTTCGGATTATGACGAAAAGTTTTTTGGCTCAGAGGGGCCAAAAAGACTCGAGGATTGGCTGTCCGTTCACCAAGATGAATGTCCACCAATAGGCGATGATATCCGATTGGGATCTCCCATTTGCAGACCTTCAAAAATTGTTTGTGTGGGATTAAATTATGCCAAACACGCAGAGGAGAGTGGTATGGAAGTTCCCAGTGAGCCGGTACTGTTTTTTAAGGCAAGCTCTGCTATCGTGGGGCCTTTTGATGAAGTGATCCTTCCCGAAAACAGCAAAAAATCAGATTGGGAAGTAGAGCTGGCCATTGTCATCGGAGCCAAAGCAAGTTATGTCAGTGAAGAAAATGCCATGGATCATGTGGCAGGATATGTTTTACACAACGACATTAGCGAGAGAGAATACCAATTAGAAAGACTGGGGCAATGGGTCAAGGGAAAGAGTTGTGACACCTTTGCTCCCTTGGGGCCATTTGTGGCGACTAAAGACGAGATCGAAGACCCTCACAACCTCCATTTGTGGTTGAAATTGAATGGTAAAACCATGCAGGACAGTAATACCTCCGATTTGATCTTTGGGATTCCCAAACTGGTCAGTTATATCAGTGAATTTATGACCCTACTCCCTTGTGATGTCATCTCAACCGGAACCCCTTTTGGTGTAGGATTGGGTCTGGATCCTCAAATGTTTCTCAAAGGGGGAGACGAGATGGAATTGGGTATTGAAGGCCTGGGCGTTGCCCGTCAAAAAGTAAGAGCCTAAACAGTAAATAAAAGCTAAAATGATGGTACTCAAAAAACCAATCATCGGTATGTTAGTCTTGCTCATGACCATCAATTGGTCATGTCAGAACACGCCAAAAGTTAAAAATGAAACTACCGTAGACTACCTAAAGGAATCCAAAGAAGATTTTGACCAACGAATGAATTGGTGGCGTGAGGCCCGTTTTGGAATGTTCATCCACTGGGGGGTATATGCGGTGCCTGCGGGTATTCACAATGGTTTCAAAACAAAAGGAATAGGAGAATGGATTCAGCGCCATGCCCAAATCCCTATCGCGGATTACGAAAAATATGCCAAACAGTTCAACCCCATAAAATACGACGCTGAGGAATGGGCAAAACTCATGAAAAAAGCAGGTATGAAATACGTGGTCATCACTTCAAAGCACCACGATGGGTTTGCACTGTGGGATTCCGAGGTATCGGACTATAACATTGTTGATTTTGCTCCCTATGGCAAAGACATTCTAAAGTCTTTGGCATCAGCCTGTAAAGCCCAAGGTATCAAATTTGGTTTGTACCACTCCATTATGGATTGGCATCACCCCCAAGCTCAAGCCAATAGCGAACCGGAATACGATTACCAAAACCATCCGAATAAAGAATTCCCGCAATTTGTTGAAAACTATCTCAAACTACAACTCAAAGAATTGGTAGACAATTACGATCCGGATATTTTGTGGTTTGATGGTGAATGGATAAATGATTATACTCATGAAATGGGATTGGATTTGTACCAATACATGAGAACCCTTAAACCCAGTCTCATCATTAACAATCGTGTAGATAAAGGAAGAAAAGGGATGGCAGGGATGAATCGGGAAGATCAAAAATACGCAGGAGATTTTGGAACACCTGAACAAGAAATTCTTGAAGGAACCACTTCCATGGATTGGGAATCCTGTATTACCATGAACGACACTTGGGGTTATAAGTCCAAGGACCACAACTGGAAATCAGACGAAATGTTGATCCACAATCTGGTGGACATAACAGCCAAGGGAGGCAATTACCTTTTGAATGTTGGGCCAACCGCAGAGGGATTGATCCCCTCACCCAGTATAGAACGCTTGGAAAAAATGGGCGAATGGCTTGAAGTCAATGGTGAAGCCATCTATGCCACCCAAAAACTAGAAAAAGTTTTCAATCAAGGAGAAGGTATTCGCTTTACAAAAAAGAAAAATAAGTCGGATTACTTCGTCATAGTATTGGAACAACCTCAAAAAGAATTGGTCATCCACCACATTCAACCTGAGGAAAACAGCAACATTCAGTTGTTGGGATATAAAGAAGAATTGATATGGACTTTTGACGAAAACAAAGGCTTGATCATTCAAATACCCAAGGACATACCGGGTGAAATAGCTTGGACTTTTAAAATCAAAGGAAAAGAAATATAATCAGTCCAATGAGAATAGATTCCCATCAACATTTTTGGCAATTCGACCCCGTTAGGGACGCATGGATTGATTCCAGCATGCAAAAAATTGCAACAGATTTTATGCCAAAAGATCTAAAACCACTACTCGAACAAAATCAAATTGATGGCTGTGTGGCAGTTCAGGCAGACCAATCAGAAGTTGAGACCCAATTTTTATTGGATCTGGCAGAGCAAAATTCTTTTGTAAAGGGCGTGGTAGGTTGGGTAGATTTGCGAGACGATAAGCTTTCAGATCGGCTGGAATTTTTTTCAAAAAACCCGCTGTTCAAGGGGGTAAGACATGTCGTTCAAGCTGAAAAAGAAGGTTTTATGTTGCAAGATTCATTTTTAAGGGGAATTCGCCAGTTAAAGGATTTTAACCTGACCTACGACATCCTGATCTATCCGCATCAGCTGGAGGAAGCGATTGTATTGGTTGAAAAGAATCCGGACCAGCCTTTTGTATTGGATCATCTCGCGAAGCCTTACATCAAAGATCAAAAAATTGAGGAATGGGCATCTCACATCAAAAAGTTGGCAAAGCATAAAAACGTTTATTGTAAATTGTCAGGAATGATAACAGAGGCGGATTGGAACCATTGGCAAGCCAAAGATTTTGACAACTACCTATTGGAAGCTTTGGAGGCTTTCGGTCCCGATCGATTGATGTTTGGGTCAGACTGGCCCGTTTGTTTATTGGCAGGTAGCTATCAGCATGTTGTCCAAATTATTGAGTTATTCTTAAAGGAACTCAAGCCTATTGATCAAAACAAAATAATGGGGAAAAACGCCCGCAATTTTTATAAGCTTTAAAAAATGAATCTATTACTGCAAGACAAGGTTATCATCGTAACAGGAGGGTCAAAAGGAATTGGCCATGCCATTACTCATGTGTTGGCAGATGAAGGAGCCATTCCCTTTATTGTAAGCAGGGATGAAAAGAGCATACTGAAAACCGTTGAAGTAATTGAAAAAAAAGGGGGCAAGTGTTCTTATGCATTAGCAGAATTAACCGATACCAAACAAGGACAGGATGCCGTTGAAAAGGCCATTTCCGAATTTGGAACGATACATGGCTTGGTCAATAATGCTGGAGTCAATGATGTTGTAGGACTTGAAAATGGGGATGCAGAGCAATTTATAAATTCTCTCAAAAAAAACCTCGTCCATTACTACGTCATGGCACAGGCCTGCTTGCCTTATCTTAAAGAAAATAAGGGTGCTATAGTCAATATTGGTTCAAAGGTCTCTGTCACCGGTCAAGGTGGAACCTCGGCCTATGCTGCCGCCTGTGGAGGAAGAAATGCCCTTACGCGTGAGTGGGCGGTAGAATTACTTCCACATTCGGTTCGTGTCAATGCCCTCATGGTCGCTGAAAGTTATACTCCACTTTATGAAAAATGGATCAACACCTTCCCCAATCCTCAAGAAAAACTAAATAAAATCGAATCTAAAATCCCTTTAGAAAAAAGAATGACCACACCAGAGGAAATTGCCAATACGGTAGCTTTCTTACTGTCTGAAAAATCCAGCCATACTACAGGCCAATTGGTGTATGTCGATGGTGGTTATGTTCATTTAGACAGATCATTAAACACATTATCATGAAGAAAACTGTTGTATCAAAAGAAGTCTTACTGCCCTTTACCCTCATCACCTCACTATTTGCCCTATGGGGGTTTGCCAATGCAGTAACAGATCCTATGGTGCAAGCTTTCAAAAAAGTACTTGAATTATCCAATTCACAAGCGGCTTGGGTTCAAATGGCTTTTTATGGAGGCTATTTTTGCATGGCCCTGCCGGCAGCATTGTTTGTGAGGAAATATTCCTACAAAGTAGGCGTACTCATTGGTTTGGTACTTTATGCCGTCGGTGCGCTGCTTTTTTATCCTGCAGCCATTACAGAACAATTTTGGTTTTTCTGTCTGGGATTGTACATCCTGACATTTGGGCTGGCTTTTTTGGAAACTACAGCCAACCCTTACATTTTGGCTATGGGAGATAAATCTACTGCTACCCAAAGGTTAAACTTAGCTCAGGCTTTTAACCCACTAGGACTTATATTAGGTCTGTTAGTGGCTCAGCAGTTTGTTCTTAAAAAATTGGAATCCGATAATATTATTGATTTCAGTACCCTTGACGCAGCCAAAAAAATAATGATCCGTACCGCAGACCTGATGGTGATTCGTGATCCGTATGTAATTTTAGGATTAGTCGTTATGGCTGTATTTGTAATGATTGCAGTATCCAAAATGCCACAGGCTAAAGACGATGGAGAAATGGCACCGTTAAGTAACACCTTCATTAGTCTTTTTCAAAACGAAAATTACCGTAATGGTGTCCTCTCACAGGTATTCTATGTAGGGGCACAAATCATGTGTTGGACATACATATACCAATATGCTGAGGCCATTGGTATTTCGAGTGAAAATGCCGCTAACTATCAATTCATCTGCTTTATTGTTTTCCTAATTGGCAGGGCTATCGGTACCTACCTACTGCGGTTTATCAATTCCGGAAAACTCCTGCTCCAATTTGCTGTAATGGCAGGAATATGTGTTTTGGGAACTGTTTTTATTGAAGGAATTTTCGGGCTATATGCCTTAGTGGGCATCTCCTTTTTCATGTCGCTAATGTTTCCTACCATTTATGGAATTGCACTTGAGGACTTGGACGAAAAAGAATCTAAGATTGGAGCTGCCGGTTTGGTCATGGCTATAGTTGGAGGCGCTCTTATGCCAAAGTTGCAGGGAATGATTATTGATCTGGGAGGAAGTGGCGTCAGTGACACGAAAATCTTGGGGGTATCTGAAGTCAATTTCTCTTTTCTACTCCCCCTGTTGTGTTTTGTATTTATAGCCTATTATGGCAGGAACGTAGCAAATCAAGCCTAAAATGAAAAGATATTGTCTGGCTCTGGACTTAATCAATGATCCATTGTTGATTGATCAATACATGGAACAACACAAAGCAGTTTGGCCGGAAATCATTGATAGCATAAAAGACAGTGGGATTCACGATATGCAAATTTTCCATGTCGCTGACCGACTTTTTATGATCATAGAGGTTCAAGAGGGTTTCAGCTTTGAAAAGAAAAATAAAATGGACCGTCAAAATCCTTATGTCGTCAAATGGGAAGAGCTGATGTCTACATATCAAAAAACATTACCCATAGCAGAGCCTGGAGAAAAGTGGATATTAATGCAAAAATTTTTTGATCTCAATACCCAATAAAAGATGATTCGACTTATTTGTGTTTTTTTGTCTGCCCTTTTGATCTCTTGTAATCCATTATCCAAAAAAACATCTGTAGAGGATTTACCTAACATATTATTTTTATTTGCAGATGACTATACCTATGATGCGATACATGCTTTAGGTAATAATGTGATACAAACCCCCAACTTGGATCGACTGGTGCGCCATGGTACTCATTTTACCCAGGCATTTAATATGGGGGGATGGAATGGTGCTGTTTGTGTGGCTTCTAGAGCCATGATCATCACGGGTAAAACCATTTGGAACGCCAAGGCACTAAGCGATCAATGGCACAATCAAAAAAACTTGGAGGCTACTGAACACAGTTGGGGTAAGCTAATGGAACAAAAAGGCTACCAGACCTATATGTCCGGAAAATGGCATGTGCCGATTGATCCCAAAAAGATTTTTCAAACGGTTCGAAATGTCCGACCAGGTATGCCAAAAGATTTCTTTAAAAAAGAGGGTCGAAAAGGTTATGATCGACCCAAACAAGGTCAAGAGGACACATGGAAAGCTGCCGATTCACTCAACGGTGGATTTTGGGAAGGAGGTAAACATTGGAGTGAGGTGATCAAAGATGATGCCTTGGATTTTTTGAATCAATCCAGTGAAAAAGAGGCTCCTTTTTTTATGTATTTGGCTTTCAATGCGCCCCACGATCCAAGACAGTCTCCTCAATCTTTTTTGGATCGCTATCCTCTGGAAGAAATACCACTGCCTGATAACTGGCTTCCCGAATACCCCTTCAAAGATGCCATAGGAAACTCTAAAACCCTTAGAGATGAAGCATTAGCTCCTTTTCCTAGAACCCCATTTGCCATCAAAACCCACATCAGAGAATATTATGCCATCATCTCCCATCTGGACGCACAAATTGGTGAAATTTTAAATGCATTGGATGCCTCGGGAAAGGCAAACAACACTTACATCTTCTTTACTGGTGATCATGGTTTGTCTGTCGGAAAACACGGGCTATTGGGAAAGCAAAGTATGTTTGACCACAGTATTAGAGTGCCTCTGATTATGAAGGGACCAGATATACCCAAGAATCAAAGTATTGATCATGAAGTTTACTTACAAGACATCATGGCCACGAGTTTGGAATTGGGAAATGCTTCTCCATCGCAATCCATTGCTTTTAAAAGCTTTTTAAGTTTGGCGAAAGAAAAAGAAACCTCTCCACCCTATCCCAATGGAATTTATGGTGCATACATGGATTCTCAACGCATGATAAGGAAAGATGGCTACAAGCTGATGGTTTATCCAAAAATTAAAAAAATACTGCTTTTTGATTTGAAAAATGACCCACTGGAACAGCATGATATTTTAGACAAAATAAAACATAAAAATACGATCAAAAACCTATTTGAAAATTTATTGTTACTCCAACGGAAACACAATGACAGTCTTGACCTGTCCGATATTTTAGTCCTTTAAAAATAGATGTTTAGGTTTAACTGATTTTTTTGTGACTGATGTATTATATTGAAAACACTAATGATTGAATTTTAATTATATTTGCATTAAGGTGGATTTGAATCAAATCATAGTAAAATGTCAACAATTAAAATTGGTATACAGAATATCTTTAGTTTTTTACTGTTTTTTTTTGCCTTTTTTCCTACCCACAACTTTCTGCAAATTTAATTTTAGATATAGATGCCAACAAGCCATCAAGCTACAATGGCACTGGCATTGTAATCAATGACATCAGTTCAAGTGGTAATAACCTTAGGGTTGTTAATGATGTAACTCATGTGTCAGATTCAAACGGCTATTTTAGTTTCAAATTTGGAGGCAGTGCAGATTATTTGAAACTTAATTCTCCCCCATTCAATAATTTAACTGATGGAACTAACTACAGTATTCTTATGTTAGTTGATCGATCAGCTTCTACAAATGAACAAGACCTAATAAATTATGGAAGATCAACAGTAAGTATTAATGGAGAGTTCATTTTAACAAAGAAATCAAATAATAGACTAAGATTTTGGGATTACAAAAGTGGTTATGGATTTGAGAATAGTAACTCATCCGAATCCTATCAATCTCTAAGTTCAAATTCTTGGGACCACATTACATTTGTTAAATCAGGTACAACAGGAAAATTTTATTTCAATGGGGTATTAAACCGCACAATTAATGCATCAAAAAATATTGTAAGCTATGACGGTTCATATTTTTATATAGGTGGAGATGTCAGAGACAGTAGAGATTGGTTCGATGGAAAAATTTCTGCCCTAAAGATTTATACCGATGCTCTGAGCAGTGAAAAGGTCATGGGTGAATATTTAACTTCTCAATTGGAAACGGAATTTTTGCTTTCGGCAACCTCTTCCAACAATATTTTATCTCTCAACAATGGGTGGATAAGTTCAACAGGTTCTTTCCAGGCATTAAGCGGTAATTCAGGAAGTCATCCCTACCTCGGTGAAAACAACCTCATTTTTTCATATATAGACAACAGTTATGTATACAAAGATTTTAATATCATTTCTGGAAGTTCCGATGTAAGTTTAGCAATAGATTACATTCAGAGATTCACACCAGATACCGGAAAGGTCAACCTCATTTTTTACAATGGAAACAGCCAAATATCTTCTCATGAAGGAAGCTTATTAACCGCCGGTTCTTCATCACAAACATTTTCAACTACGCTCAGTGTTCCAACCAATGCCAATAAGGTAAGGGTTGAGCTCAAACAAGTCAATGAGGCAGAATATTGGTCTGGAAATTATGGTTTTAGGTTTAATAATTTTAAAATTTTTGGTGTCGAAAATGGAACCAGCACCCCTAATCCTTTTGACACCACTGCCCCGACTGTTTCACTCTCAGCAAGTCCTAACAACACGACTTTTTCCTCCTTCTCACAAGTTGCTTCCGTGGTTCATGTTTCAGCAATTTTTTCTGAAGCCCTAAGTACTTCCCCTACCATCACCATTAAAGAACTGGACTACCCAAAGACCCTATACATTTCGGATTATTCAAACAATCAAATTGCGATTTTAGTTAGCAACAATAGGTTTGATGACATCACAAGGGATTCAAAATCACTTGTTGGCAAAAGGTTCAGACTAGTTTCCTCGGGCGTAACCTATACTTTGTCCAGTCAATTAAGCCAAAGTGATAGTTGGGTACTCTTCTCCACCACTCCCGAATTTACCCCCGGACAATCTAGTGCTGGTGGAGATACAGCTGTCTTATTTTTGGGGGACGAATTACTCAGTAGTGTGCCACTAAATTTGACTGACAGTGCCTCCAACACTTATGGCTATTCATGGCCGATTTCCTCAACACTAAAATATGCCAGTGTAACTGTCTCTGCAACCGACCAAGCCGGCAATGTCTATTCTGGCTCGGATAGCATCACCTTGACCATAGACAATGTAAAACCTCTGTTGGAAAGCTTCTCTTCGTCAGAATCTGACGGACTGACCAATTATATTGTCAATAGTTCGAGTCCAATCACATTTGCCGCAACATTCTCCGAGCCCATGTCAACTCCCCAAATTTCAATCACGGAAGTAACATCAGGGACCAGTTCCAATTCCTCCAACTCAAATAACTTATCCTTTTCGATGACTCCTTCTTCCAATTCTGGTGATAATCTTTGGAATTATACTTGGAATCCCTCCAGTTCCATCCAAACGGAAACCTTTTTAGTAAGTGTTTCCGGAACTGACTTAGCCGGAAATCCTTATGACGGTCAGTTAGAAAATATTTTTCGCATTCAAAAAATCATGATTGATGTGGACAATGCAAATCCAACCGTTGATATAACATCATCAACATTCAATGACACCTCCACATCTACAATAATAGCAACTTTTAGTGAGCCTATGATTTTTTCACCTAGTATTAATA
>CALKCR010000051.1:0-24061 GCA_938082715.1 uncultured Flavobacteriaceae bacterium | reverse complement strand
CATTAAGGCCTATTTTGAAGGTAAAAAGATCAACGAGACCGAAGAGAGGGCCGTCCTCCATACCGCACTAAGGCAACTCTACCTAAAGTTTTTGTTAAATCTTGCTTAATTTTTACAATATCGCTAGTGGTCTTCTTTGATATACAAATGATTTTCTAAGCTCAATAATCTTAGGTAAAACTAAGCTATATAAATCATTAACTATAATTTGATTATTGTTCATTATTTTGAGCGCAACTTGATTATATATTTTGGGCATTCCTGGAGAACGCATCTGTTTTCCTAATTTATCAGGATAGGGAGTTGTCGTAGCAAAAATAAGTTTAGCTCCAGTTCGTTGTAATTTTTTTATAATTTCAATAAGGTTTCTTTCATACTCTTCAGGTGAAGCCTGATGGGGATGACTTAAGTTCTTGCTGTTTTTTCCAGTAACTGGATCTATATGCTTAATATCATGTAAACCAAAATTAAAATGAATAATATCCCATTTTTTTTTGTGTAAAAAGAAGTCTATTTCTTTTAATCCCTGAGTAGTTCCTCCGCAGCACCATTTAGTTTTTCCGTTCTCATCAATATAAGATGGCTGAAAAACTTTTGCTTTCCCTTTTAGACCTTCCTGAACAAATGGAAAATATCCTCCTGAAATAGAATCACCAATAATTAATATTTTTGGAAGTTCTTTATTGGGTTCTGAACAGCCAAATAGAATTATTGCAAACATCAAAATACATTTTTTCATTTTATTAAATTTTGTTAGTAATTTGATTTAGCAAATCATTAATTTCTTAGCCAAATCTAGCTTCCGACGTTTCATTGAAAGATAAGATTTACATATTTAATAATCAACTCAAAACCTAATGTAAATAATTTTTTTAGAGACTAAGTTGTCTAGCTTTATTATTTATTCATTAAAACACTGGGAACAGGCGCATTTATTTTTTCTACCCATTCATTCAATTGTTTCAATAGTTCTGTCTTTTTATTGATGTGAATTGCTGATACGTCTTTGGTTTCTGATATATCATTTTCTAGATTATAAAGCTCAACTTTATCAAATTCATAATATTTAATTAATTTCCATTTATCTTTCATTATAACAGTTAAAGGAACAGCTCTCCAATAATTTTCTTTTCCTCTATATGATGGTAGTCCTTCACCTCCAAGGTAAAGGGGAAAATGGAAGAACATCGGCTTCTCCCTCTTATAATTTTTTTCCCAAATTAGAGGAACTATAGATTCTCCATCAAATTTATCTTTTTCTATATCTACTCCAGAAATTTCTGCAAAAGTAGGCATGAAATCTACTCCATTAATAGGTTGGTCAGAAACTCGCCCTTTTGTAATTACACCTTTCCAATACATGAAACACGGGGCGCGTATGCCTCCCTCATAAAATGTACCCTTCCCTTCCCTTAAAGGAAAGTTTTGTGTATTAGTTGGAACCCCACCATTGTCAGAAGCAAAAATAAAAAGTGTATTTTCTAAAAGGTTTTCAGCTTTGAGTGCTTCATAAATTCTTTTTACGCTCATATCCAACTGCTCAACTTCAGCAGCATATACTGCATTAAACTCTGAAAATCCTAAGCTTTCCTTTTTGTTTTGGAAATAAGATATTCTGTCTTTTCTGGCTCTCTTAGGTCCATGAACCTCCCAGTGAGCTAAATAAAGGAAAAAAGGTTCTTTTTTGTTTTCTTTTATAAAATCAATTGATGCCGTTGTTAATCTCTCAGCTACCAATGTGTCAGAGTAAAAACGTTTCTCTGACTTCCCATGATTAGTTATAAAGCCTATTTCTCCATTTGCGGAATTTACTTCAAAACCTTGGTTATCCGGGCCAATATGCCATTTTCCAAAACGCGCCGTTTTATAACCTGCTTGATTTAACAACTCTGCTAAAGACATAAAGTCAGGATTTAGTTGATTAATGCTAACTGGAAATGTATTAAAAGAGGAATCTGCATCATGAGTTGGAACTTTGAAACGCATTTCTTCAATAGCACCCCCTCTTGATAGACCTTGAGGAAGATAAACTCCATGCTTTGGAGTATACATGCCACTCATCATACTGGCTCTGGAAGGAGCACAATTTGCTGCAGAGGGATAAAAACGATTAAGAATCAACCCTTCGGAAGCCAACTTCTCCATATAAGGTGTTTCGTAAAACTTACTGAATTTATTATAACCAACATCAACCCAGCCCAAATCATCGGCATATATAATTACAATATTTGGTAGGTTTTTTATTTTCTTTATTTCATTTGTTTTACATGTTACTAATAATCCAATAAATACTAGCGTTATTGACAATTTTATCATAATTTATTTGTTAACTTTACTAAAATTGAGTTGATTTTTCAATTTCCAGCAATTGCATTGTGTGTGTGGCCATGTCAATTTCAACTTTTGCATTTCCGTTATTATCCGTAACAAAATCTTCTATTTGCCTTGAATTTAGGGAGGCAGCATCACTTAGTTTTGCAATCCCAGCTTTTGATAAAGATGCAGGACTTCCTGCTTTTTCCCAAGCTGAATAGGTATTATTATTGTTTTGGTCTAGTTTGGTTTGCTCAACATGATATGTTGAATTTGGTTTTAGACCTGTAAATTGCAGAGTCACTTTCTGTTTGTTCTCGACTCCTCTGTCTGTCTCGTTGTAATTATAGGCAATAAGTACCATTTCTCCATTACTCGATTTTGTTGCCAGAACGCCAAAACGACTGTCCTTCTTCTGACGCAATACTTGAATTCGCTTCTCCTTTAATTGAGCAAGCATTTCAAATCCTGTTTGAACGGGTTTTGGAATATTTCCGGCAATGGTAAGCTCGCGCTTTCCAGCAAAAACCTCATTGGCATCTGCTTCTCCACAAAATCCCCAATACAACAATATGGAAATTGGAAAATTGTATTTGTCTTCTATTTGATACAGGGAGTTAACTAATTTAACCAAAAACAGTGGAGATTCTTCATTATTTCGATAAACCAAATCAGGATGGTCCTCAACCGTTCTGTAAAAATTGGAAGACATTCCCCACTCGTTAATATGGAACTCGGTACCTTTTAATTCTGGGAAATCTTTCATTAAGCGTTTTAACCAAAGTATAGATTGCGAAAAACGCTGAACCTGTGGTTGAATATGTGGCTCAGAGTTTAACCATTTACCGGACAAGCCATAAATATGATAAGAAATAAAATCAATACGGGTTCCTTTTCCTCCTGTTACATGATTGGTACCGTTAACCACGTGGTTTAAAAAAGGGCGTAGAAAATAATCGTGGTAACAAGCAGGTCCTCCAACACGAAACTCATTATTAACCGAAGTGACTGCATCCACAAAAACATCATACATTTTGTAAAAAACATCCATTTGGTCTTGGGGCCAGCCATCGGGTTCGTTCCATACTTCAAAATACCAGGTTCGCACTTCTTCTGCACCAAATACATCGATAAAATTTTGGGTAGCCGCTTTCATCAGGTCAGACCATTTCTTCCAATCATTTGGACCCATATTTTGCATTTTCATGCCCTCGTCGTTTCCATTTGAGCCTTCATTGGTTTTGTTTTCCAATTGCCTGGGCAGATAATCATACTCAACAATAGGCTTTAAACCTCTTTTCACATATTCGCCAAAAACTTTATTCACATTGGAAAAGTCATAAACAGGGTTACCGTTTTTGTTCTCTGAATATACATTTTGTCCACGCAGTACCCCTTTTTTCCTGTCCTGAACAAAAGTGTGGTGCGTTCGCAAAAACTTATGTGATTTTGTTGCTTCCATTCTATCAAGCAATGACTGTCCCGATGGACGTGTCACATGATAAAACAGATGGTCGGAACCGGCAGCTTTCCAGAATTCTGTGTTTTCACCTACTACTTCCCCTGCATCAATGGTAAAAGTAGTCTCAGGCTTCTGCCCTTTTGCCATGCAAGTCATCACTAAAAATATTAAAACTATACTCCTCATATCTATAATCTATTTTACGCCTTTAAGTAAATTTCATCAATAATTCCAGAGGCTCCTCTAAAATACCATCATGATCTAAAACAGGTCATCACAAGAGAAATTAAAAAAAGTCATTTAAAAAAAATTTAACAAAAATATTTTTATAAACTCAAGTTTCTTAACAAAATTTAACTTAAAGTAAGAAAATTTGTATATTGTATAAGTTGTGATTAACAACTAATCAATTTCTAATACAAATAGTGTGCGAACACAAAAATAAATTTTAACCAAATAATACTTACAAAAATGAAGGCAATAAGTTTTAACTATTATGTGGTCATTTTTCTTTTTTTAACATTCAATTTTACATTTGCGCAAAGGACAATCTCAGGAAATGTCGCTGATGAAGAGGGAGTACCTTTACCGGGTGTTAATGTTGTGATTAAAGGATCTGACACAGGTACGTCAACCGATTTTGACGGTAATTACTCGATCTCTGTTACGAACTCGGATCTAATTACATTTTCCTATGTTGGATTTATGGATCAAGAAATTGAGGTATCCAATGCTGAATCATTTGACATTATTCTAGAAATGGGGTCAGATGAACTTGATGAAGTTGTCTTAACTGGTTATGGAACAACAAAAAGGTCAAATTTAACAAACTCAGTATCCAAACTAAATACTGAAAGCCTTGTTGATAGACCAATAATGACATTGGGAGAGGCTTTTTCTGGTCAGCTTGCAGGGGTTTATGCTCAGCAATCATCTGGTTTACCTGGATCTGAGTTTAATATCAAGGTACGCGGTACAAACAGCATAACAAGTGGTTCAAACCCATTGTACATTATTGATGGTATGCCTGTTGAAAGTATGAGGGACATAAATATCGGTGACGTTGAATCAATTGATGTATTAAAAGATGCATCTGCTGGAGCAATTTACGGTGCTAGAGCTGCTGGAGGTGTTGTTATCATCAAAACAAAGCAAGCTAAAACCGGTGAGACCAAAATAGATTTAGATGTTTACACAGGGATGGAAGCTATTGCCCCTGGAAATACTCTTGACATGCTTAGCGGTCCAGAGTACATAGAATATCGTGAATGGGGAGCAACACTAGGATATATTAATGATAATGGTGGAGTTTATGATGGAACAACAGTAGGTGAAAGATCTAACAAATATCACCCTAGAAGGTGGTGGTATACAAATCCAGATGACATTGCCGATACAAATTGGCAGGAGGCTATAACTCAACAAGCTGTCAGAAGAAATTATCAGGTTTCAATTTTTAAGGGAGTTGAGGGTGGAAATTTTATGATATCGAGTAATTATAATGCCACTGATGGACTTGTAATTAATACCAAATATGAAAGGTTTTCTTTTAGAGCTAATGGAAATTACAACATAAATGATATTGTCTCTGCTGGTTTAAGTTTATCTACTACTGTTTCGAGAGAGAGTGGCAGAAGAGAGGCTGAGACAAAAGAGGGTGCTTATATGCGAGCTATAGTTGCAGATCCAACTATCCCCGTGGATTTTAATCACAGAAATCACCCACTTGGGCTAATTGATAACCCAAATCCAGTCCTTCAAATGTTAAATATCAAGGATTTTGGTAAGAGAAAAAGATCCCTAGTTACATCTTACATTTCAATTCAGCCAATTGAGGGACTTGATATTAAAGGTCAGTTTGGTTTTGACATTGAGGATTTCACGTATGATTGGTTTAAACCGATGTGGGTTAACAAAAAGGCAAGAAGAGAAGCCAGAAACGAACACAGAAATGACAATAAATTCTTATATCAATTAACAGCTACTTATAATTTATCGGTTGGTTCACACAATTTAGATTTTTTAGTTGGAGCCTCTGCTGAGGAACAAGACTGGGAATACACATTTCTTGATTCATGGGATTTTGGTAGTGATGACATTAAAACATTTAATGCAGCAACTGCCTTTAGGCAATGGGACGATTATGAAATGGAGGCTTCATTACAATCATATTTTGGAAGAGCTGTTTATAATTTCGATGATAAATATTTGGTTAATTTCACGATAAGAAGAGATGGGAGTTCAAAATTTGGAGAAAACAATAAATGGGGTATATTCCCAGCCGCATCAGTTGCCTGGAGGTTAAGTAATGATATTATTGATAATCCCAATATTAACCAATTAAAAATTAGGGCAAGTTGGGGTCAAGCAGGTAACGACAGAATTGGAGCCTATTCTTCATTTGGTCAACTCTCTGGAGCTAACTATTCATTTGGGAATAAATTGGCATACGGATTTGCTCCGTCTACCGCGAGTAATCCTGATCTAAGTTGGGAGACTACCACAACTCAGGGTATAGGTTTAGACTTTGGTTTTTTTGGGAACAGAATTTATGGTTCACTTGATTACTATAAAAACGTAACCTCAGATGTATTACTAGAAGTTGAGCTTCCTGCTGTAACCGGATTAACTCAAGCAAGTGTTTTAAATTCAGGTGAAGTTGAAAATTGGGGGTGGGAGCTTGAACTTAACACTAATAATATTGACAAAGGAGATTTCTTTTGGTCTAGTTCATTAAATTTTACAAATAATGAGAATAAAGTAACTAAACTAGGTTATGGAATAGATCAAATTATTGGAACATCTAGAAATCAGCCAACTCACAGGACAATGGTTGGAAGACCCCTTCATAGTTACTATATGTACAAAACCGATGGGATATATTCAGAATCTGATATTTCTAATCCGTCTCCAAGTAGACCTTTGATAAACAATGCAGTTGCTGGTAACCCAGCAATAGCTGATACAGACGGTGACGGCTCAATAGGTATCGGAGATAGAACTGAACTAGGAAACAATACTCCCGACTATATAATTGGCTTTACAAATACTTTTAGATACAAAAACTTTGATGCAAGAATATTGACAACTGCTATTTTAGATTTTAAGGCTTATTGGTTCTTTGGTAGATATGCTGATGCAGGTCAACAAGGTAGAAATCAATTGGCAATTTGGGCGAATGGTGCGAGACGACTTCCCTCAGTTAATGGGGTTCCAACAGGTCAAGCATATACTGCTGGTAATGGGACATACTTTAAAGAAGAAGGCGGTAGACTTCCCGATTTTACTGATAGGTGGCTCTATGATGGAGATTATATTAGACTTAAAAACATCACTCTTGGGTATACTTTTGATAAAGAAACTATCAATCAAATTGGTATGAAAAACCTCAGATTATATTTATCGGCAGATAATGTTTTGAATTCAACTAAATATCCTGGAGGTAATCCGGAGGCAAACAACTCTGAAGTTGAAAACACATTAACTACAGGAGTTGATTATGCTGGGTATCCATTATCCAGAGTCGTTACATTAGGATTAAAAGCAACTTTTTAAAATATATAAAAATGAAAAAATTTAGAATTTTATTTTATAGCTTAATAATTACAACAGTATTTATTAGTTGTGATGAAGAAGATTTAGATTTAGCTCCGATTTCACAGTTGACAACCGGAAATTTCTATCAATCATCAGTTCAAATAGATCAAGCATTAACTGGTGCTTATTCAGCTTTGAATTCCCTGTATGATGATATGATGATAAGAGCTGCAATATGGAGGGGAGATAATTCGTCTCAGACTCAAGGATATGCAAATAACTTAGAGTTAAATATCTCCCAATACAATGAAAATGCTGGCTCTCAAGTGTCAACTGATATTTGGAATACATGCTACTCCATAATTAATAGAGTAAACTTAGTTATTCAAAAATCTGAAGATCTCGAAGATTATGCTCAAAAACAAAATCATCTTGCACAAGCTAGATTTTTAAGGGCTCTTATGTATTATGAGTTAGTAAGACATTTTGGGGATGTGCCCTTGGTTTTAAATCCAGTTGGTTTAGAGGAAAGTTTCACAATCGGAAGAACAACACTTTCTGAAGTTTATACATTTGTAACTTCTGAATTTGATGCGGTTTCTAATCCGTCAGCTGGTCTTAGTAGTAATCAAAATGATAAGGGGCGTCCAACAATATATTCTGCACACGGTATGGCTGCAAAAGCATTTATGCAACAGGGAGATTATGCCTCAGCTAAACCTCATCTTAAATCAATAATAGATAGTGGTAAATTTTCAATGCAATCAGATTATGCTGAACTCTTTAAAGAATCAAATGATAACGGACCTCATGTTGTTTTCTCTATACAATATGACAAGACAATTGCAGGTATGGGAAATAGTCAGCCTCAGCAAGTTCCTAAAATGGCTGCTGAAGTTCCATTAAATGGAGTTACCCGAAAACAAATGGTAAGTGATGATTTGTGGTTTTCATATGAAACAGGTGATTTGAGAAGAGATCTAACCATTCAAAATGGATGGACATCAACTGAAGATGGTGAATTTGTTCCTGATGATCGTTTCTGGATTAAATATGCAAAAAATAACACACCTGCTACTTTCCAAGAGTGGGGCGTTGATATTCCTATAGTAAGGTATACAGATGTTAAAATGCTTTATGCTGAAATATTAAATAGTGAAAGCTATCCTAGTGCTGAGGCATTTAGCATATTAAATGAAGTAAGAACAAGAGCTGGATTAGCTGATTTAACTTCCACTGAGCTTTCAAGTCAGTCTTCTTTTTTAGATGCTATTATAAATGAAAGGAGATTTGAGTTTGCTGGTGAGAGTAATCGTTGGTGGGACCTTTTAAGAACAGGAAAAGATGAGGTTGTTTTATCAGCTTTTGCCCTACCCGCATACCCTTACAGTTCCGTAAAAAGACTTTTTGGTATTCCTGAAGCTGAAATTTTGAAGGTTAATGATCCTTCAATACTATCCCAAAATCCAGGATATTAGTAGTAAAAAAAAATTAAAAAAGGGTTTAGAAATTCCTCTAAACCCTTTTTTAATTTAAGGTTTTGGCTACTTAATTTACTTTTATAGGAGTTTTTTTGTAAAAAAAATTAAATGTTTCTATCCTTGACTAATACAATTAGATTTTCTTTCTTTTTCTCTTTTTTTGCCTTATCAACTTATGCACAGTATAATTTTGATCAACTCGAGAAGAGAATGCGAAAATTCGTTGAGGATAAAGAGTTGATAGGTTTTCAAACAATGGTAATTAAAAAAGGGAAAGTTATCCATTACGATATGTTTGGTTATGATAATATCGAGGAAAAAAAACCAATCGAAAAAAACAGTATTTTTAGAATTGCTTCAATTACTAAATGTATTGTTGCAGTTGGTTTAATGAAGCTTTATGAAAAGGGATATTTCGAGTTAGAGGATCCCATTGGTTCCTACATTTTAGAATATAAAAACCCAATGGTATACCAAGCAGATGGTACTCTCAAACCCGCTAAAAATACGATTCGCGTCATCGATGTTCTGAGACATACCACTGGAATTGGAAAAACACACCCCGCGTTGAGAAAGCAATTTGATTTGTTAAAATCCAACCGCTCCTATGACTTGGAGACAGAAGTAAAGCGGATGAGTGAAATTCCACTTGCTAAAGAACCAGGAACCTTTTGGATATACGGACCGTCAGTCAGTATAGGAGCTTATCTTATTGAAAAACTGACAGGAATAAAAATTGATGAATTTCTAAAAGAAGAAATTTTTCATCCTTTGCAGATGCAAGATACTTTTTTTCAAATTCCAAAAGAGAAACAGGATCGTTTCACCACCGGTTATTTTTTAGATAAAGCAGGAGGGTATAGCCTCTTAGATCACCCCAAAAATTCACTCTACACCCAAAAAGTAACTTTTTGTAATCCCTCTGGAGGATTGGCATCAACCATTGAGGATTTATCAAAGTTTTGTATGATGCTACTAAACAGGGGAACCTATAAAGGTCAGAAAATATTGGAAAAACATACAGTCGATTTAATGACCAAAGATCAACTCAATGGAATAAGAAATGGGAAACCAAATGTTGATAACCACAAGCCCAATGAGGCAATTGGTTTTGGAATGACTTTCAGTGTTATAAAAAACATTGCTGCCTATCCCTTTCCTGGAAGTCAGGGAAGTTATGGATGGCATGGTTCATGGGGTCCATACTTTAGAATTGATCCAAAGGAAAATTTGGTGATGATCCTTATGACTCAAATGAAAGGATGGGACTATTCTAGGAAAGAGATTTTTGAGAAACATGTATACAATGCTGTTTTAGATCGTTAATTTTTATATTGATTTTAAATAATATAATTACAGCATTAATTTTATGAAAAATCACATCAAAAAATCTTAGTTATAATTATCATTAACCATTAAAAAAATCTGCCTAAAAAAAAAATGATTAAAAATCATTAAAAAATTTAAATTTGTTAATGTGTTCGCACACGCAAATTGAAAAATATAAAATAAATGAAACACATTTTTTCAAAAACCTATCCTTTGAAAGTTTTTCTAATACTATTATTAAGTTGCCTTTCTATTTGTAATGCTCAAAACCCAAAAAAACCAAATTTCATTGTAATTCTCACAGATGATCAAAGTTGGGTAGGTACCTCTTTTTTAGCGGATCCCGAAGACCCGCGCTCCAAAAGTGATTATTATCAAACCCCAAATATGAAGCGATTGGCTGAAAGCGGGATGAGAATGACTAATGGCTATGCTCCTGCACCATTTTGCTCCCCCACCAGAAAAAGCATATTGACAGGGTTGACTCCTGCCAAACATGAATATCAAAAAGACAGAGAAAATTGGACTAAGGCTTTTAGAAAGCAAATGACCATTCCCAAAATACTCAAAATGGCAGATCCCAATTATGTAACCGCACACTTTGGAAAGTGGGATGCAAGATATGACAATTTCACCCCGGAGGAAATGGGATATGATTTCAGTGATGGGCTGACCAGTAATAATACGGGAGGGGGAAAAAAAACGATCAATAAGAATGGACTAGATTTCCCCTTTAAAATGGGTGAAGCTTGGCCAAAACACTTTGACGACCCTAAACTGATTTTTTCCCTATCCCAAAGGTCGAATGATTTCATAGAGGAGCAAACCAAAAAAAACAAACCCTTTTTCATTCAAATCTCTCATTATGCTGTTCACTTAGCTATCACTTACAGTCAAAAAAAAATTGATAAGTACATTATGCTAGATAAGGGGAAAAAACATTTCGTCCCTGAGTTTGCTGCCATGACTGAGGACATGGATGAGGGAATTGGAATGATACTCGATAAGATTTTATCACTTGGAATAGCAGACAACACCTATATTATTTTCTTATCAGATAATGGAGGAAGAACCTCAATTCCAATTGGACCTGAACAGCAAGTAGTGAGAAACTTTCCTTTGAGAGGGGGAAAGGGTTCAATGTATGAGGGAGGGCTTAGGGTTCCATTTATTGTTTCTGGGCCAGGAGTATCCCAAAATACACATACAGATGTTCCTGTAACCGGTCTGGATATACTGCCCACTATAGCCAGATTGGCAGGTTACGAAGACCCATTGCCTAAAATTCTAGACGGAGGTAATATACAATCAATCATCCACAATGATGGATTAGGAACGGTAGAGCGTAATAGTCCCTTTTTGATCTTCCACCAGGCGGCAAACAGAAAACCTATTTCTGCTATTCGATGGGGAAATTATAAACTTGTTAAAGACTGGCGCTTTAACAAATTTGAACTTTTTGATCTTTCCAAAGACATTGAAGAAAAAAATGACCTTTCTAAACAAATGCCAGAATTGGTCGAGAAATTAAATGATGCATTGACTCAATTTCTGGATCAAGCCAATGCAGAAACTCAACAAACAGAATCTTAAATATCTCTTTACTTATGAATTCTTCCAGAAGAAAATTTATCAAGCGATCCAGTGGAGTATTACCGCTTCTCCTCACTCCCGGACTTTTCCCCTGTTCACCTTTTAGGTCCACCAAGGAGGTAAAGATTGATGAGATCAATTTGTTTTTGATAAATGTGACAAAAGAGCGTAATTTCAGTTTTGGCGTATGGAAAAACAGACAGCACATCATGATCAATATAAAAGGTGGAAATCACTTGGGCTGGGGAGAGACAAAAGTTTCCAGTAATCGGCCCGATTTTGATTTATCAGCTTGGTCTGAGGAATTTAAAAAACTAAAAGGGATGAAATTGGGGGAAGCCATTGAAGAGGTCAGAAACCAATTTCTAACGGGTAATTGGAAGCCCATAGTCACAGAAGGTTTATTGATGACCCTTTATGATCTAATGGGTAAGATTGAAAATAAACCCACCGTAAAAATATGGGGTTTAAAAGGAGAAGCCCCAGTCCCTGCTATTTTCTGTATTTTGGAAAAGGAAGAAGATATGGTGATCAATCAAGCTAAGATTGCCATAGAGCAAAACATGTACAGGTATGTTAAAATTAAAATGTTTGGAGACTTAGAGCAAGATAGAGGAAATATTAGTGCCTTGCGAAAATTTTTGGGTCCCGATTCCTTTATACTGGGCGATCCCAACCGTGGATACAAAAATATCACAGACCTAGATGAATTGTCTAAAATTATGATTTCCCTCAACGAAGCTGGAATGGATGGGGTTGAAGATCCCTCTGATCTCAAGAAAGAAGAATTGATCTATTTACAGGCCAATGTAGGCAAATTATCCATCGTACCGGATAAGATCATGCGGCCTGCATACAAAAGCATCAATTATTTCGATGATCGCATGGGGAATTATTTTAATCTCCATCCCAATTGTATGGGGACTTTTACTGAGATCAATGAAATCTCAAAGGTGATCAGAGCCTCTAAAAAAGGCATTATGATTGGCGACTCCAGTCTGATTGGTGCTGCCTGTACCTTTTGGCAACAAATAGCCATAGGAAACGAAGCCTCCTGGGTAGAAGCCATGGAAAAACCTCAGGAACAAGATGCTTTCTTAAAATGTATTGAACAAAAAGCCACTCACCTTAATAAAGAAGGCAAGGTAGAGGTGGATTTTAAACCCGGCTTTGGACTAAAAGTCAACGAACAAAAATTAATTTCACTTGCTGACGCACACTTAAATATTTGAAATGAAAAAAATACAACTCTTTATCCTGTTATTCGGAACTTTGGTTTATGCCCAACGCCCTGTTGATTTGGTCAATCCCTTGATTGATTCTGCCAATTCCAGATGGTTCTTTTTTTCCTCCGCTACCCGTCCTTTCGGAATGGTCAATTTAAGTCCTGATATGGGAACTAGCGGAGCCTGGGAATCCGGATATCGCTACAATCAAAAAACCATTAACTTTTTCAGTCACATCCACGCCTGGCAACTGTCCGGTATCCCGGTACTGCCCACTACCGGTGAGATCAAAGCCCACTTGGGTCCCAAAGCCTATGGATCCGCTTATTCTCATGAGAGTGAAACCGTAGAGGCGGGTTATCATTCTGTCATTTTAGACCATTACAACATCAAGGCAGAATTGACCTCAACGGTTCGTGTAGGTTTTCACCGTTATACCTTCCCTAAGTCCGATCAAAGTGCTGTAATTCTTGATCTATCCACCCAATTGGGTCCCAGTGGTACAGCAAGTGGATTTGTAAAAAAAGTATCCAATAAAAAACTTCAAGGTTATGCTGTAATGGAAAAAACCATCAGGAGGCCCAAAGACACTAAAGTCTTTTTCAGCCTTCATTTTGATCGGCCTTTTGAAGATTTGTATGCCTTTAAGGATCAAAAGTTACTGGGGAAAGTAAATGAATTTAAAGGAGAGAATGGAGGCGTATACCCTCTTTTTAGGACAAAAGAAGGAGAGCAAATCATGATGAAAGTTGGGATCTCATATGTTAGTATGGAACAAGCCGAACTCAATCTCCAAACAGAATTAAATCATTGGGATTTTGAAGCGGTGGTTCAAGATTCTAAAAACCAATGGAATGATTACCTCAGTAGAATTGAAATCAAAGGAAACACCAAGGACCAACAGATCCGATTTTACACCGATCTATGGCATGCATTACAAGGTCGAAGGATAATCAGTGATGTTAACGGGAAATACAGTGACATGACCGGAGAAAAACAACGCATTGGTCAAATTCCCATAGGTCAAAACGGTAAGCCCAAATTCAACCATTATAATTCCGACTCTTTTTGGGGTGCACAATGGACTCTTAATACCCTTTGGCATCTCGTATATCCTAGGATCAGTGAGGAATTTGTCAATTCATTGTTGTTGATGTATGATGATGGAGGTTTGATCCCAAGAGGCCCCTCGGGTGGGAATTATACCTACGTTATGACCGGAGCTTCCACTACTCCATTTATTGTAAGTGCTTACATGAAAGGTATCAGAGGTTTTGATATCGAAAAAGCATACGAGGGAATGCTTAAGAACGCATTACCCGGTGGGATAATGAGTAAAGTAGGTTACGAACATAATACAAATAAAGGGGGTGGAATAGAATATTATATCGATAAGGGCTATGTGCCCTTTCCAATCTATGATAAACAATATGGTTATCACCAATGTGGTCCAGGAGTAACTATGGAATATGCTTATCAAGACTGGACTTTGGCTCAAATGGCAAAAGCTCTAAACAAAAAGAGTGACTATAAAATGCTTCAAAAAAGAGCTTCCAACTACCGAAATATTTATGATTCATCTTCAGGTTGGATGCGAGCTAGGAAATTAGATGGTAATTGGATCGAACCATTTGACCCTTTGGTATACGAGAATGATTATAAAGATCCTTTAGGCTCAGGTTTTGTTGAAGCCACTGCGGCCGCTGCAACCTGGTTTGTTCCTCATGACTTGGCTGGACTGGCAGATCTTATGGGTGGAAGAGAAATTGCCGCAAGGCGATTAAATCAATCCTTTTTAATCGCACAACAGCATGGGTTTGTTACCCATAACCACCGTGGGGATAAATATGTAGCTAGCTATCGCAGAAGAGCATTTATAAATTACGGAAATCAACCCTCTATGCAAACTGGATATATTTTTAATTATTTTGGCCAACCTTGGCTAACCCAAAAATGGGTAAGAGAGGTAATACAAGACGTTTATAGTGACAATGATCCTCAAAACGGATACAGCGGTGATGAAGATCAAGGCTTGATGGGAGCACTTTCAGTATTGATGAAAATAGGGCTTTTTGAGATGAAAGGTGGGGCTGATATAGATCCTGCTTATGACTTGTCCAGTCCCGTATTCGATCAGATAATTATCCATTTGGATCAAGATTATTACTCCGGAGATCGATTTACCATTAAGGTAAAAGAAAATAGCACCCAAAATAAGTATATTCAAAGTGTAAAACTTAATGGAAGCCCTATCAATCAATCTTGGTTTCATCATCAAGACTTGGTCAAAGGTGGCACCATGGAGTACGTTTTAGGGGAGAAGCCCAATTATGAATGGGCAACGGCTGAGGAATTACTTCCCGCCAGTATGTCTGACTAATAAAATAAATTACGTGGAAACAAAGGTTGGATTTGGGATCATAGGAACGGGGAATATTGCAAAATTTCATGCCGACTGTATTGAAAAAATACCCAACGCCTTTCTTTTTGGGGTACTTAGTAAATCCCAGTCCAGAGCCAATCAAGTAGCAAAGAATTACAAATGTCCTGTTTTTTGGGAAATAGAAAAATTACTCTCTCATCCCGAGATTGACGTCATTTGTGTATGTAATGAAAGTGGTTTACATGGAGCTACTATTGCCAAAATTGCAAAGGCAGGAAAAAATATCCTTTGTGAAAAACCTTTAGAGACGACTATTGAAAAAATAGAACAAATAGAATTGGTGGTAAAATCCTTCGGAATAAGATTGGGTTGTGTATTTCAAAATCGTGAAAATCCGGAGTATAAAAAACTCAAAACTTATGTTGAAAGGGAAAGTTTGGGTAAAATTTTGTTATGCCAAACCAGCATAAACTGGTATCGTGCCCCGATTTATTATGAAGGATCATGGCGAGGAACGAAGGCCTTGGATGGAGGTGCTGCCTTGATCAATCAAGGTATTCATACCATTGATTTAATGCTCAACCTGATGGGTGAGGTAAGTGTGATTAGTGGATTTATCGATACCTTGAATCATCGGATTGAAGGAGAAGATGTAGCAGTAGCTGCCTTAAAATTCAAGAGTGGTGCGTTGGGTACGCTTTCCGGCGGTACGGCACTATTTCCTGGTGAGCCAGAATCAATCTCCATTTATGGTACTTTAGGCAACATTGTTTTTAAAGGTGGTAAGATTGTTTCCTCTTCTGTTGAGAGCATTAATAATGCTTTAAAACTATTTGATGAAAATCCTGGTTCTGGAGCTTCGGATCCCATGGCCATTACCGATAAGTTTCATATCGCTGCCATCCAGGATATGATAGATGCGATACGCGACAACCATTCTCCAAAGGTGGATATTGAGGAAGCCAAAAAGTCCGTGGCGCTGATCAATTCCATTTATCAATCTTCGGGAAATAGAATAGAACTATAAAAATAAATCAAGTAATGAGAAATTTTGATCATACAGCTCCTTTAATCATTTTATTAATTCACTCGATGATGATGGCTTGCCAAACACAACAAATAGACACATCTAAACCCAATGTTATTTTGATCATGGCCGATGACATCGGTTTCGAGTGTTTGAGCATCAATGGAAGTACTTCATACAAAACTCCGGTTTTGGATTCTTTGGCCCTTAATGGTATAAATTTCACCAAAGCGATATCACAACCTTTGTGCACTCCATCCAGAGTAAAGATCATGACAGGAAAGTATAATTTCAGGAATTACGATTATTTTACTTACCTCAACCCTAAAGAAAAAACCTTTGGGAACCTATTTAGAGAAAACGGGTATAAAACTGCTGTTGTTGGCAAATGGCAACTTAATGGTATCAAACATCAATTGGAAGGACACGATGACAACACCAGACCAAACCACTTCGGTTTTGATGAGTACAGTTTGTGGCAATTGACTAAAGTCAAAGAGTTTGGAGAACGTTTTGCCAATCCTTTGATTGAGCAAAACGGAAAAGTTTTACCCAGGGATCAGAATTCCTATGGACCTGATATTGTATCCAATTATGCTGTAGATTTTATCAAAAGGAATAAAGCTCAACCATTCTTTATTTATTATCCTATGCTCCTCGTTCACAGTCCATTCGTCCCTACACCGAATTCACCCGAATGGCAATCGCTTGATACCCGATCAAAACAAGACAATCGTTTTTTTATCGATATGGTTTCCTATATGGACAAAATCGTTGGTAAAATAGTCAATACCCTTAAGAAAGAAGGAATAGTAGACAACACCCTGATCATTTTTGTTGGAGACAATGGCACTAAAAACACACTGGTTTCTCAAACCAAAAAAGGTCCGGTTAAAGGTGCCAAGGGAAACACCATAACGCATGGAAATCACGTTCCCATGCTTGCCTATTGGCCCAACCAAATTAAAACCTCCAAAAGCCATGGCGGGTTAATTAATTTTAGTGATTTCTATGCTACTTTCTGTGAAATATTAGGGGTTAATCATCAAACCGATGGAGCGAGCATGATGGGAATCTTAAGCGGAAAAAAATTACTTGATCGAGAAACTATAACCACCTACTATGATCCCATGTGGTCTCTCAATGTTAATCGATTTAGGAATGTATATTCTCAGAATACGAGATATAAGCTCTACAAGGATGGAAAATTTTTCGATATGGAAAATGATATCCTAGAAACTTGTCCTTTAGAGGATAAGGATTTGAATGAAGATCAAAAAATCATAAAAGCAAAATTGGCATCTCAGCTAGCAAACTTTCCATCGCTTCCTGAAAGCTCCTTTGTAAGAGGTAAAAATAATTAGGGTGAAAATAGTTGGATTTTTTTTTTCTTTTTTAATACTGGGAATTTTATCCTGTGATCGACTTCTTACAAAAGCGGAACAAAACCCCAATATTATTTTTATCTCTATTGATGACCTCAATGATTGGGTCGGTTTTTTGGGACATCAACAAGCCATTACCCCTCATATGGATCAATTGGCTGCAAGAGGCTATTCCTTTAGTAACGCCCATTGCCCTGCTCCAGTGTGTGGACCTTCCAGAACAGCTATACTTAGTGGAATGCGCCCGGTCACTTCAGGTATATATGACAATAATATCAAGTTCAGTCGTGACCTGCCTCAAGTGGTAAGTCTACCCGAACATTTTAAAAACAATGGATATCAAGTCTTTGGTATTGGTAAATTATTTCATGGCAGTACTGCCAACGTTCCAACCACAGCTTTTGATGCTTATGGTGGTAAATTGGGTTCTGCAGCCCCTTTTACCTCGTCTGAGCTACAGATCAGCAAACAAAAGCCCTTTCACAAGGTTTCTAAATTAGGTAAAATATTTAAACTTCCCCTTAATGGTATGCCTGCCGATCGATACTGGAATCGGTCCCATACTTTTGATTGGGGGCCTGTAGATTTGCCAGACAGTCTTTTTTCAGATCGTAAAAGTCTGGATTGGAGCATCAACAAACTCCACAATATCAATAACAAACCCTTTTTGTTGACCTTGGGCTTTGAACGTCCGCACCAACCACTCTTCAACCCCAAGCGGTTCCACGATATGTATCCTATTACTGAGGTTGAATTACCCAAAACCCTTGCTAACGATCTTGGGGATGTCTCCTATCGGGCAAAACAGCTCGCTTTGTATCCAAAAACCTCTGGAAAACATGAAACCGTCTTGAAACACGGGCAGTGGGAGAATGCGGTAGCTTCCTATTTGGCCTCAGTTTCTTTTGTGGACGAGCTTGTAGGCGATCTTGTAAAAGCCCTTGATGTGTTGGAGTTGAATAACAACACATGGATTGTACTTTGGTCAGATCACGGTTGGCATCTCGGGGAAAAATCCCATTGGGGAAAGGCCACTGGCTGGTATAGAAGTACTCGGGTACCATTTTTAATTATTCCTCCCGTTGGTACAACCGATTATAAAAAAACCAAAGAGATTAAAAACATGGTCAATCTATTGGATTTGGCACCCACCCTGGCAGACATCGCAGGAATTCCAAAAAAAATTTCCTGGGAGGGAAGGAGTTTAATGCCACTTCTCAGAGATGAAGCCAGCGACTGGGAGGAGGTTAGTTTGACCACTTTCTCTATTGGATCGCATACTATATCTACTCCAGACTGGCAGTTAATCTCTTATTTCGATGGAAGTTTTGAGCTGTACGACTTGGTCAATGACCCCAATCAATTCAAAAATATTGCTGATCTTCCAAAAAGTAAAGTGATTGTAGAGCAATTAAAAAAATATATCCCTGATGAACCGCTCTGGAACTATTTTATTCGCTTTAACGATTACAAAATTTTAATTCCCAAAAACGGAAGTATTCAAATTTTTGATCAGATGTTGGAGGGAAAAAATGACAAGGATATTGCTGGAACCCTCCCCGATTTGGTATTTAAAATAGAAAGTTATATCGAACGATATTCTCCTCAAGAAAAGAAATTTATAATAGCAGCATTAGAATAACACAAGCATGATAAAATCACTAACTAACCACATTCTATACTTTTTCTGTTGGGGGCTCTCGATTCTTGCGTTTAACCATATGTCTGCACAAGACCAACCCAATATCATTTTTATCATGGCAGATGATTTGGGGTATGGGGACGTGGGCCTTTATGGACAAGAAAGAATTAAAACTCCAAACATCGATCGACTGGGAAGTAGGGGCATAAAATTTACAGACTATTACTCAGGTGCTGCAGTATGCGCTCCTGCCCGCAGTGTGTTAATGTCTGGTCTTCATACGGGTCATACCCGTGTCCGCGGAAACTTTGGAAAAGGAGGCGTCGTAGGTTTGGCTGGAAAAAAGGGCAGAGTTCCAATTAAAAAAGAAGACCTTACTATTGCTGAGGTGCTCCAAGAACAGGGGTACAGAACAGCAATGATAGGGAAGTGGGGATTGGGAGAACCCAATACCTTGGGAGCGCCCAATAAAAAAGGGTTCGACTATTTTTATGGTTTTTACAACCAAAGAAGGGCTCATTCCTATTATCCTGAATACCTTTGGAAAAACACCGAAAAAATAATACTACATGGAAACGAGAAGGAGGCGAATCATCAGTACACACACAACCTATTTGCAGACCAAACCATCAATTTTATCGACAGGAATCACCGCCAACCCTTTTTCCTCTATCTGCCAGTTTGTATCCCACACAGCCGATATGAACTCCCCGATGATGGTATTTATATCCACAAAAAAAATTGGACCAACCTCCAGAAAAAATACGCCGCGATGGTTACCCGTTTAGATGAAACTGTGGGCAGGATTGTAAAACGTTTAGAAGCATTGGGAATTGCCGACAATACTTATATTTTCTTTACTTCCGACAATGGTCCAGCAGAGATTTCTGGAGACTGGGAAGTATTTAACAGTAATGGTATTTTCCGAGGAATGAAGAGAGACCCCTATGAAGGGGGGATACGGGTTCCTTTCGTAGTGTACCATCCAAAAAAAATAAAAGCGGGTACCCAAACCAGTCAAGTAGGCTATTTTGCTGATTTTTTCCCTACGGTGATGGAATTGTTAGGCATTAAAAGCGAGGGCCCTTTTGATGGCCAAAGCATTGCGGGTGTGTTGCATGGTACCCGAAAGGCTGAAGAGGTTCCCCCGCTGTATTGGGAATTTTATGAGAAAAATGGCTGGCGGGCAACGCGTTTTGGCAAATGGAAAGCCATCCAGAACAACCTCCATAGCGGGGATCAAGGTCGTATTGAACTCTATGACCTTTACCGCGATCCAGGAGAGGCTTTTGATGTGAGTGAGGGACACCCCCAACTCATCGAAAGGGCAAAGAAAATATTTAAATCCGAACACACTCCCTCTGAACATTATTTTTGGAAGTACCAACAACAAGGCTCGGCAGAAGTATACAATCAGTAGAAAAAACCCATGAAAATATACAAACAGAGATATACAATCCTTTTTTTATTATTGAGTTACCACCTGATGGCGCAACCACAGCATACGACAGAACAGCAGGTCGTTGCATTAATTGATAATGTCATTGGTTGGCAAAGTCAACAGACCGAGCACATTGAAAAATTTACCTTGACCAACTGGCAATTCGCTACCTACTACATCGGTATGATGAAGGCCTATAAAACCACAGGGAATAAAGCTTATCAGGAGTTCCTAATTCAAGTCGGTGAGGACCACCAATGGGAAACTCCACCAGATATGTATCATGCTGATAAAATTGCCATATCACAGGTTTATCTAGACCTATACCAACAAATCGGGGATACAGTACTCATCAAAAATACCAAGTGGGTTTTGGATGCTCATTTGTTGAGAAACAAACCTAAACCCGACGTGAGGTACAACAACAACCCCTACAAACACGAATGGTGGAGTTGGTGTGATGCATTGTTTATGGCTCCTCCTACTTTTGCAAAAATGTACGAGATCACAGGTGAGGAGAAATATTTAAATTATGCTATTGACCACTGGTTGATCACAACAGATTATTTATGGGATAAAAATGAAGATTTAATTTACCGTGATGATCGTTATTTTGGTAAAAAAACAAAATCGGGAAAGAAAATTTTCTGGAGCAGGGGGAATGGTTGGGTTTTTGCCGGTTTGGTCCACATGTTGGAAATTATATCAGAGGACCATCCCAAACGCCAAATCCTTGTCGATCAATTTACATTTATGGCCCACAAGCTATTAAAAATTCAGGAGCTCACTTCCGATGGGTTGTGGCGTTCTAACCTATTGGATCCCGGGGTATTCGCCTATCTCAATAGAAAAGGTGATAAATTTATTCAAACGGCAGAAATAGACATTCCAGAGAACAGTGGAAGCGCCTTTTTTTGCTATGGTTTTGCATGGGGTATCAACCATGGCCTATTGGACCGCAACTTATTTGAAAAACCGATGATAGGTGCTTGGGAAGCCTTGACCCAGCATGTCAATAAAGAAGGAAGATTGGGATTTGTCCAGCCCGTAGGAAAAGATCCAAAACCTTACACGGCAGATTCCTGGCAGGAATTTGGTACCGGCGCATTTTTGTTAGCTGCCTCGGAATTCATCGAATTTTTGAGAAATCCCATTGACTTCAATCCTATTGAGTTCAATAAACAAGACCTTATTTATGAAAACAGCTTTTCATCTAAAGCAGATCTTATCGACTGGAGAATGGAGGGAGCTGCAAAAGCCCTGATCAGAAACAATCGATTAGAAATGTACTCTCCCGATAAAAAATCTCATCACGTATTTTGGTGCCCTCAGGAGTTACCCTCCAATTTTATGGCCGAGTGGGAAATGCAGAATCTCAATCCCAAAGCCGGCCTCTGCATCGTGTTTTTTGCCGCTAAGGGAGCGAATGGGGAAGATGTTATGGATCCCGCACTGGAAAAGAGAACAGGAGTTTTTAGTCAATACACCAAGGGAGATTTAAACAACTATCATATTTCTTATTATACGAACAATCCTAAAAAACCCAATCGTCCTTTCAGTCATTTAAGAAAAAATAAAGGGTTTAAGACAGTGCAATATGGTGCTCGAGGGATACCAGTCAATTCAACTTCTACACATCAGTTACAATTAATAAAGAAAGAAAACCAAATCAGTATGTATGTTGATGATCGTTTGATAATTAACTGGAAGGATGAAAATAAAGAATTGGGTCTTCCATTAGAGGAAGGGAAATTTGCATTCCGGCAGATGCAATGGTCTCATTTTACATATAAAAATTTAAAAATATGGAACATAAATTAAAATTGATAAAGATTATTTTTTTGAGCTTCACAGCAGTTTTTTACTCTAACGCAAATGTTGTTTTTGCAAAAAAAAAGCCCAATGTAATAGTTATATACACAGACGACCAGGCTACTTTGGATGTAAATATTTTGGGAGCCAAAGACTTGGTGACACCCAACATGGACAAACTCATGTTGAGTGGGACTACTTTTACCCAGTTTTATGCATCTCCTGTTTGCTCTCCTTCTCGTGCTTCCTTACTGACAGGTAAAACCCCTCAAAGGGCTGGAGTCCCAGGTAATGCAGGGCAAGACTTGAGCAGAAAATCTGGACTTCCCCCATCTGAATTTACCATTGCAGAAATGTTTAAGGAAAACGGTTACAATACTTATTTGATTGGTAAATGGCACCTTGGATTTCAACCAGAAATGCGTCCCAATCAACAAGGATTTGATTACAGTTTTGGTCACTTGGTTGGATGTATAGACAATTACTCTCATTTTTACTATTGGGGAGGCGACAACAACTATGTAGGTGGTCCCAATCGTCACGATTTATACAGAAACAATCAGGAAATCTTTTTAGATGGTCAATATTTCCCTGATCTTATGTTACAAGAGGCAAAACAGATCATAGAGAAGAAGTCGGAGGATCCCTTTTTTATTTTCTTCTCTATGAACACCCCTCACTATCCCTACCAAGGCTATGCAAAGTGGATTAAATATTACCGAGAAAAGGGAGTTAAGCACCCACGAGATCTTTACGCTGCTTTTCTGACCACCCAAGATGAAAAAATCGGTGCGCTTATAGGGCTCCTTGAAGCTCATAACCTCAGAGAAGATACCATCATTATATTTCAATCGGACAATGGCCACTCCACAGAAACCCGCGCCTACCATGGTGGGGGGTATACGGGCCCTTATCGCGGTGCTAAACAATGTTTGTTTGAAGGAGGGATTCGGGTACCAGCGGCCATATCTTGGCCTGGAAAAATTCCTTCCAATCAGTTCAGAGATCAAATGAGTGTCAACGTAGACTGGATGCCAACACTTATAGATCTGTGCGGATTTGACACGGACACCTCTAATATGGATGGAAAATCCCTGATGCCCATAATTTTAAATGAAAATGCTCCTTCCAATCATAAGGCAGGTTATTGCTGGGAGTTTAAATGGCGAAATGGATTGACCTGGGTAGCCCGAAAAGGGAAATGGAAATTGTATTCAAATCCTTTTGATACCAGTAGGCGTGATTATACTTATTCAGAAGATTTTGTACTCTTTGATTTGGAAAGCGATCCTGGGGAATCCAACAATTTATACCATCGAGAGCCAGAGGTTGTCGCTGAACTCAAAAATTTATACAAAACATGGAAAAGTCAGCAGTAAAAAAGAATTTATTATCCGTAATCTTATTGATTCTATTTGTGCTACCAGGCA
>CALKCR010000050.1:0-10476 GCA_938082715.1 uncultured Flavobacteriaceae bacterium | reverse complement strand
TGAATAATTAGTTAAAAGTTAATTCTCCATTATTCTTTTCAAGATCAAAAAATTCAGAATCCATTCTCTCAATTTTTTTTCCTCCTACAAAAACATTTTTTAAATGAACGCTTAAATCATTCTTTTGGGTTTGGGAGTAGTGCCTGTAAAAAGCCCATTTTTTGGGAAAGGCCATTTCAAAAGTACAATCCTGAAGGGTTATTTTTTGGATTTTACCCAAAGAAGAAGTATCTCTATTTCTTTTCGTAATATAAAAATTGATACCGGTTTGCTTTCTATCTGGATGACAAAACTCAGCACGAATATTTTTAAACAATACTTCATTTACCAACGCTCCATCTCTTACATTGATTCCCATCACACGGTCTGATTCTATAATATCATTGTTCTCAAAAATAATATTTTGCATTCTTTCGCAATAGGTTTCAGTTCCAATTTTTAAGCCTGTTTTTTTTGTTAAAAATACATTATTACGAATGGTAATTCTCTCTACATTGGGTATCTTAACTTGATTTTCACCATAACCAGTACATTTAATAGCAACTATATCATCTCCAGCCCATCCAAATGAGTTTTCAATTAGTATATCACTAGAACTGTCAGGATCCCATCCATCTAAACTTCCAAGATATTTATTTTTAACAGGGTTGTTCATTAATTTACAATATCGAAAACTAATGTGATTGGAATTGAGGATATGGGTATTCCATCGGGCAGCATCTTTTAATATTATTCCTTCTATTTGAACATTACTGGAGCGGTAAATGAACAACAGCCTTATATCTCTTTTCTTCTTAGATACCTCAGGATGAGATAGTGCAACAATTTGGGTCCCATTGCCATCAATTGTACCCAAGCCAGAAATTTTGAGGTTTTCAACATCTTTAATTAAAATAAAATGATTGATTTTTGTATTGTCGTTTGAATTGTAACTAATCAGAGAATTGTCATCAGCTATAATTCTTGCATTTTTACTAAGGTGAATATGACTATTGCTTCTAAACTCAAGTTTATTTGTCTTATATTTTCCAGGGGGGAAATAAAGTACTTTTTCACACCCAGAAATGTTATTCAAAGCCATTTGAATTTTTGAAGTTTCATTCATTTGGCCGCTATTGTCAATACAATATTCATCAACTATGTTTAAACTTTTCTCCGGAACAACTTCAGGGTTTTCAAACAATAAAACCAAACGTTTTGTAAAATCTTGATCTTGAGTAAATCGAATTACGACATAACCCAGTCGATTTATACTAAAAGAAAGTTCATTTCCTAATTTCTCGCCCGTTATTTTGTATCGCTTGGGTGAGATCGACCATTGATCAGCATTATAAGAAAGATCGGAGGACTCTACCTTAATTTTAATAGGCTTACCTGTGTAGGTAATACGAGCAAATTTAAAGCTCGATAGACCGTGAGTCAAAGGAACATCGTTTTGTTCATGAACTTTAACACGATTACCATCAACAAAAACCTTAACGGTCTGTGCTTTTAATTGAAAAACTAATAAATAAATAAAAATTGAAAGGAAAGATCGCACAAAATAAATTTTATTTAAAATGAGATGTTTATTTAAATTAATTGCTCTGTTAAAAAATTTATCTTGCAAATGCCGGGTTGTATTGTCCCCTTAAGTTAAATCCTGGAAAGTTCCTCATCGTCGAATATCGCGGGTAACTGTCAAATATTGGATTATCAGAAGCACGCGGATCGCCCTGTTCTTTTAGATCGTGTAACAGTTGTTGTTTAAGTTCGATTAACACCTGTTTATACTCAGGGAACATAGCAATATTTTGAGTGCAATAGGGATCTTTTTCAATGTCATATAATTGTTCTTTTGGTCTTTTAGCAAAAGCCCTGTCAAAATATGGAGTGTCTTGCATGGCCATGATCGCCTCCTTAGATGGCGAAGCATCAACATCGTGGTAGCCTGGATAAAGGGCTTTGAATCCTTTTACCTTGCTCCTTCGATCATTTTCTAGGTTTTTTGGTACTGGATCTCCCTGTGGCCAGAGGTCTGGGATAAAATTGTGTACATACAAATACTTACTGGTTCTGATGGCTCTGGCGGGATACCCAAGGTTGTCGGGTCGGGCATGAGTATGGCGCTCCCGGCCGGTGAGAACATATTCACGATGCTTAGGATGCTCCATTTCAGTTAGTACCGGCATCAAACTCTTACCTGTGGTGTGCATTCGATCTTCAGTCCCCACCAACTCCATTAGTGTAGGTGCTATATCGATAGTACCCACAGGTTCATAGACTTCTTTTCCCTTGATGCCCTGCGGCATGGAAATGACCAATGGAACGTGTGTTCCAAATTCCTGGACATTGGCTTTAGCATAGGGGAATGGCATGCCGTTGTCAGCAGTAACAATGATAAAGGTATTTTTTAATTCTCCTTTTTCCTCTAAAAACTGAATCATTTGAAGTAGGTGGTTGTCAAAATGCTCTATCTCCAAAATATAGTCGAGAACATCGTTTTTAACCACCTCGTTATCTGGAAGGAACTTTGGAACCTCTACTTTATCAAGGCTTTTTCCTGCTTTTACCCCTGTTTGATACTCGTAATCACGATGGGGCTCATAGGAACCAAACCAAAAAACAAAGGGGTTTTCAGCAGTTTTTTTACTGTAAAATTCCTGAAAGTTTTTAAAATAATTGTTGGATCGGATCCCAGTGGTGGGTGGCGTTTCCAACAAATGCTGGTTATAACCCTCCCCAACTGGGTTTTGCTTTCTCCCTGAAATTTTCCAATTCCCGGGACCCCAGGGCTTTCCAGTGTAGCCGACAAAATATCCCTGCTCTGCCAATATCTCAGTAAAAACCTTAAATTTTTTTGGGAAATTACTAGCATGGGTTCCCGCTTCTTCCAATTCCCATATATTTTTTCCAGTCAAAATAGCCGCACGTGAGGGACTACACTGGGGAGCTGCGACAAAAGCATTGTGAAACAATACACCATTTTTGGCAACGTAATCAAACCCAGGTGTTTGGGTTTCTGCAAAGCCGTAGATACCTGTGTGTGGATAGGACTGATCGTCTGCAATGGCAATCAGAATATTGGGAGTTTTTTTCTTGCTTTCGGTAGGAGGAGAACAAGCCAACAATGGAAATAAAATAAAGACCAATAAGCCCTGTGTTTTGATGGATAATTTCATATGTATAATTTTAGTTGGGTTGCCTGATGGAATCAAGCATGAATTTCATTATTTCTAATTGATTTGGGTATTCTTTTGCAAGGTCATTTTTTTCACTGGGGTCGTTTTTTATGTTAAATATACGCATTTCGGATACGCCCGGAGGTGGAGATATAAATGCAGGTGGGGTGAATCCTCCAGAACCTCTTTTTTCTATCATCTTCCAATCCCCATAACGTATGGCAAAATGTCCTTGTGAACTGTGGTGAACGATCGGTCTAATAAGGGTATCATTAGTTGCGCCTGTTAACTCGTCGAAGAGGCTAAAGCTGTCTGGAGCATTTGAGGGGACACCCAAAAGGTCTGACACAGTGGCATAAAAATTGGCCAATGAATTGATCTGATTACTTTTGCTACTGGGTGCTACTTTTCCGGGCCATTTTACAATAAATGGTACACGATGACCCGCCTCGTAAATATCGCCTTTCATGCCGCGTAAATTGGCAGCTGCCCGATGACCGAATTCATCTATATGTTGCGGTTTCCAGTAAGGACCGTTGTCGCTGGTAAAAAATACTAAGGTCTGGTCCGTAATTCCTTTGGCATCTATATGCTCGAGGAGCTGACCCAACTGATCGTCTACCATTTGAACAAATTCACCGTACATACCAGCTGCTGACTTGTTCCGATGTTTTTCTTTGGGTACCCAAGGAGTATGGGGTGCTGCCAAGGGTAAATACAGGAAAAAAGGAGCTTCTTTTTGGGTAGCATGATTGATGTAGGCTTTAGCTTTTTGTATAAAGGTCGGAAGCACTTCATAGAAATCAAAGCCTTCGGCCATGGGCCCAGGACGCCAAAAATCATAGTCTTTATCACCGTCTAAATTACTACCATCGCTGAAGTCGCTAATGGGTTGTGTAAATTTTTCGTTTTCCAAATAGACATAGGGCGGTATATCGAGTGAAGCAGGCAGGATATAACTGTAATCAAAACCAACATCGATGGGACCTTTGGTTGGATTTTTTGAAAAATCAACAATCTCCTCCTGATAGTCAGTGACAATCCTAGGGGTTCTTCTTATGACCTGGTCCTCTCGGTAATTGGGTTTGAGTTTCCAGTCCAATCCTAGATGCCACTTACCCACCACAGCAGTTTGATAATTATTACGTTGTAAAAGCTTGGCCACCGTTTCTTTTTGGTCGGGAATCATCAAAGGTCCATAACTCCAAAGCACTCCTTTTTTAAGCCGGGTACGCCAAGCATATTCTCCTGTCAGTATACTGTATCGGGTGGGGGTACAAACAGAAGAAGTAGAATGCATGTCCATAAAAGCCATTCCTTGGCGCGCCAGCTGATCTAAATGGGGTGTTTTAATTTTAGAGTTGTTGTTGTAATATTTCAAATCACCATAACCCAAATCGTCTGCTAAAATATAAATGATGTTGGGATGATTCGGTTTTGGCTGCTCCCGGTCAGTGCACCCTAAAAAAATAATAAAATAATAAACTAAGGATACCTTTTTTAAAGTCATTTTTATCATACTATATTTTTACAAAACTACTTTGCGTTGGCCAAAAATTCATTGAGTGGATTTCCATTCACATCGTAGTGAACTACTGAGATACTTCCCTTTCCCTTGGGGTCTATGGTGACTGTCATGGTCCCTCCCACAACATTTAAATACAAATGTTCGGGCCTTATATCCTCTTGATCCCAGCCTGAGGCGTGATCATCACTGTTGGCGCCTATTGAAAACTCAACTATACCGTAATCTTGGTGTTTGGTGACATGTTGCCAATGGCGGTCACCACAAACTATATACATATTGGGCTGAGATGCAATAAATTTTCGAATGATTTCACCCTCGTGATAGAAGCCACTATTGGAATGATTGTCTTTTTTCTGGCTGCGATCGGGACCAATTATAGGAGTTGGGCTGATCAATATCTTAAATGTAGCATCTGAGGCTTTTACCGTTCGCTTAAACCAGTCCATCTGCTCTTTACCCCAAATGGATTTATTTGGGCCGTCGGCTTGGGTATTTGGGCTTCTATAATCTCGCCCCTCAACTAACCATATCTGCAAATCTTTTCCCCAGCGAAAGGTCCTGTATGTTTTGTCTTTGATCGGCATTTCCTGACGAAAAACAGCCAAACCTTGGTCAAAGGTAAAATCCCCCATAAAAGAGGATTTAATCCCTCGATAACAATCGTTAAACCAAGCATCGTGGTCGTCTTTTTCAAAATAACTGGTAACTTGTGCATGAAAAGATTTATTGGTCGGTAAACTGAACATTCTGTCCCAATGATAATGGGCCATGCTTTTGTTCTTCGCCAAATTATCATAGTAGAGGATGTCCCCAGCATGAACAAAAAAATCGAGATCAAGACTTTCTAGAAATGGATATATTTTGTACCCATCGGGATGGTCTTGATCGGGGTAACCTTGACAAGTACTCGCCGCAAAAACAATCTTTCGAGAGGTGTTGGTATCTGGAGGAGTTTTAAATTTTCCTTTAATTTGGGCGGAGGTTTTTCCATTCACAGGACGGGCCTCTAATAACAGCTCATAAGTTTTCCCGGGAAGCAATTTATCCAAAATGAATTTTTTGCTGTAATTGGCTTCAGGGTCCACGGCTTCCCAAGCGGTAAATTGCCAGGAGGATGAATCATTGGGCTTGAAATGAACCCTTAGCTCTCCCTTCATTCCTGGAACGGCTCCTTCGACTGTATTGATATCATAGCCTTGTGGAAAATATACCGTACCATTTTTATCTCTCCTTGTTTTTCTCAAGTGCCTTTTGTTAGTAGCGGGAT
This sequence comes from uncultured Flavobacteriaceae bacterium, assembly GCA_938082715.1. Classification (GTDB taxonomy): domain Bacteria; phylum Bacteroidota; class Bacteroidia; order Flavobacteriales; family Flavobacteriaceae; genus UBA8316. Next base: position 4,520 of record CALKCR010000050.1, on the reverse strand, counting down.
CAGTGTACAATGAGATGGGCAGGGGCGCATTATTTACGCGCTTTTTATTTTTAGTTAATCGCGCCCAAATAACGGCCTCAGTTTGAGACACGTCGCCAATCCTAATACCTGTAGCGAAATATGGACCTTGGTCACTTTCTGACTGAGACATTAACCCCAAAGGAGTCATGATCAGTACTAACCAAAAAGTTGAGATCTGGATATAAAAGGTTTTAATGCTCATTTCTTTTGATTTTTACTTTGCTTTGATGTTCTTATAAAATAGTCGTTGATGGAATAATAACTCCCTACTTTCCATGCCACATTTGTCTTTGGTAAGTTTTTTCGCATAGTCTTTTTTAAACCATCCAATGCTTTATAATTTGCAATATTATTGCGTTCTTCTGGGTCTTTTAGTAAATTATAGAGTTCCTCGGCACCGTCCTCATAAGAGATGTAGCGATACCGCATATTAATCATGCTGTGATTATTTTGCCCATAAGTTGTGATTGCTACGGCATTGGAATCTATTTGTTGATTAATAAGGGGTAGTAAACTTTTCCCTTCATTGGTTGGATTTGCTGGTAATTCTGCCAGATCTAATAGTGTAGGGTAAACATCCAGAAGTTCTACGGCTTGGTGAATCGACTGCTGTAAATCTATTTTTGGGGATTTAAATACCAGCGGAACACGGGTAGATTCACTCCAGACAGTTTGTTTACCAAAAGATCCTTTTTCTCCAAGTTCATAACCATGATCGGACCAAAGCACAACAATGGTATTATCCTTGTAGACGCTGTTTTCTAATGCATCAATTACCAGACCAACTTGCTTATCTACAAAAGAAATACAAGCTAAATAGGCTTGAACGATTTTGCTCCACTCCCCATTTTCAATTGCCCAGTCTGTTGTGGGCATCATCCCTTTAAAGGCAATTTGTTTTGCGATTTCGGGAAGGTCATCCCAATCATTGGCTAGGTAGGACGGCATTGTCAATTTGTCGTGGGGATAAAGATCAAACCATTGTTTTGGGGCATACCAAGGAACATGTGGGCGAATGAATCCGACGGCCATGAAAAAGGGACGATCGTGACTTTTTTTTAATTGTTTTTCCGCCCATTGGGCATAGCTGTAATCATACATCAAACTGTCTTGACTCGGATACGCGCCCCAGTCTGTAGAAGTCCCCTCCTTGTCCCACTTTATCCTTTTTTCAGGAAGGGGTCCAAAACCTTGAATCCTGCCCCCTGACTCGTCAAAAACTCCTTCTGGAGCATGATTGTGAAAAATTTTGCCAACACCAAGGGTTTTGTAACCGTGATCTTTAAAGTATTGGGGTAAAAATCGAACCGTTTTCATTGATGGATTCCCTTTTCTAAGATTGTGGTCTTTGATCTGTCCGTATATTCCAGTAGTAGAGGGTCTCAGTCCTGATAGCAATGAGGCGCGTGAGGGTCCACATATGGGCGCTTGACAATGCGCATTTGTAAACAAAATACCTTCTTGGGCCAGGCGATCAATATTTGGTGTTTTTACGTTTGGGTTAGCTTTTAAAACCCCAATCCAGTCGTTGAGATCATCTACACTAATCATCAATACATTGAGGGGGGGATCTTTCTCTGGTGTTGGACCACAGCCAATGATTAAAAAAAACAAAAGTGCCCCAAGTGCAGTGTACAATCTTATAAATGTTCTCATCTTTTTGCTGCGTTAATTATGCTTTTAGGATAGTTATCTTGTACTATTTTTACAACTGTTTTTCCATTGACATTTTCAGTGAGCCTAGAAAATTTATCTAGCTCCCCAGTATGGGATAAAAATTTTAGCTTTCCATCCTTGCGTTCAATCGATATTTTAGCAGATTTATTTGTATCCATTTGAGCACTGATTTTCCAACCCTCTATTTCAAATACGTCACTACCCTCTATCTGCAATATTTCTTTATACTTTAAGTCATCACTAACTTGTATAATGGCTAAATAACGCATTTTATCTTGTTTTTTTTGAGTAGTTGCTTTGAAATGCCAATGATTTTTATAGGTAAGTAAGTTGCCATAGCCGTCTTTTTTCTTCAGGAAGTTTTTGGGCGCTACTGAAAACTGATTGGTAACTTCTCTGTCCAAGGGAGTGGAGCCATAAAGGGAGACTTTTCCTCCACGGTCCTCATAGGTGGTTTCCACAGTCTGATCTTCATCGTTTATTTTAAGACCGTGATAGTTATGAATCAACCAACTCCAGTCAACTGGTTTGTACGACTCCATCTCGTCATAAACCACAATGATATTGGGTTTCAAAAGCAGGTAATGTCTTCTAAAGTGCTTGACCCCCATATCATTTGGAGTATTGTCTTTTCTAGCCTTTGGTGACAATTCGTGTGCTTGGTATGCATGGGATGCGTCCCCAACGGCATAGATCAACTGATTTCCTTCGATGAATCTGGGAATAAAGCCATAGGCTCCAGAATCATAGGGTTGTCCCTGTTGATCGACCAAAACACCGTTGTGTCCTTGGGTGTGTTTGTACCAAGCAATAGTATGGGGAGCGCCCATCCATGGACGGTATCCAGAATTATAAAACAATCGCATTCCTTTATACGCAATATTAAAAGTATTGTGCTCGGCATGGGTATGGGCAAGAGGTCCCATGGGTGAACTCTTGATGGAAACCCTTAGATTGTTTTCGATATTCTTTCGATTGGAATTAAAATAAGCCACTCCAACATCAGGAAAAAAAGCTGCATCACTTAGCTTTATATTTTCATCCATTGAGGGATGCGGCATGTCATATCCTTCGGTGATCCTGAACCATGCGTAATCTTGATCATCTGACAATACCGCCTTTTCAAGTGGTCCTCCAGTATAATCTAAATCAATTAAAGGTGCCTTCAGGGTATCCAATTTCGAAAAAACGGCCTTTGAATATTGCAAGGCGATCGGATCGCCAGTAATTCTAGAAAAAGCATCTGCAAAAGCTCCGTATTCTAAATTGGGCATAGGCCACTTTTTCCCGTCATTGCAAAAGCCGTCACTGGTGGCCCCAGGGGGGTAAGCATAAAAAAGCCACTTCATAAAATTACTATACCATGGTGCTCTGAAAAAGTTTTGTCCTGTGTAGGCTCCTAATTTCATGGGGATGTCCAACAAGGTCATAACGTTCATTCGCATGTAACCTGTTCCGTTAAACCATGCGCCGTCTTCTTCAGCCATTTTAGGGTGCTGCGCTAGCCACAATTCATAGATGTAGGTCAACCACTTTTCCGCTTCAGGAATTTCGTCTATTGTAGCCAGTGAAGTAAGAAACATTCTGTGGAGTATGTGTTGCCATACATGCATGGATGAGTTTCGATTTTCCAAATAATTTGTCCATTTTTCATAAAAACCATTTGCACGTGCGGCCACCTGTTCAAGAATGGCTTTTCTCTCAATTATATCCAATTCTTCCCAAAAAACATCTACTGCCAGTGCTAAAGATTCCATAATATAAGAGTCCCCAAAGTCATTAATTCGCGTCAGTCCCTCGGGATCCCAGCTGGTCGCCTCGCGAATCCACAAAAGTGCAGTATCAAAATATTTTTTCTCTTTCGTTAATGCATACGCTTGAGTCAATGTTTCTAGTGATTTTCCAAATTCATACCCCACTACTTTACTAAAATTCTTCTTAATTTTATTTGTCTCATTTTTATCTCTTCCCTCAAATTGAATTGTTGCATCTCTTTCACTAGGGATTCGCTTACCGATTATATTATTCGCCCGCTCTAAAATATGATACCGCTCTTTATAGGACATTACTTTTGTCATCAAAGCCGACCAATCCTCTTTTTTTAACATAACCCTAGGGTGGGTTTTAGGTATGGATTTAATGAGAATTTCAATCCCTGCTGGAGCAAAATCTATTGAAGAATCATTGACGGTAAATGATGCAAAATCACTCCATTCCTTACCCGAGACCTTGTATTGCCAATACCACTCCCCCGCTGGAAGGCTTTTGTGTATATTGATAATTGAGAATGGAATTTCCTTTATCTGAAACAATGACTCTTTAAAAAGGCTGTCTCTGGAAAGTCTGACGTCGAATTTTTGAAATTTTTTGGAAGGCCACTGCAAGCTGGGGCTGTTAAATCTTACCACCTCAGCATTGTCGGGTGACATCCACCTGCGGTACTTAGGATATACCAATTTCGGAATTTCAGATTCTGCAGCTAGAGTTTCCTGACAGATCAATATACTGTCTTTTAGAAGAAACAGAATCAATAAGGTTATGGATAAAAAATTCTTCTTTACTGCTGACTTTTCCATGTTTTGTATAAATCTTTTAACTCCGCGACTACCTCTGGCTCTCGGCGGTATAAATTGTTGGATTCCCCAGGGTCGCTTTCCAAATCAAAAAGTACAAAATCCTCTGAGTAAGTATAATCACGCCTGCTGGTATCAAAGGGATTTGAATATAATTTCCATTTCCCTTTTCGGGCTACCCAGGTTAATCCATTACGCCATTTAAACTCCCAGCAATATCCAGCTTTATGATTGGAGGGAGCATTTTTA
>CALKCR010000049.1:0-16515 GCA_938082715.1 uncultured Flavobacteriaceae bacterium | reverse complement strand
TAAAAAGGGAAAGCGTAAAGCTTTCCCTTTTGTTTGAAATTATATTACTAAGCGGGTTTTAATTTCTTTTGCCAAAAATAGAGAATCGTAAACAAAACAATCAAAATCCCCGGAAAACTGATCATCGTGGTAAGGGTTGCCTGTCCCGAAGCCAACTCCAGTGCCGTTCCACTTAGACCCTCTGCTTCCATTTGGGCCGTGGATGAATCTATCCACCCTCCAATAATGGGTTGGAATATCGATGTGGAAAACATCCCCATCGCTCCAATGATCGACATTCCCAGTGCACCACTTAATGGAATTTTTTCGGCGATAAAACCTATCATATTAGGCCAGAAATAACAAACTCCTAATGCGAAAAATACCGCCGCTACATAGGTCATCGCTCCTGTCTGTGTGCTGAATAAAAATATTCCTATGGCTGTCAATATCGCTGAGCCCAATAGAACGCCTGTTTGATCGTATTTGTGAACCATATCTCCTCCAAAGTATCTCCCTACGGCCATCAAACCCGTAATCAGGGCTAAAATTACCATCGGCTGTGCTCCGCTACTGCTCAAGATCAGCGTGGTCCACTGTTGTGGGCCAAATTCTGAAATGGCAGTAAAGGCCATACAAACCAACATAAAGATGTACAAGGGCGTGGCCATGGCCTTGAGGTTCTCTCCCACCGAACTGATTGCTTCCAATTTGGGCTTGGGAAATGCTTGTCCATAAAAAAGATAGAAGTAAATCAGTGTAGGAATCATTATGATCCATATCTGGGCTTGCCATCCCATATCCAGATCCGTCATGAATTTTGATACCAAACTTCCCACTACTATTCCCCCTGGAAACCACATGTGAAAGCGGTTCAATAGTGTATTCATTGTTTTGCCTTCATAGGCATCGGCGATCATCGGATTACAGGCCGCTTCGGTACATCCATTTCCTATTCCTATCAAAAGGGTGGAGATCAACAAGCCTGTGTAGCCTCCTGAGTAAATCGTTAAAATGATTCCCAATGTATGGGTCAAAAAGGCAAACTGCATGATTCTTTTGGGTCCCAATTGATGGTAAAATAGCCCTCCCAAAACCATGGAGATGGGAAAACCTAAAAACCACATGGAGTTGATGAATCCTAGTTGTTGACCCGAAAGCTGAAAGGCGTCTCCCAATTGGGGTAGAATTCCTGCGCGAATACTGAAAGAAAATGCGGTGGTGATCAATGCAAAACAACTACCGTAAAAAAGTCTTTTGTCGTTATTCATATTATTTGGTTTATCGTTCGTACTACAATTTATAAATATTCTTTTAATGGGTTCTAAAAACTATTGGCCAAGATGCTTTCGTATAGCTCTTGCTTACCGCTGCTGTGGGGAATATCTCCCTGGTTTATGCCTATTTTATAGAGGGCTGCGGCCTAAATGTATGCGATAAACATTTTTTGTAAAGGGATACTTTACAAGCGAGAGTTGATAACAACTTCAAGAAAAATAAGAATAATTGATCGGCAAAGGAATGAGGTGTTAAAATTTTTATTTAACAATGGAAATAAATCTTAATCAATCCAACACCTAATAGAGGACTTTTTCGCGAAAGGAAATAACTTTATTCCTCTCAAAGAGCGAACTTGAATTTTGGAAAATTTTTCAACTTGAATTTATTATTTGAACTATTTTTGAAAAAAATTTGGCTCCGTAGTTCAACGGATAGAACAAGAGTTTCCTAAACTTTAGATACAGGTTCGATTCCTGTCGGAGCTACAACCTATATAATTTATTATTTATCTATTTGTAATAAATTATAGTATAAATCCTTTTATTACATGACTTAAAGGTGGTATTTTACTAATTCATCCCTTGCATGAGATTCCATGAAATAGCATAAAATGGCACTAATTGTTGCCAATTTCATAAATCTATAAATGCCTTCCATCTCATACAGGATCAAATCCATAGAAAATAAGCTTATAGGTATAAATTTAGCTTTAAGACCGCAGGGATCAAAACCAATATATTCGAGAACTGGATTCTCAATACACCCCAATCATTGGGGTCAATCAAAAAAAGAGCTAAACCAATTAACCCTTATAACAAACATCTAAAAAATACTCTTAATAATCTTGAAGCTTTCATAGGTGATTGCCTTAACGAAGAAACTCTAAATATGTGAAACAACCATATTTTTATCATTTTCTTATAATTATATTCAGTGTCTTTTTACTCCCTATTCATTTTCTCAAATGAATCAAAAATAACTTAAATATTGAATCAAGTACTTATTTGCTTTAAGATGTTTATGAGTATGCATCCAAGCTCACAGGAAAGAATGTTGAATTCGACATAGTATTTAAAGAGACAAGCTAAAAACGTCCCTCCTTGTCTGATTACTAGATTTAAATCAAATCAACAAAATCATTATGTTTATTATATTATTGGTACATCCACTGTATAATGTCTTTAGCCTGGTGTGACCATGATCTGGAGCCATGGTTTCCATTTTTGTCTACCCAATACAAAAGATTTTCTTTAGGAAAATTAATTTTATTTAAATAATCAATACATTTATCAAAACCGTACTGCAGACCTGAATCAAAATTGTCTGAACCATTTACCATTGCAAGCTTAAGATTAGTTGGTACTTTCGATTTTTTTAATATTTCAAAGTAGTTTTCACCTCTGAAAATTATTCCTGGCGATAGGCAAGCTGCTTTGGTAAATACATCATTTCTTTCCCATCCAAGATATAATGATATGGTCCCTCCAGCAGAGGATCCCAATGTTCCAACATCCTCTGAGTTAATCCGATATAATTTTTTAATCTCGGGAATTAGCTCCTGAATTAATGCTTTTCCATAATTAACTCCGTTTCTAGTGGGAACATATTCCAATCCTCTATTTTTTGTATTGCTTACAGCCACCATTATGATCGGTTTTATTTTTTTGGATTGAATTAATTCGTAAACTGTTTCGTCTAGGTTCCATCCCTTTTTTTTAGGTATGGAATCGTTTTTTGCCTTATTTCCATTGCCAAATCCCCCTTTTCTATTAATGAAAACTGAACCTCCGTCATGAACCACCAATAAAGGATATTTATCTTCACTAAGAAAATAGCCCTCTGGAATCCAAACAAATATTTTTCTTGAATTATTTAGAATTTTAGAATCAAAGTCGTGTTGAAAAACCTCCCCGGTGACATGTTTGTGTTCGAAAGCAATTGATTCTGAAAGTTTAGTTTTTTTTATGTATTGACCAATGGTTGTTAGAGGAACCATAAGTAAAAGAAGTGTTAGTTTTTTCATAAGGTATTTCTTTACGTGATTTAATATGAAATACTTGTAAATATTTTAAGATTAAAGTTCAGTAATTCAAAACAAGTTATTTGCAGCTATTTTTATGGGTTGAGATAAAATCTTATCATACATTTTGTAAACTCATAATATAAATAAATCACTTGTAAATTCTTATTTTTTAAATCTTTTAATTTGTAAACAATTAAATACTACTCTTCAGAAGTGAAAGATGATGCCGGAAGGTTTTCTTTATTAAACAAAGTGGCTTTAAAAAAATTTTTCCAACCATATCTTACATTTTTTGGTTCTTCAACTCGGTCAGAATGAACATGCACTTTTTCATTTTTAATTTCGGAATTAGCTGGAAAATAAACACCGTCGGATCCAGCAATTTCAAATCCGGAAAGTTCTCCCCTAGCTGTTAAACCTGATCCAATATGATCAAATTCCACTTCGATATATCCATTTTTTAACTCATGTTTTGAATATAGTGGTCCAGAATCAATAATATTAAATCCATAATCCCTTTTCAGGGCCAATAATGCAAGTCTTTTACCAACATCTTGTTTATTTCGAGGGTGAATATCGTTTTCCTCACCTATATCAAGCAATACGGCCATTCCTGTTTTGGGAGTTATATTCAGAATTTTTCTTTGTGCGTCTCTAAGCCCTTGAGAGCTCTCCGAATTAGAGTAAATATAAGGTGCTATTTGAGCATAGTAAAATGAAAAGTCATCATTCCAATGCGACCTCCAATCCCTTATCATTCCATCCAAAAGAACTGTGTAGTATTTATAATTTCCTACATTTGACTCACCTTGATACCAAATAACACCTTTAATTCCGTATGGTATTATTGGCTTAAGCATTCGGTGATATAAAATTGAATACTCATTTGGGTTGTTTAAGTTGTAGGTTTTTAAAATTTTGTTTTTCCCACCTACTAATTTTTTTTCAACTTCTTTTGAGCTATAATTGTGTACCATTAAATAATTATTGGAAATCAACGCTTGGTGTTTGTATTTAAAATTCTCAAAACTTATAGGAATCGAATCACTATCGGAAATTAAAAAAACAGGACCTTTAAATCCTCCTCCAAGAATAATGTCAGTTAACCTTACGGCCATTATATTGTTTTTACTCCTTAATAACCCTCTTGAAATCAAATACTTCCTCTCATTAAGATGAGTAAAAGTGTTTCCAATATTTTGTCCATTAATGTAGGTCTGATCAAAATCATCGACTCCATTAGAAAAAATCAAATGGTATTCCAAATCAGGTTTATCAACATCAAATTTAGTTCTGAACCATATTATACCATCGGCAAGGCTAGCATATTCTCCTGTGTATAAATTTTCAAAAAACAAAGTGTTTTCAAAAACAGGATCTGATTTTATTTTTTTCCAATCGGAATCGTCAAAATCTAATCTAAAAAAATTATTATCTTTTAATTTGTATTCATGCCAATTCCTCTCAAAAGTTGCTTTGTCGCTAGGTAGTTTAAACATCTCAAAACCAAAGTTTTTCTGATTTATCTTGATTATTGAATCATTGAATTTTCTATACTTAATCTGTGTTTGACCGAAATTATCATCCTCTAAATGTTCAATATGATTTGTTGGACTCATTTCATTTAATTTTTTTGGACTAGTCCATGCCTCTACTCTGGTTCCCCCCCAACTAGAATTAATAATTCCAATTGGAACATTCATTTTTTGGTTTAACTCTCTGGCAAAAAAATAAGCTGTGGCACTAAAATCAACAATATTTTGTGGGTTTGCAACTTTCCAATTTTGGTTATAAATTTTTTCTCCCGAGAGATCCATTGGAACATTAAACATTCGTATTTCAGGATAGTTAGCGTTTGCAATTTCATAATCTTGATTATCTATACAGCCAGCACAATGATTCATTTTCCATTCCATGTTAGATTGGCCTGAAGCCAACCAAACCTCCCCAATCAGAATATCATTTAGCTCTATTTGATTATCTCCAGATTTGATATTTATTGAATATGGCCCACCATAGGAAGGAGTTTTTAGCTTTACCGTCCAATTTCCAGATTTGTCAGTTTTGACTTTGGAGGACTCTCCCCAAGTAGCCTTAACCACAATATTGGTTCCTGGATTTGCTTTACCCCATATAGGGTTAATATTATTTTGCTGAAAAACCATATGGTTTGAAAAAATTGGAGATAAAGACAAATTAGTGGAGCTATTTTGTGCATTTATTTTTGTTTGCAAACATATAATCAGTAAAAAACTGAAACTGTAAAATTGGCTTATGGTTTTCATAACATTGATTCGTTTAAATTAATATGGTTGATTTTCAAATGCATCGTAAACAGCTTTGATAAAGTAGAACCGATGATTGTAATCGGTCAATGATCGATTCAAAAAAAGACCATAAAGTTTATTTTTAGGGTCTATAAAAAACTCTGTGCTTTGATATCCTCCATGACCATATATTCCTTTAGGAGCCTTAAAGTCCATTAAAGACGGATCATCAAGCACATAAACTCCTAATCCGTTATATACGCCCATAAAATCTACATCACTTGAATGAGGGCCATCTGCGTATTTAACTCTAAGTTCTAAAATGCTATGTGGTGAAAGTATTCTTTTGGTTTTAAATCTTCCTTTATTTATCAACATGGAACAAAAGTTTGAATAGTCCTTTACCGATGATATTAAGCCTAGGCTTCCAAGCGCTGGCTTATACTCCTGATCATAACTTATCAGGTCATTAATTCCGGTAATTCCTGTTTCATTAAATCCCTCAATATTTTGATTTTTAACAAAAAGGGGCAAAACAAATTTTTTCTCTTGAGAAGTGAGAAAAAATCGAGTTTGATTCATTTCAAGGGGATTAAAAATATACTCTTGTAAAAACTCAGAAAATGATTGACCTGAGGCTACTTCGATGACCCTTCCCAAAACATCTTGATTCAATCCATAGAGATAGCGCTCTCCAGGTTCAAACTCTAGCGGATACCCTGCGATATCCGCCATCAGATCCGCAAGGCTGTCTGCCCTAATTGCATCGAGCATAAAATCATCGTAATAATAAAGTCCTGACATGTGAGTTAGAAGGTGAATAACTTTGATTTCTTTTTTACAGGTTACGACCCCCTCTTTTGATTTACATTTTAGTTTTTTGAAAGCAGGAATGTATTTAGAAACAGGATCATCAAAATCCAACATTTTTTTCTCCCTTAAAATAAGAGCTGCTATTGTGGTAATGGGCTTGGTCATCGACCATACTGGAAACAAGGTTTGATCTGTAATGATTTTGTCTCCCTGCTTGTTAGAACTTTGAATGTGGTGATATAAAATTTCACCGTGTTTACTTATCAGTATAACATTTCCTCCAGTCCTTCCCTTATCAATTAATTCTTTTTGAAATTCTTTTAAATATTTTTTATTTAAACCATATTTCTTTATAGTCTGTGATTTCAATAATGTCATTGACATTATTGAAATAATAATAATAAAAAAAGTTTTTTTATTTACCATATCCATTTTCACTGTTAATTGAATAAATGGTTTGTTTAATAAATTCAACTTCCTTATTTGAAAAGGGTTCTGAGTTTTCGTCAAATATATCATGGTGCCATTGGGCTGGTGGATTAGAATAAGTTGAATCCCAGCTTTTCCATGGGTATATCGTACCTGTTTTTCCAGAGACAAATCCCCAGTTATAGGCTGCCACTTTGTGTTTTTTGAACAAAGGTAAATAGGCGTAAAAAGTGTTTCCCTGATATTCATCATTCCATCCACCTGAATTGTTTCCTCTATTGAGGTACTCAGTACACATCAAAGGTCTATTGTATTGAATCAATTGATCAATTCTTTTGATTCCTGACGCCTTGTCCCCATAATCGTGAAACGAAATAATATCTGAACTACTCAAAATGAATTGATCTAAATCAGACAACTCCTCAAAATTGCCCCAATCTGTATACCAAGCATAAATTCCAGTGGTTATGGGTTGGGAGGGGTTCATAGACCTAACCCACCGAACTGCGTTTTGAAGCAATTTGAGTGTAAAGTACTGTTTATTTGATCTATCATCGATTTGTTTCAAATCATAGGAATGATAATTTTCCTCGTTAATTTTAATCCCAATCTGTTTGTAAAGCTCTTTGGCCCTCTCTTTTGAAATGTCGTGGGAGGCAATTCCTAATTGACCTGGCTCATTATATATATCCCATATTAGGACTCTCTCATCATTGGCAAAATGCTTAACAATTCCTTTAACATAAGATTCTAACTTTCCATAAGCTAAAGTATCTCTTAATAATTTAGCTCCAGGGGATTGAACCCATCCAGAATTGTGAACGTAAGGAATAGGCTCTGGTTGTTTTCCTAATTTTGGCTTAGGATGCCATACATCGTCAAAGAAAACCAACATGGTTTTGATACCATGTTTCTCAGAAATAGTCAGGTATTTGTCTATTCTTTTAATAAAGCCAAGAGAATCCTGCTCCCAGAGTAAGTCGTGTAAAAAAACCCTATGGGTATTCATTCCTATACTTGCTGATAATGCTAATTCTTTGTCAATCAAGTCAGGATCAAAAGTATCTTCTTGCCAAAATTCAAGCTGATTGATGGCTGAACTGCTTATAAAATTTGTACCAACTAGCCAAGGCTGTTTATTATACCACTCCCAAGCTTTTTCTTCAGTCCATCTTTCAAACTGATTTTGAGTATTTTGAATATTATTACTACAAGATTTAATAATCATTGATCCTGTAATCAATAAAAGGTATTTCTGTACTTTATAAATATTTTTCATTCTTGTGATTTTAAATTTATTTATCAAAAATTAAACTGAGTCAATAGTAATGTCTTTTAGGGTGGGGGATTTTTTAACAAGTTTGTCATTGATAAAAATCATAAAACCTTGTCCTAATTTATATTTTTCACCATACTTGTCCCAAATAACTCTGATTTCTCGTCCATTAGAAATCACCCTATCGATACAAAACCAATCCCAACTCTCTGGAACCATTGGTGTAAGTTTAATACTACCATCAATTTGTGGCTTAAGTCCAAGTAAGTCTGATATGACCAAATCACAAAATCCTGAGTGATTGTAGTCTTTACCTCTTTCAACATCTCCTTTTTCTTTACTCCAGGTACCATTATCCCAGTTTTTCAATCGAGTTCTTGAAATCCAGTCTCCTGTATAGGGATTGAGGTTTTCATCAATCCAATTAAGAGTTTCTCCCTTCTGATTAGTTCGCTTATGACTTTTGGCGTATTGTAATAATAGTTCGTAATAGTCTTTTTTGGAAACCATTTGATGATTAGTATAGTTATTTATATGGTTTGCCAGCGCTTTAAGGGTTTGTGTAGTAGCGAAAGGCCAAGAGGGACCATTCCATTGGCACTCATGACCTTTATAACTAATTTGAAAATAAGGATGAGAACGTTCTGTAACAGTCAACCCTACTGGCGCGGCAAAACCTAAGGTATCTTTTACTTTTTGCCAAGCAGCGGCATACTCGATTTTATCATCGGGTAAATTAAAATACCATGGTACATAACCAATGAGCTCCCTTATATTTAATGGTCTATGCCCTTCGTCATAATCTTTTGGCAATACTGTAAAAAAATTAAGATCTTTATTCCAAAGGCGCTCTTGAACACTTTGTTTTATATTTTCTGCCTTTTGTGTGTAGGAGGAGTAAATTGAAGGTTTATTAAGTATTTGAGCAAATTTAGCAATTGCCATTGCATCCCCGTACATGTAGCTATTTATGGTAGGTCTAGTGGCAGAAACAGTAAATGTATCTATACCACTATTAAGTATTCTCCCACTCACAGTGTGTTCCATTCCATCATTAGTATCATACTGCCAGAAAAGAGTATTATTTTGAATCCTTCTATCAATTTCCCATTTTTGGTAATTATTCAAAAGAAGTGGCAACTGATCTTTGATTAAAGAATCATTACGATGAACGCTTTGAAATGCAAGTGAAGCATCTGCCACCCAAAAACTGTATTGTCTGATGCCATCACCAGATTTTTTTAACCAAAAATTAATATAATCGGAAATGTATTTTGGGTTTCTTAACCATCTTCCCTCATAGATATGGTGAGCAGCAGGACAATTAATTGTATTGTGTTTCATTGACCAAAATACTTCTGGAAGAAACTCCGTAATTACAAAACCATCCTTTGTGTTTTTAATGTGTTTTCGATAGGTCCACCACCTAAAATAATAGGTTTCTTCAATATCTTTATCGGGTATGTCAATTAATGGAACGTTATCTAATATAAAGGTCTTTGCTTCAGCGTTAGAAATAAACTGTTGATACAATTCAACATCTTTATTATTAAATTTATCAATGTATTGACCGACAAAATTCTCATCAATTAATTCTAATTTCGTTTGATTTTCACAAAAAATAAATAGAGTTAAAACAAATAGAACTGGTAGATATTTATTATTCATATTTCATAAATTAAAATAAGTTAGACTAAAATTAAAAGCATTTATTCCTATTTCCTCACCTATTAATCTTCCTGGAAGGTCATCTACTGGGGGGTGTATTCCTCCCCATATTCTAGAAAGACTGCACTGATTACTTGCATCTCTATAAGTTGCCCATTGAATTTTGATATCCTGGCTTGGGCCTTCCTCAAAAACAAGGAATTTATTTTTAGTTGCTGTAAAGCCTCCAAGTCCTCCTGGGAAATATTCACAACCTGTAATAAGGTTAAGGACTTCAGCTGCAGCTCTAGAATATGTGGAGTGCCCGGATACGTATCCGGCAAAATTTGGAGTTACAAAAGTCGGGCGTTGATAGGGCCACCAGTTTTCTGCTAATATCCATCCCACTTTTGCATAATCGGTATTTGTATTTTTGATGTATTGGTGACCTCTCCATGAAAAAACCTTGATCTTATTTAAATTTTTATTTTCAGGGCCTATTAAAGGATCGTCTGAGCCCACTAGTTCAATAAGACCTTCAACAAGTTGAATTCCATTGGGATGAAAATTAGGTCTATTGGAATCTGAAGATTGGCCAAGATCTGCCATATACCTTATGGCAGTTATGGGTCTTACATAATCATAAAATCCTTTAATTCCCCATGCTGCTATAGCCGAATCATGCATGGCCCCACCAAGAATAAAATACGATTTAATATCCCATTCGAGTCGATCCATGGGATGGATTCCTTCAAATTTAATTTCAAAATCTTCGTGATCCGAAACATAATTGAGTATGGTAAACCAATGTCCAGGTGGGGTTTCTGAGTCTGGCCCATCTGCCCAAAACTCTGCAATTACTCTTGCGTAATCTCCACGCGGTACTAAATTTTCAACATAGGCTTTACCAGTAAATGGATTGTATGGATGTCCAGGAGAATTGTCACCACCATCAATATTGTAAATTTTTTGTAAGTCCTCTAAGTTGTATTTTTTGTTTTTGAATTCTAAATTTCCTATTGATTTAGGTGAAATATCCCAGAGGATATTATCATCGGGATCGAGGTGGGAACCCCAAACAGAAACAAGACTATGATTCCACACAAAGTCTTCGTTTGAAGTTCCATCTGTCTTTAAAAAAGAAGGTGGTGGACCAGGATCAAAATAAACAGGATATTCTTGACCATCTCTTTTTAAGGTTTTCATGTCAGCTGAATTTAACCCAAAAGGGAGTACTTTCCCCCATTCTGGTCCTAGAAATTCTGGAACATTCCCAGCCAATTCGTTACCAGATTGATCTATAAATTTTTCAAAAGCAAGTGGTTGCCACCTATTGATATCTGTTATTCCTCTTACCCCAGCATTTTTTAGTTGTAGAGGTTTATTTACAGGTTCATAATAAAGATTTGTATAGAAATACTCCTCATTTGATCCATCTTGCCAACCATAATCAATGATGCTTTTGGCGATATAATTTCCCAAAGCAGCTGGATTTCCCGAACTATAGTCAATAGAATTGAAATTAGGATCATAACCAAGTGCAGAAAATGCCTTGTCGATAATTACCTGGGATTTGTTATAACCTGGGGAGATTTCATAGCGGTGATTCAAAATCCTGAAGGCCGCGTAGCTAATAGCCACTTCCCTGTTTTTATCTTTATCGCCAGGATAGATTGTTTTTTGATAAGGAATGTGGTAACCATGATTGTTTTGGTTGAGAAAATAGGGACGTGATTCCTCATCAAAGACTGCCCATGCATCATACATCGCCGCAGAGAGATGAAAAAGATTTCTTGCGTGAACTGTAGGCCTTGCAAAATCATTCCTAATGGACTCCAAAATAACCTCATTCCAGATTCTTGCAATACTATGATTCTGAGAATGTGATGAAGTGGAGCCAAAAAAAAGGCATATTACAAACGATAATTTAGCAAATCTTTGCACGAAAATATTTCAATTGTATTGGTCTTGAATATACTACATTAATCTTCGGCCCTAATGGGAAACCCATTACCATCATCCATAATATTAAACCCTACCAATAGGCTATCCTGATCACTATTGTTGATGATACTTGTGAGTCTATTGTCTGATTGATCCAAGTTAGTATAAAACTCTTCATAAGGCAATTTGTAATCTGTATTCCAAATTCTTTCAACAAATGGGGGGACTCTTCTTCGTAAACTTGGTATTTCTCCCTCATCAGTTTGCTCCCATGCACACATTTGAGCTCCAATTACAAGAGGGGTTCTGTCTAACTGAATCGGTTTTTTATAGGAAGGAGATTTGTGGTACCAATTTTCAAACTGCCACATATTCCATGAGTAGATTTTTTTTGGTTCCCATTTACGGGGAATCCACCCTCCCTCAATTCCAGTTCCAACAACATATAGTGGCATCCAAGAGGTGTTTACTAAAGTATATCCATCCTCAATTAAATGATTGGGCAGATTATAAAGTGATTCAAACTCGAAAACAATTAGATCTTTAGGTATTTCTATTTTACCTTCTCGCTTAAATCCCTCCCATATACACATGGTTTTATTTTTACTTTTTACCATGTCGTTCATTCGAACGATAAAATATCTATAAAGCTCATGAACATTACCTTCTAAATGTTCTTTTTTCATCATGGCCTCAGCCAAAGGGTCACCTTTGAGATTATCAATAGTCGCTTCGTCAGCCCCAATATGTATATAGGGCGACGTATGAAAAATCTCAATGACTTCATCTAAAATGACATCAAGTGCGGAATATACTTTTTCACTTCCAATATTGATAACATTGTTAAAGGCGTCTCCTCCCCACATGTTTTTCCCCCACTTCTTTAATTTAGGGGAGAAAATTTCAGGATAAGTCTCAATAAATTTTCTTGAATGTCCGGGAATATCAATTTCTGGGATCAAGGTAATTCCTCTCAGATCTGCATAATTAACTAAATCTACTAACTCTTCTTTTGTGTAATGTTTGTCCTTAGTGGCCAATTTAGGATATGCCTTTGAGGGGAAAGTAAAGGATTGATCATCAGTCAAATGTAATTGCATGTAATTCAACTTGTAAAAAGCTGACATATCCACAAGTTTTTTTAATGTATTTATTGAGTGCCATCGACGAGCTAAGTCTATCATCAATCCACGAAATGTGGCGTCAGGATAATCTTTAATTTCAACCATAGGAAATAACGTATGGTCATCCTTTTTTTCTATCAAATGCAACATAGAAGTCATCGCCGACGAAATCGCCTTATAGGAACCTCCGCTAAGAATTACGCTTTGATCAATATTAATCTGATACTCTTCTGTTTTGAGTGTTTCATCAAGGATAATTGACATATTCGCATTGGTCGTTTTATCAAATGATAACTGATGTTTATGACCCAATAAATTGAGTTGCTCCACAAAAATGGTCACGATGGGTCTTAAACTAGCATCTGAGGAATATACTTTAATATCCTTGGGTAGCTTTAAAGACTTTTTATTGGATAGGTACTTTATCTCTTTTGGTGTAGGTATGATTTTATTTTGGGGGGAATGAGAAATTCGCATTGGATTTTCATTACATCCAATAATTAAGATTATTAAAAATATTGTAATTGAATTTTTCATATGATAATTAGTATTTAAAATAATTTATTATTGTTTGAAAAATTGATATTTCTTTATTAAAAATTTCTTCAATTACGATCAATTGATTAATACCTGGATTTATTAAAGATTGGGTCTTACCCCCAGGCCAAGTAACGGTAACTGAATCTACTATTTGATTTTGTCCCAATCCAAAATGTACTATAGAACTATTTTGAGATGCATGGCTAGACCCACCATCAACCTCTCTGATCATACTCAAATCATCACATACAATTCTTATTCTTGCACCTAAACCTCTTGTTGTCGATTGCTTTCCTTTTAACTTAATCTTTAGCCAATTATTATCGTTTTTGGAATCGTTTCGATAAAGTTTAGACCCCATATTTTCACCATAAACTACACTTTCAACGGGCCTTTGATTTACAACAAAAATATCTTGGTCGCCATCATTATCATAATCAAAATGAACAGAACCTCTTGCAATTCCATAGTCCATTAGACCTGATTTTTCATTTACCTCAAAGACTCTTCCCTTATTTTCGAATAAAATATTTGGTATAGGAATTACCATTGGATTTATTGGTCCATTTGAATTAAATAAATCTAAATCAGTATCGTTATCATAATCCAAAAAAAGACTCCCCCAGCCTATGACAACCGATTCAGAATCTTTGAAGCTTTTTATTTTACTTATTCCAGTTCCAATATTATTTGTAAGATTAATAAATGGAAGCCCGTCTCCTCTATTAACTATAAATGGTCCGGCAAAAATATTTGTTACATGATAATCAAGTAAATTATCATTATTATAATCTCCCACTCCCACTCCCATTGATTTTAGACCAAAGTTAATCTTCATCTCTTTACTTTTATTTTCAAATCTAAGCTCTGGGTATTGGTTAACTAATAGTCGATTAGGTTCATGAGTCTCCCCAAAATCATTAATAATAAATAAATCCAAATCATTATCATTGTCAAAATCAGTAAAAACTCCTCCAAAACCATATCCATTCCCCGCATCAACTAACAAGTCAGAAACCTCTTTGAAATACTTTCCTTCGATATTTATATACAACTCATCTTGTCCTGTTTCATAATCCGATCGAATACTATAATTATTTAAAAGTGATAGTCTATTTGAGCTTAGCGGATTATCATCAAAATAGAAGTCTTTAAAATAATTTGCAATAAATAAATCTGGATAACCATCCGCATTAATATCCCCAAAAGAAGAGGATGTGGAGAAATTTCTTTTTTGTATTCCATATTTGGAGCTTAAATCACTGAAAGTACCGTCTCCATTATTAATGTATAATAAATTAGAAGACATTTTATTCTTTTCATTTGGGTGATTGTTTTGTGAGGTAATTGTAGTAACTAGTAGATCAATATATCCATCTTTATTTACATCTGCAGAAGAAACTCCAGTAGTTACAATAAGACTGTCTTTTAAAAGGCCAGATCCATTAATTACATCTTTAAATGTTCCGTCTCCATTATTTTTATATAAAACATCTTGACTCTTTCCCCCTGTTATATATAAATCTTCAAAACCATCATTATTATAATCAAAAGCAACTACTCCTCCTCCAAAAAGACCTTCATAAACATCATATTTATTGTCTATTCCTGAATTAAATGTTACATCTGAAAATGCACTTTGACCAAAAAAAAGAGATGGTAAAAAAATGAATATAATAAGAAAACACTTCATTCAATTATTATTTAAAAAAAGGTAGGGAGAAGGCTCCCTACCTTTTAAAGGTTCTTATAAAATTAAACTTACTAAATCAAATTAAGTTTAATTCCTACTAAATATATATATTTTAATTTAGTATCCGGGATTTTGTTCAATAGCTGGGCTATTGTCTACAAAACCACCTGGTAAAGGCCATAAATCATAATGAGCTTTATAATTTGCTCCACCGTGTAAATCCCATCCTTTATTTGAATTAACTGTTTCCATTAATATCCCGGCTCTTTTAAGATCATAATACCTTCTCCCCTCAAGAGCGTGCTCTACTCTACTTTCGTATAATATAGCATCTCTCATTTCTGATTGAGAAAGGCCTGGTGTTAATTCAGGTAAACCTGCTCTAGTTCTAACTTTGTTAACTCCAGCATATGCACCTGCAGTATTCCCAGACTCATTTAAAGCCTCTGAATGTCCAAGTAAAACGGCTGTATATCTATATATGTTAACGTCCATTGGGGATGCATAAGTTATCGTATTCATTTGAGCGAATGCTTCCGGTGTATGTTCCGGCGTTGCAGTATATTTCCTCGGAAAAACTGGAGCTATACCAACATTTGCCATTAATCTAGTGTCACCACTACAGCAAACACCCTGAAAATTTACATCACTAATTACTCCTCCATCATATGGGTCCCCTTCAAAAAAGAAAGTCATTCCTAATCTAGGATCTCTGCCCTCACGTGGGTTAGCTGGGTCATAACCAGAAGCTGGATCTGTAATTGGCAGGCCATTAGCCATTCCAAAAGCATCTACAAGATCTTGGGTAAATTTAGAGCCTGACCATCCGTTATATGCACTGGTAGTAGGGATACCCATAGGTATGAAATCATAACTTCCTTCAGTTAAAGGACCGTTTTGAATAGACCAGATAATTTCTTTACTATCCTCAGCACAACCTCTGTTTAAGCAATCCCAAACAGATGCAGGTTCAAGAAGTACAGCACTTCCCTCAAGAGAAATTACTTTAGCAAAATGAGCAGCTGCACCAGAATAGTCCTTTTGATTTAAAAGTGCAAACCCAATGGCAGTATTAGCAGCCATGTTTGTTGGTCTACCAACTTGATCATCATTTGGAGATGTACCTAAGTTTTCGGCAGCAAATGTAAGATCACTAATCGCTGCAGCATATGTTTCAGCTTGAGTAGATCTACCAATTTCATTTGCCTCATCAGCAGAAATTGGTGTTGTAATTATAGGCATTCCTCCGTAGAGAAAAGCCATATCAGCATATAACCATCCTCTTATATACTTTAATTCAGCTTCCCATTTTAAGGAACCTTCTGATCCAAAATCAATGTTTGGGATAAGAGCTAACATAGTATTAATCTTAGAAATAGTTCCCATTCCGTAATTGAATTTATAAGCGAGAATACCGCCGCTTTGTGGAGTAGCATTTCCAGAAGCAATAGCACCATATCCCCATGCACTAGTATCTGATCCAACCATGTTATCAGCGA
>CALKCR010000048.1:0-11240 GCA_938082715.1 uncultured Flavobacteriaceae bacterium | reverse complement strand
TAGAAATAAGGGTGGGTTTTGTTTTTGTATTATCTTAGTATGGATTTAATGACATGCAAAAAATAACAGATTTTTTTAATTATCAGATTAAGATCGGCAGTGATATCGTTCTCACTCCTAAGTCAATGATAATTATCATTGGCGTCTTTTTTCTCACTTACTTATTCCTAAAAGTATTTCGTCGTATTGTATTCAAAACCTTGAACAACGATACTAAACTTAAGTTTAGAGGAATTTTAACCTTTTTCAACTACTTGGTTTATTTGATCGTAATTCTGATTACACTGGATAATGTTGGGGTAAAAGTAAGTACGATTTTTGCAGCATCTGCTGCCCTTTTGGTGGGCGTTAGTTTGGCCTTGCAAACATTGATTCAAGATGTCTTTTCTGGCATTTCTATACTGGCCGATCAAACCGTACATGTAGGAGATGTCATACAAGTGGATGGTCAGGTGGGAAGGGTAGAAAACATTATGTTGCGAACCACCAGAGCGGTGACCCGAGACAATAAGGTATTGATCATCCCCAATCATAAATTTTTAACCTCTATACTTTATAATTGGACAGAAAATGGAACTTTGACCAAAGAGTCCATCCACTTTGGGGTAGCCTACAATACCGATGTAAAACTATTGGAGGATACAGTCATAGAGATTACCAATGCCCACCCCAAGGTATTGAAGAAACCAGAGCCTTTCCTGCTTTTCGAGGACTTTGGCGACAGTGCTTTGATATTTCAACTTTTCTTTTCTATGAACAAAAGCTTTGAGGCCAATCTCGTTAAAAGTGATCTCAGATTTAAGATTTTTGAAAAACTGAAGGCAATCAATATTGAAATACCATTCCCTCAAAGGGTCGTTACCCTTAAAAATAATACCTCCGAGACCAAATGAAAAAAATCTTATTGATTGAGGACGAAGAGCCCATCAGAAGGGTGCTGATCCGTATTTTAGAAGAAGAAAATAAAGACTATGAAATCACCCAATGTGAAGATGGTAAATCAGGTCTGACCACCCTAAAAAAGGAAGATTTTGACTTGGTGTTGTGCGATATCAAAATGCCAAAAATGGACGGTGTAGAGGTTTTACAAAAAGCCAGAGAAAACGGTATCAATGTTCCTTTTATCATGTTGACTGGCCATGGGAATGTTTCTACCGCAGTAGAAGCCATGAAATCGGGAGCCTATGATTTTATTTCAAAACCACCGGATTTAAATCGACTGCTGACTGCAGTTAGAAATGCATTGCAAATCAAAAATTTGGTTTTAGAGAATAAAAACCTAAAGAAACGCATTGCCAAAAAATACGAAATGATCGGGGCTTCAGACCAAATCAACGAAATTCACAATTTGGTCGAAAAGGTAGCGCCCACAGAGGCCAGGGTTCTTATTACTGGAGAAAATGGAACCGGTAAAGAGTTGGTAGCTCATCATTTACATCAAAAAAGCAATCGCTCCGTATCTCCTTTTGTGGAAGTGAATTGTGCTGCCATTCCTTCCGAATTGATTGAAAGCGAACTCTTTGGTCATATCAAGGGGGCTTTTACTTCGGCCATCAAAGATCGTCCGGGAAAGTTTGAAATTGCCAATGGGGGTACACTCTTTTTGGATGAGGTGGCTGACATGAGTCTTACTGCTCAAGCCAAGGTTTTGAGAGCCCTTCAAGAGAACAGAATCCAAAGGGTGGGAGGCGAAAAAGATATAAAAGTTGATGTACGTGTTATTGCTGCCACCAACAAAGATTTGGACAAACAAATTGAAGAGGGGAACTTTCGTGAAGACCTCTATCACCGTTTGGCTGTTATCCTAATTAAAGTTCCTTCTCTGAAAGAAAGAAAAAAAGACATTCCACTTTTGGTGGATTATTTTACAGAAAACCTGATCGCCGAACAAGGTTTGGATCCCAAAACCTTCTCCAAAAATGCCATTGATCGTTTGATGGATTATCCTTGGACCGGAAACATACGCGAGCTTAAAAATGTTATTGAAAGATTGATGATTCTGGGATCGAACCCGGTTACGGTCGACGATATTCAACAATTTGCCGCTAAACCCAAACTTTAATTGATGATGAAAAAATTATGGCTATTATTATTGTGTAGCAGTCTTTCCTTGCATGCCCAGAAGAAAGAAGGCCTGGAGCGGAAGATCAAGAAGATTTACCAAGAGGCTCTGACCCAAGGAAAAAGTTATGATTGGCTGGATCATCTGACCAATCAAATAGGTGGCCGTTTGTCGGGTTCTCTAAATGCAGAGTGGGCCGTAAAGTGGGCCAAGGAGGAACTCGATGCGCTTCCATTGGATTCTGTTTGGTTGCAAGCCGTTATGGTTCCCAAGTGGGTTAGGGGTACTTTTGAATATGCCAACATTGAATCCAGCCCGGGAAATACAATTAATGTGAACATCTGTGCTTTGGGAGGTTCCATTGCTACACCCTCTGTAGGAATTCGAGCCAATGTAATCGAAGTAAAACACATTGATGACCTGGCTAAATTGGGTAAGGAAAAAATCAAAGGCAAGATTGTCTTTTTTAATCGTCCCTTGCAGGCAGATCTTGTCAATACATTTAAAGCCTATGGTGGTGCAGTAGACCAGAGATACAGTGGTGCCGCCGAAGCATCCAAATACGGTGCGCTGGCAGTGATCGTTCGTTCTTTGAATTTTCGATTGGACGATTACCCTCACACGGGAGTGATGAGTTACGGAGATTTACCCATCAACAAAAGAATTCCCGCTGCTGCGATCAGTACTAACCATGCTGAGTTGCTCAGCTCCATGATCGCCTTGAATCCCAAACTACGGTTTTTCATCAAGCAGAATTGCAAGAATTATCCGGAAGTAAGATCCTATAATGTCATTGCCGAAATCAAAGGCCAAGAGTCTCCAGAGAAAATCATTTTGGTTGGAGCCCACTTGGATTCATGGGATTTGGGAGATGGTGCACACGACGATGGAGCCGGGGTGGTTCAGTCAATGGAAGTGCTCAGGTTGATGAGTTTAAAAGATTTTCGCCCCAAAAACACCATTCGCGTGGTATTGTTTGCCAATGAAGAAAATGGATTGAAGGGTGCCAAGGCCTACAGTAAAAGGGTTAAAAAAGATAAAGAACAACACCTCCTTGCACTAGAGTCCGATACCGGAGGGTTTACCCCAAGGGGATTTATTTTTGATACAAAAGCGCAATACTTAAATAAAATTTTGTCATGGAAACCGTATTTTGACCCCTATTATATTCATTTATTTGAAGGAAATGGGAGTGGTGCAGATGTAAGCCTACTCAAAGGAAATTCATTGGTTTTGGCGGGTTTAAAAACCGATTCCCAAAGGTATTTCATTCATCATCATTCGGAGATGGATACTTTTGATCAGATCAACAAGAGAGAATTGGAGTTGGGAGCTGCGACAATGGCTGCTTTGGTGTACCTCACAGATCAATTGGGACTTGAATAAGAATCTTTATCATCCCCTTTATTTTCATGAACCTCAGTACTTACACTAGAGAATTTGGCACCAATCTTAAATTGGCCTATCCTGTTATAGTGGGTATGCTGGGGCATACGGTAGTACAGTTGATCGACAACATCATGGTGGGGCAATTGGGAACAGCAGAATTGGCCGCCGTATCATTGGGCAACAGTTTTGTCTTTGTGGCCATGTCTCTAGGAATAGGATTCTCTACCGCCATTACTCCCATGATTGCCGAGTCTTTTGGTGCAAAAAATCACAATAAGGTCAGGTATATTTTTGTTCATGGGCTGATTCTGTGTTTTGGATTGGGTGTTGTTTTGGCCTCCTTGGTGCTGTGGGCGCAACCATTGTTTTCTCAAATGGGACAGCCCGATGAGGTGGTTGCCTTGGCCAAGCCTTACCTTTTTTGGGTGGCCCTGTCGCTGGTACCATTGGTTGGTTTTCAGGGACTGAGGCAGTTTGCAGAGGGCTTATTTCAGACCCGTTTGGCCATGTATGCTACCTTGATGGGCAATGTGATCAACGTGCTGTTGAATTACCTTTTGATTTTCGGACTCCATGGTTTTCCAGAATTGGGTGTTGAGGGAGCAGCTCTAGGAACATTGTTTTCACGATGGACAATGGTTTTGTTTATGGCGATCAACGTAAAAAATAAAAATGGTTTTAAAAGATACAATCGCAAACTTTTTAGGATAAAGCTTAAAAAATCACTTTTTAAAAGAATTTTTTCTTTTGGACTTCCCTCTGCATTGCAAATGTTTTTTGAAGTTACTTTTTTTACTTCGGCCATTTGGATGTCGGGCTTGTTGGGAAAAAATCCCCAAGCTGCCAATCAGATTGCACTCAATTTGTCATCAATGACATATATGGTTGCCATTGGTGTGGGGGTAACCGCTATGATCCGTGTTGGAAACGAAAAGGGACGTGGAGATTTTACCGCCCTCAGGCGGGTGGCAGTCTCTACCTTTTTACTCATTTTTTTGATGAGCTCTCTTTTTTGCTTGTTCTTTATCGCTACCCACGATCTACTTCCTTGGCTGTACTTGGATGGCAACGTACCTGAGATTTCTTCAGACGTCAATGAAGTGGTTGAAATTGCCTCAAATTTAATCCTGATCGCTGCCTTTTTTCAAATAGCCGATGGGCTTCAGGCTGTAGTTTTAGGAGCTTTAAGGGGAATTCAGGATGTGATTATCCCGGCCTTTCTGATCTTTATCTCCTATGGCGCCATAGGTTTTCCCATTTCCTACTATTTGGGACTAAATACCGAGTGGGCTGCTTATGGAATTTGGATTGGACTATTAACAGGATTAATACTTTCAGCACTGTTGTTGGTTCTCAGATTTCAGTATCTTTCCCAAAAATTAGTTCCCTAAACCAATATTTAAAATGGATTTACCAAAGTTTTTGATTGCAGACAGCTCGGCATTGGAGGACGCAATTTTTATTGCCCACACAGAGTATCCCCGTTTTTTTCTCAACGTGGCAAATGATGAAGTCCACTGGATGGAAGAGTTTGAAAAAGAAGACAGAGAGGAATTAGAATCCCAGACTGCCCAGCTTATTGATCAGGCATTGGATTTCTACGATAAAGAGATGGAAAATTTGGATTAGCCCGTGGAAGAACTCATTGCCCTAGATCAACAATTATTTCTTTTTCTCAACCATTTGGGAGCCAATACCTTTGATGGTTTTTGGATGTTGATGACCAATAAGGCGACCAATATTAGCCTTTATTTATTTTTGGCTTTTATGTACCTCAGGCAAACAAGTCTTAAACCTTTTTTAATGTTGCTTTTATTCGTTGCCCTTCTCATTTTGGTTACGGATCAGGGAACCAATCTTTTTAAATATGGTTTTGAACGTTTGCGGCCCTGTCACGAGCCTGCGATCAAAGAGATGGTAAGACTGGTCAAACCCACTTGCGGAGGGTTGTATGGATACTTTTCAGGTCATGCTTCCAATTCTTTAGCCTTAACGGTTTTCTTTTCAAGTATTTTTCGGGTCAAATACAACAGCTTGCCCTTTTTGTTATTGTTCGTTGCTTTTTTGGTGGCCTACAGTCGGATATATATTGGAGTACATTATCCTTTGGATGTGGTCTCTGGCATGGCCTTCGGTTCCTTGGTTGGAATGGTGTTTTACCGTATCTGGCGAAGGTTTAACGGAGCGATTTTAACATAACATCAATGCTCTTCTTTCTTAAGCAATTCAGGGGATATGGCTTTAAATTTATTCAGTCGCGGCTTGGAAACATTTAATATATACAGATCATTGGGGTTGTTTTTTTCATAGTCCTGATGATAGTTCTCTGCGTAATAAAACTTCGATAGCGGCTTGACTTCGGTTACGATTTTCTGTTGATAAACTTTTTCCATTGTGAGTCTAGAAATATGTTCCTCTATGATTTTCTTTTCTGACTCGTTTTGATAAAAGGCTACGGAGCGGTATTGTGTTCCACGGTCGGGACCTTGTTGGTTGAGCAGGGTGGGGTCATGGGAATCAAAAAAAACTTCTACCAAGGTGACGAAATCAATTATTTTAGGATCATAAATCACTTCCACCGTTTCCGCATGTCCTGTTTTCCCGGTGATTACTTGGTAGTAGGTTGGGTTTTTGGTTTTCCCTCCGGCATAGCCGGAATAGGCCCCTTCAACACCTTTTAAGCTTTCGTATACGGATTCTACGCACCAGAAGCATCCGGAGGCAAAGTAGGCTTTGGCTTTACCTTGAAAGTTCTCATTGGGGTTCCACACTGCCGTCGAACGATCTTCTGGCGCAGGAGCACCAATCTGACAAGTGTTTATGAATATTAGACTTAAAAGTAGATGCATGATTTTCATGTTTTTGAGATCAATTAATTCTTCCAACCAGCCGATTTTCAGTTCCTTCAATATTGTAAAGTTTATCTCCTAATTTAGTTCGCATTTCGTCGGCAAGGACTTTTATTTTTTCGACCACTTCAGGGTGCTGTGAGGCTACATCATTGGTTTCACTGATGTCGTGTTTCAGGTCATACAGCTCAATATTTTCAACCGTATTCATCTCGTATTTGGCCTGATATCCATCTTGTCCGCCTGCTCTGCCGTTTAGGGTGCGATAGGTGTGAGGAAAATAAAGTTTCCAATCTTGGTATCGAACCCCATGCAATTCATTCTTTTTGTAATAGAAGAAAAAGGCTTGGTGTTGACTTTGGTCAGTTTTACCAGTCCAAATGTCCCATGCACTTTTTCCGTCAATCTTATTCTTAGGTAAAGTTGCTCCAGTGATTTCTGCAATGGTGGGCAATATATCAATGGCCATCATGGGGGTTTCAATGGTTCTTCCTCCTTTAATTCCCTTGGGATAATAGACCACACAAGGTTCTCTTTGTCCTCCCTCCCAAGCGGTACCTTTTCCTTCCCTCAATGGCAATGCACTGCCCGCATGATTCCCAAAACTCAACCAGGGGCCATTGTCGCTGGTAAAAATGAATAAGGTGTTTTCGTGGAGTTGATGTTTTTTGAGCTTCTTCATGATTTGTCCCACCGACCAATCGATTTCCATAATAACATCTCCATACAAGCCTTTTTCACTTTTTCCTTTGAATTTATCAGAAACCGCAATGGGCGTATGAGGCATTGGGTGTGGAAGATATAAGAAAAATGGGTTCTCTTTGTTTTGCTCAATAAAATCTACGGCAGCTTCAGTCAGTTCAGTGGTCAACTGCCCTTGATCTTCCAATGTTCGAATTTCTTTGACCACTTCGAAGTTATTGAAAAAAGGAAGTTGTGGGTATGCTTTTGCCAGTCGGTGATTCGCAGCGACTTGATTTCCTTCATAATCAACTGGCCACATATCGTTGGAGTAGGGGATGCCCTTAAATTCATCGAAACCGTGGTTATTGGGTAAAAATTCCGGGTGATGTCCCAGATGCCATTTCCCAAAGATCGCAGTTTTATAACCTTGTGCTTTTAACATTTCTGCCAAGGTGGTTTCCTGTGCATTGATTCCTATATTGTGATGCGGAAATAAGGCACCGGCAATACCAATTCGATTGGGGTAACAACCGGTGAGTAGGGCCGCTCTTGATGCCGAACACACCGCCTGTGCGGCATAGAAGTTAGTGAGTTTCAGCCCCTCTTTGGCCATTTGGTCTAAATGTGGAGTATTGATATTGGGAGACCCAAAACTGCTCAAATCCTGATAGCCCTGATCGTCTGTAAAGACGATAACTATATTGGGAGGGGTTTCGTTTGAAGACCCAACTTTGGTAGTACAAGAACTCATTACCAAAAGGGAGATCACAATGAATAGATTTCTCATGTAGTTGTTTTTTTTAAAAGTACAAATTTTACTCCACTAACATCATTTATAACTGAGTCATAAAGGACATCAAAGACTGTCCAAAAGATTTCCAACTGTATTTCCTACCTACTTTTTGAAAGGAGGGTTGAAAGTATGAAAGCCTATCATCAGAGAGCATTTTATTTAGGTTCTCGGCTATTTTTAGAGGTTCGATTTCTGTGATCATTCCAGTTTGATCCTCCAAAATGGGGGTGTTAAGGCCCGGAAGGTCAGATACCAAAAGTGGTGTTTTGAAATGGTAGGCCAAGGGGGTTACCCCACTTTGAGTAGCACTGATATAGGTTTGAGCAATGACATCTGCTGCGCAAAAAGCATGCGTGGCCTTTTGGGTATTGGCATAGTTAAAGTCACAAATTACTCGCTCACTGAGTTTGTGTTTTTGGATGAGTTCGGTGTATTTCTGTTGTGGTTCATATGTCTCACCCACTATGGCCAAGATCACATCCGAGCGATTCAGTGGGGTTTTAGAAAAAGCTTCTATGAGTAAATCCAAGCCTTTGTATTTTCTGATCAAACCAAAAAACAGTACAATTTTTTTGTTTTGGGGCCAGCCCAATGTCTTACGAGCTTTTTCTTGGGTGATGGCTTGAGGTAAGTGGTCTGCAATGGGATGGAATCCCTTCCATACCGGCAGCTGAGGTTTGTCAGATGAAATTTGATCCCCAACAGCCGTTGATAGGGAAGCAAAGGCATCCATTTGATTTGAAAACATTCGGGTTAGGCTTTTGTCCCAGAACTTGGTTTCATGGGGAATCCAATTATCGACAAGGCCTATTTTTTGGATGGTTTTATCGATACCGCGTGCAATGACATGCCAACAAGGGGCAAGGAATGGAGTCCAGTATCTAAAAATTACATAATCAGGTTTAAGCCGGTTGATGGATCGGGCAACCTTATACCAATTTAAGGGGTTGAAACTGTGAATTTTTCTTTTGATTTTGAGTTGATCCGGGCCCTTTTCGTCGCTGAATTGAGTTTTACCGGGAAAGAGAAGTTCGGGGTATTGGGTAGTAAAGGTGAAGACCTTCACATCATGCCCGAGTGCTTTTAAATTTTGGGCTAAATAATTTTGGGTATCGGCAATACCGCCGCGAAACGGGTGTGCAGGTCCCAACAACAATACTTTTTTCTTATCCTTCATTCAAAGGGGTGGGCTTCTTTTTTTATCCAGCATTTGCAACCCTATGATACTGAATGAAAAGTAGATGATTCCAAAGTAGAACAATCCTGGAATATGAGTCAAATAAAAGTCACTTTGATAGGGTAGGCAAAAAAACAACAAACCTAAGAAGTTTCTACCCAATTCAAAAGCATAGGACCATTGATAACCATCCATCAGTGAAGTGAAACCAAAAATACTGATCATTATCAGTCCGCCTATAAAGAGTGCTTGAGAGGAAGAAAACGACCCGTAGTTGGAGAGTAATAAGAGCAACAAAACCGTGATGCACAGCCATTGGAAAAGTGCCCAAGCTTTTTTTAAATAACTCACCTCGGGATTATATTTTTCGAAGGGGGATTCAGTACTTATTCTTGTTCTGGGGAATTTCAAAGCCACATCATCGGGTCGATATCCGGTGGGTCTCCACCACAGTGTAAGTTTATCTTTCCAAGAACGGGTGTGCCAGGCATCCTGAATCATACCCCATAGATGTTGAAAGTTGATGATCAATGGGTTCCAGGTATGCACCGGTTTTAAAACACCGTAGACAGGAGGTTCCTCCTCCAACTCTTCTTGAAAGGTTCCAAACCAGCGGTCCCAGACACAAAAAATAGCGGCCAAATTTTTATCGATATAAATGGGGTTGATGGCATGGTGAACACGATGTTGTGATGGAGTAACTAGAACATATTCAAGGAATCCGAGTTTTCCAATGTGTTGGGTGTGATACCAAAATTGACCAAACAAATGAAGGGGAGCCAAGACACTGATGATTTGTTGTGGGACACCGAGCAAGGCTGCAGGAATTAAAAATAAAGCAGAATAACCCAATATATTCGATATGCTTTGCCTCAGGGCACAAGCCAGATTAAACTCCTCGCTGCTGTGGTGGATCACATGTTGGTTCCAAAAGAAATTGATTTTATGATTCAATCGATGCCCCCAGTAACTCGCAAAATCAATACAGATAAACGCAATGGCGTACAATGACCAGCTGTTTTCTAGCTTGATCAGAGCAAGCTTTTCAAGTAAATAAGGATAAGTAACGATGACCACTACCAAACCCAAAATGTCCTTTAGAATATTGGTCATGCCGGAACTCAAGCTGGACAGGGTGTCCATAAATCTATGGGTCTGCTTGCCGGTATAGTGACCGTAGGCAATCTCTGCAATAATTAATATTAAAAAAAAGGGAACTACCCACAACAAAACCTTAGCATAAACTTCCATCACCCTATTATTGCGATCATTAATTTATAAAATTAATTATTGATGACCCACTCCCCTTTGTTGATCAGTGGCTCAGCTTGCTTGAATTTAATGGTTTTGGTTTCGCCTGTACTGACATTTCGGATGACTACCTTTTCGTTTCTTCCGATTTTGGGTCGTTCTCTAACAATGGTTTCCACCACATTTCTTTGTCCACCACCAGCGCCAGCTCCTACATTGCGATTTCGTTGTGCCATTTCATCGGTATTGAGGACTTCATCTTTTGAAGTTTTGAATCCTTTGGGTGTGGTGGGTCTTCTTTTGGCTTCGTGAATCTGATCAT
Source organism: uncultured Flavobacteriaceae bacterium (assembly GCA_938082715.1). Classification (GTDB taxonomy): domain Bacteria; phylum Bacteroidota; class Bacteroidia; order Flavobacteriales; family Flavobacteriaceae; genus UBA8316. Next base: position 713 of record CALKCR010000048.1, on the reverse strand, counting down.
CACTTTGACTGGGAAGACCTCCCTTGAAGAGGAAAGAAAGTACTTCTTTGTTCAAATTATTGATCATGGTCTTAAAGAGTTCAAAGGCCTCAAATTTGTATATCAAAAGGGGATCTTTTTGCTCGTGAACGGCCAGTTGGACGGATTGTTTGAGTTCGTCCATTTTGCGTAGATGGGTTTTCCAAGCCTCGTCGATCAACGCCAAGGTGATGTTCCTTTCGAAATCCTGAACCAAATATTTACCTTCAGTTTCGTAGGCCTTTTGCAGGTTGGTTACCACTTTTAATGTTTTAATCCCATCGGTAAAAGGCACCACGATTCTTTCGAATGTATTACCAGGTCGTTCATAAACTTCTTTGATTACAGGATATGCCAATGCGGCGTTGGCAGTAATTTTATTGCTGTAATGTTCGCTAAGTTGATCGTATAGCTGGTTGATGATTTCGTTTTCTGCGGTTTCCTGAAAGGCCTCCTCTGCTATTGGAGAGGTGATGGAAAAATTACTGATGACCTCAAATTCGAAGTTTTTAAAATCATTGGAGGCTTTGTTGGTCAATGTGATTTCCTCACAGGTATCGTAGAGAATATTGGCGATATCGAGTTTGATTCTGTCTCCACTCAGTGCGTGTTTTCTTCTTTTGTAGATGACTTCCCGCTGGGCATTCATTACATCATCGTATTCCAGCAGTCTTTTTCTAATACCAAAGTTGTTT
>CALKCR010000047.1:0-21364 GCA_938082715.1 uncultured Flavobacteriaceae bacterium | reverse complement strand
ATTTTATGAAAGTGGATAAATAATTTGATTATTAAAACAGCGATTTTATTTTAAATAAACAAATCGCTCAAGTCTTTTCAACTCTTTTTTATCAACATACTTGCCTATTTCGCGCCTAAAATGATTAATATTTTTATAAGGTCTATATTCTATGAATTCATGAGCCATTTTGTCCCCAACACCAGGTAAATTTTTAATATCGGATTCTCTAGAGGTATTTAATTCTACTGGAACAAACACATAATTCAGATATCGAATCACTTCACTATCATCTACGTATTTTCCAATTTCTCTTTTAAACTCCTCAATGCTTGAGTAGGGTCTATATTCTACGAATTCATGAGCCATTTTTTTTCCAACCCCCGGAATCATTTGAAAATCACTTTCATTTGCTGTATTTAGGTTTAACGGTAAAAAAGCTTTTTTAAAAAGTTCTTCTTTATTATGCGCATCTAACAACAATGTAAGTTTCGATAAATTTAAAAATGGCTGATTTACTAAAATAGTATTTACTAGATCTGATGAGAAGCCAAGCCCAACTAAATCGGACTCAGATACAAGATTAAAATTTAAAATGGACTCAACATAATCTTGTTGATCCTTTATGGTATTATTTGTTTTATTTTTTTTGGATGATGTATTATCACAAGAAAATAATGTTATGTTTATTATTATGAGGTTGATTATTAGACTGATATTTTTTTTCATTTATTTTCATCTATAGTTAATAAATATGAATATCCAACCATAGCTAGTAAAACTAGATTTAGTGGAGCCAGTGCAGGAAGTGCTCCCGAAAGACTTTCAATAAATAGATCTAAGCTGTTGGAGTTAGGTCTCATTTCTTTTTCAAATTCATAATTGGAATTAAGATGTAAAAAAACCCCTGATAACCCAACTAAAGAAATTACAAATAATGATAATTTGAAAAGGATAATTGTGAGTTTAGAAACCTTGAAAAAAAGCACAATTAAACTAGCTAATGAAAGACCTATACAAAAAATTGGAATTGTTTGAGTAGTATCTTCATAGTGTTTAATCAAATACAATTCTGTTAAGCTTCCAAGCAAAAAGAATATTAGGGTGTATAAAATGACATACTTTAAACTGTAAAATCTAGATTTGATTTTATTATAATCCATAATTAATTCAAATTTACAAATGAATCACATTAAATAAAAATTATTTAGAAAAATTCTAAATAAAACAGATAAGGTTTACAGAAACCTTTTATTTAGATTTTGATCAGGGATCACGCAGTGTTCTTTCTTTCCAAAAAGTCGATATCTATTTCTCGAAATAAACTTGTAAAGATTGTCTCTAAGTTTTACAGGCAGAGATTTGAGGATTCTTGACAGGAATCTGTTGAATCCACCAATTTTAAATAAAATGGATACCACGGCATCTGATTCTTTGAGAAACCTTCCCTCTGTGAAGAGAATAATGGTTTCAAAATATGAGTTGATATTGTTTTGTGTTAGGAAATTCGCAGCAAACTCAGATTGTAGGCTTGAGAAATAAAAAACACCATCTGGATCATTCCTCACGACATACTTTACCCAAAAGTTGCACAGATTGCAAACTCCGTCAAAAAAAATGATGTTAGATTTATCTTTTGCATCGCCGATCATATGCTTATACTCAATTTAAGCCAAATTGTAATATAATAGTATTTAATATAATAAGTGTAACGATTTATAATTAATTTAGCATACGAAAATGAAGCTGATAAATGATTGAAAATTTAAAAACAGAAATCTCAGAACACAGGGATAAACTTATGACCCATCCCATTTACGGGAGCATTAACTCGATTTACAATTTGAAACAATTCATGGAATCTCATGTGTATGCCGTATGGGATTTCATGTCATTGGTCAAAAAGTTACAATTGGATTTGACCACCACCACCCTACCCTGGCAACCGCCTGCTAACAATTCTGCCGCCAGGCTGATCAATGAGATCGTTTGGGGGGAGGAAACCGATTTGGACAAGGATGGAAATTCGGTCAGTCATTTCGAAATGTACCTCAATGCCATGAAACAGATCGATGCTGACACCCGAGGCATTGAAAAACTATTGTCTGAGCTAATAGAGGGAAATGATGTTTTTGACACCATAGATCAAGCAGGACTGCCTGCACACGTGGCCGATTTTTTGAATTTCACCTTCCGTATTATTGAAGAAGGTAAAACCCACAAAATCGCTGCAGTTTTCACTTTTGGAAGAGAAGATTTAATCCCGGATATGTTCATCTCTATGATCAAAAGAATGAATCGAGAAAACGAGCATAATTTTGATCAGATCATCTATTATTTTGAAAGACACATAGAGGTCGACGGTGATTCACATGGCCCCATGGCACTCGATATGATTAAAAACCTTTGCGGTACAGACCCCCTTAAATGGAAAGAGGCCATTTCCGCCTCTAAAGATGCTCTCCAAAAGCGAATTGACCTTTGGGATGGCATCAATCTTCAAATCACCAAAAAAGAAAATGCCTTAACATGATTCGATACATATTCATTTTTATCACTTGCTTTAGCACCTTAATTAAAGGACAAGATTCAAAGGTCACTGATTTTGCCCAATCCATTACTGAGCAGGAGCTCAAGGAACTCCTCTACGTGTATGCCTCCGATTACTTTGAAGGAAGAAGAACAGGCAGCAAAGGTCAAAAAATTGCCGTAGATTTTTTGAGAGACTACTATATGGACTTAAATGTCCAAGCGGCTGAGGGGACCAACAATTATTTTCAAGAGATGACTTTGAAAGTTGATGGTAAAATGGTCTCAACAGAAAACGTGGCTGCTATAATCAAGGGAAGTGAATTTCCAGATGAATACATCGTTTTGACTTCTCACCTTGATCATATTGGAATCGAAGGAGGGCAAATTAACAATGGTGCCGATGATGATGGGTCGGGAACCGTTACCATGCTTGAAATAGCAGAGGCGCTACAAATTGGATTAGAAAACGGTTATAAACCCAAAAGATCGATTGTTTTTTTACATGTTACTGGTGAAGAAGAAGGCCTGTTAGGTTCGGCTTATTATTCCGAAAACCCACTCTACCCACTGCAACAAACCATTGTGAATTTAAATATTGACATGATTGGTCGAAATGATTTACTTCACGACAGTGATGAAGACTATTTATATCTTATAGGATCTGACATCCTCTCTCAAGACCTTCATGACATTTCCATATCGATTAACAAAATATATTCCAACTTAGACCTTGATTTTCGTTATAATGACCCACTGCTAAAAGTTTATGAAAGGGGCAGACATTATGCCAACCGCTATTATTATCGTTCTGACCACTACAATTTTGCTAAAAACGACATCCCTGTTATCTTTTACTTTAGTGGTACCCACGACGATTATCACCTCCCAACTGATACCGTCGAAAAAATCAATTACCCACTGCTCACCAAAAGAGCCCGTTTTATTTTTCACACCTTGTGGGAACTGGCTAATAGAGAAGATCGTATTAGAACCAACTCAAATAAGAAATATTTAAACATCGATAAAAACGGCAGGTAGCTGCATGCCGCTCAATACGCTTTTATAGCCTCAAGAGACTGCGACAATCAGTTTACTGAAGTTTCTAAAAGAAATTATACTCAATGCTCAAAGGGAACTCTAGTTCATTTAATGAAAAAAATATAATGTGATATAATCAGTTATTGGCTTACTTCTTTCCTCCTATTTATAATCCCAAACAAAAGCACCCCTAGATAACCTAGTTAAGCACAGTAATAGCAATGATTTAAGCATTTACAACTCGAAAATAATTATGAGCTGTAAAGTTTTGGTTATATATCATTATATGCGCTCTACCCTCAAAAGAAAAGTGGATTTAATTTTGGAGGAGGGGGTCTAATTTCAGAGTTTTAGGGTGGATTCTTTTGGCAATTTAACTGTCTCAGGACTGCCAGAAAAGGTTGGTTTTGATATATTTGAATGTCTAATTCACTGAAAGAGCAACCACAAGTTTAGCTCAGACTAGGAAGAAAACCCCTCTATTTGTAGAGGGGTTTTGTAGGGTGGAAGACCGGTTTCGAACCGGCGACCTCTAGAACCACAATCTAGCGCTCTAACCAGCTGAGCTACAACCACCATGATCGGATGTAAATTTAATGATTTGTTGCTATTATTTAGAGTAAGCTGTCAAAATTTTCTACCCCCAGGAGTCGATCAGTCGTAAAACCCTCAGCCGCATCTTTATAGATCATTCTTCCCATATTTTTGGCCCGTGATGCTACACTTTCCAAAAAGTTAAGAGAGCTGATGGGCGTTTTGGGCCCTTCCTCACTTTTATCATAAAACTGACTTTTAAAAGCACGAATGGCTTCCATTTTTTTGGGTAAGAATCCCGATATGTCCACCACAAAATCAGGGCTAAGTTCCTCCCATTGTATATAGTGAAAAACATGTTGGGGCCTAAAAGCTGTTTGCATGTTCCCTTGTTCGTCCTGCGTTTCAATGCGCGGTAATCCACTCAAAAAACAAGCGTGACGAACCAAATCAGAGGCCTTGGCATGATCGGTATGACGATCTCTTACAGCATTGCACAAAACAAATTTGGGTTGGTGTTTTCGCAATGCAGCGATGACCTTCATTTGATGACTTTCGTCGTTAAATATAAAAGCATCTTTAAAATTGAGATTTTCTCTAAAACTAACACCTAAGATGTCTGCAGCAGCTTGAGATTCTTTTGCCCTAAGTTGGGGATTCCCTCTGGTTGCCATTTCGCCTTGGGTAAGGTCAATAATACCTACTTTTTTACCCTCAGCAACAGCTTTGGCAAGAGTACCACCACAGCCCAACTCCACATCGTCGGGATGCGCTCCGAAGGATAAAATATCTAATTTCACAAATGCTGATTAACGGCCAATACATCTTCCTCCACCCAATCAATCACTTCCTCGCTCATGGGAGCCATTCTGGGGGTGATGATTTTTTCGAGCTTGCCATCTTGACCGATCAAGTATTTTTGAAAATTCCAGGATACAGTCGAACTTTTTACACCATTCTTACGAACCTGTGTAAGAAATTGATACAATGGATGCATTTCACTTCCTTTGACGGTAATCTTACTCATCATGGGGAAGGTGACACCATAGTTCTTTTCACAAAAGGCTGCGATCTCTTTATCGCTTCCCGGCTCTTGCCATAAAAAATCATTGGCAGGAAAACCAACAATGACAAAGCCGCTGTCTTTATAGCGGTCGTAAAGCATCTGAAGTCCTTTATATTGTCCCGTCAATCCGCATTTTGAAGCCGTATTGACAATCATGATTTTCTTTCCTCTTAAATTTTCAAAATCAAAGGTATTACCTTTAATGTCTTTGACTTTAAATTGATAGATAGTTTGATCCATAGCATTATCATTTTGGCAGTTACCAAGATTAATAAAAAAAACGAGAGTAATTAATAGGGCTAAATATTTCATAACGCAAATTTCGTCTTTTATTTTGTTATATAAAAATTAAAAAACATTAAACAAAAGAAATTAATGTATTTCCGCAGAAAGTTGGGCATCCAATAACTTTAGACAGATGGGTTCCAGCTCTTCGAAAGAACCGGTCTTTACGGCACATTTTCCGGTGTAATGAACGATATAGGCGCATTGTTCGGCCTGTTCACAGGTATGCTCACAATAGGCCACAAGGGTTTTGATCACGTGATCAAAAGTATTGACATCATCATTAAAAAGGATGATTTCGTGTTCTCGTTCCACTTGGGTGAGAACATCTACTTCACTTTCTTTTTCGATTTGTGGCTTTTCGGTACTCATGATAGGGTAAAATGGGCTGCCATCCAATTGTTTTCATCTAAATTACGAATAAATCTAAATCCTTCCGTTTTGCAGGCATTTTGAATTATACCGAAATCTTCAACATAAAAGCCACTCATCAACAAGTCCCCTCCGGGCGCTATAACTTGTGCATACTCTGCAATTTGTTTTAACAGCACATTGCGGTTGATGTTGGCCAAAACCATATCGTATTTTTTTTTCTTTGGAACGGTACTGCTCAATTGAGCACTGATCTTTTGAGAGTGGTTCATTTCCAAATTCTCCAGCGTATTTTCCACACACCATGGGTCATTATCTACAGCGAGGACAGTCTTTGCCTCTCTTTTCTCAGCCAATATAGCCAATACCCCGGTACCCGTTCCCATATCCAAAACCGTTTTGTTGTTGCAGTTCAAGTCCAACAAAAAGGAAATCATCATTTTTGTGGTTTCGTGATGTCCAGTACCAAAACTCATTTTGGGGGTGATCACCAGTTCATAGTCCGCCTTTTCGGGGGGGTGAAAATCGGCCCTGACCACACAGCCCTCCCCTACCCTTATGGGTGAAAAATTCTCTTCCCATTGACAGTTCCAATTTTCCGGGGGAATGATTTTGGTATCCCACTCAATCTCCAGCCCCTCAATATCAAAAACATCGATTTGCAGAAAATCTTTTTCTTGGAAATCATTCTGAGGAATATAACCCTTAAATCCCTTGGGCGTATCGACAAAGCTTTCGAAACCTACTGATCCCATTTGGGCGATCATGATCTCCCGCCAAGGATTTGTTGGGGTCAGTCTGAGGTCAATTTCCAGGTAGGCGAGTGCCATTTATGCCGATTGAATTATGGCCGTAAAATCATCTGCGTTGAGTGCGGCACCACCAATCAGTCCACCGTCCACATCTACTTGTGAAAAAATGGCCAATGCATTGGCCGGTTTTACACTTCCTCCGTAAAGAATAGAAACACCATCTGCCAGCTCCTGATCGTATTTTGAAGCGATCAAACCTCTGATAAAGGCATGCATTTCTTGCGCCTGCTCCGGAGATGCGGTTTCTCCCGTACCTATGGCCCAAACCGGTTCATAAGCCAAAATGATCTTGGACCACCGGGATGAACTCAAATCGAAAAGAGCCGTTTCCAGTTGGGTTTGAACCACCTTAAAATGACTGCCTGCTTTGCGTTGGTCCAGTTCCTCCCCAAAACAAAAAACGACTTCCATGTCGTGGATAAGTGCCGTTTCTACTTTTTGCTTGAGGGCAACGTCCGTTTCGTTGTAGTAGGTCCTGCGTTCCGAATGTCCCAAAATGACTTTGTTAACCCCAATGCTGTGGAGCATTCCGGCAGAAATCTCGCCCGTAAAAGCACCTGACTCTGCGGCATTCATGTTTTGGGCCAAAACCTCTATGCGACCGCCTTGGGTCAATTCTTCTGCTTGAACCAAATGGGTAAAAGCAGGAGCGATCATTACCCTGACATCGGTTGAAAAACTTAGAGGTTTTAGCGCTTGAATCAACTCGGCGGTCTCGCGTTTGTTGTTGTTCATTTTCCAATTTCCGGCTACAATTTTTTTTCTCATAATATAATTGGTTATAGTAATTTAACTTGTGGATCGAGCTGAGCGTAGATAAAATCTACCGCCAAATTGATCAATATAAAAAGACTCGACAATGTAAGTACAATGCCTATGATGACTGGAATATCAAGGGTGTTTAGTGCGGTAACAATTTCCTTTCCCATTCCTTTCCATCCAAAGATATATTCGACAAAAACCGCCCCTGCCAGCAAGGAGGCAAACCACCCGGAAATGACCGTTACAACAGGATTCAAAGCATTTTTGATTCCATGCCTGTAGATGACCTGAAAGGTTGACAACCCCTTGGAATAGGCTGTTTTGATGTAATCTTGAGACAATACTTCGAGTAGGCTGCTGCGCATCAACTGAATGATGACAGCTATGGGACGAATGCCCAAAACCACTGCAGGCAAGATCAGATTTTTTAACTGTAACACCCTAACCTCTCCAAAATCATCCATTTCATAGAGACTTCCACTCATGTTTAGTCCAGTGTATTGATGGTATATAAAACCAAAAAACCATGAAAAAAGAATCGCACTAAAAAAGGAAGGGACGCTCATGCCCAAAGTACTGACAAATTGCAACCACCGATCGATCCAAGTATTGTAGAGCAGTGTGGCCATAATGCCCAATAAAACCCCCAAGACGATGGCAATAAAAATGGAAGCCAAAGCCAAAACAAAAGTATTTGAAAAGGTTTCCGCAATTACAGTAGAAACTTTTTTACCTCTTTTTTGATATGAGGTTCTTAAATAGGGCCATTTGAGGGTCAAAACATAGCGGCTGTTTTGAATCAGGGGGAAGGCACTGTATTTTTCTGTAGAGAAATAAGAAATATCATTTTGATCTGTTGAGTGCATGGACAAGGGGGACAAATCATTGAGGTAAAGCAGAAATTGCCTCGAAACAGGCAGGTCAAAACCATACTTTTTTTTGACCAATGCCAATTGCTCACTGCTTTGATTTTGTCCCAACATCATTTGCGCAGGATCGCCCGGTAATACATTAAAAAGAAAAAACACCAAGCTCACAACTCCCAAAAGGGTTAAAAAAGCATAGAAAAGTTTTGAGAGTACGTTAATTAACATCTATTCTTCAAAAGCCTTCAGGTGAATTATAGCAAAAACGGCATAATTGACAATGTCTTGATAATTGGCATCAATGCCCTCACTGACGAGGGTTTTACCATCGTTTCCTTCTATTTGCTTGACCCGCATCAATTTTTGCAAGATCAGATCGGTAAGAGAACTCACCCGCATATCGCGCCAAGCCTCCCCGTAATCGTGATTTTTGGCCATCATCAACTCAAAAACCACCGCCGCTTGTTTTTCGTAATGGTCCAAGGCCTCCTCCGTATTCAAATCCGGAGTATCCGAAACTCCCAGCTCGATTTGAATCAACGCCATAAGGGAGTAATTGATAATGCCGATAAATTCAGAAACTTCACCTTCATCCACTTTTTGGGTGACATTGGTTTGCAGTCCTCTGATTCTTTGAGCCTTGATAAAAATTTGATCCGTCAATGAAGGAAGACGCAGTATTCGCCAAGCGCTGCCGTAATCAGTCATCTTCTTTGCAAAGAGCGACTGACAATTCTTCATTACCCTTTGATACTGTTCAGGGGTGGATGTCATGGGTTTATTTATCTTTGGCGTAAATTTCGATAATTTTTTTTACTCTGTAAAGAGCATTATTAAAAGTTTAGAAACAATTTAAGCCAGCGCATGACCATCAATATCAAAGGGGAGTTAATTGACCTCAGACAACCCAAAATCATGGGGATACTGAATTTTACACCGGATTCGTTTTATGACGGTGGTAGATTCAATGCTCTGGACCGAGCCTTGGAGCAAACGGAAAAAATGATTCGTGAAGGGGCTTTTTTTATTGATTTGGGGGCTTGCAGTACCCAACCCGGTGCGGAAGAAATCAGTGAAGAAGAGGAAAAGAAAAGACTCTACCCCATCCTGGAAAAACTGATTGAAACCTTTCCCAAACAATATTTTTCTATAGATACCTACCGATCTGCTGTAGCAGAGGGATGCCTCAACAGAGGGGCGGTAATGATCAATGATATTTCCGGTGGGCAATTTGACCCCAACATGATGCAAACCGTTGGTAAACATCGTGCTCCATATGTACTGATGCACCTTCTGGGAACCCCAAAATACATGCAAAAAAATCCAAAATACAAAAATGTTGTTCAAGAGGTCTTGTATTATTTTTCTGAAAAAGTACAACAAGCCTACAGCGATGGAATCAATGATGTGATCATAGATCCCGGTTTTGGATTCGGAAAGACTTTGGAGCACAACTATGCGTTAATGAAAAACTTGGACCTGTTCCAAACCCTTGAGCTGCCAATACTGGTAGGGATATCAAGAAAATCCATGATATACAAAAAACTGGCCATTTCACCCGATGAGGCCCTCAACGGAACTACAGTACTCAACACCCTTGCCTTGTCCAAGGGAACTCATATTCTCAGGGTTCACGATGTCAAAGAAGCCAAAGAATGTGCCGATTTATTGCAAGCCCTCCAATAGTTTTATAATTTTACAAAAAACAGCCGCATTGGACAAAATTGACTTTCTGGACTTCACCTTCGTCGACCTTATTGATATTCTTTTGGTGGCTTTACTGCTTTTTTACGCCTACCGACTGGTCAAAGGGACGGTTGCCATCAATATTTTTATCGGTATTGTCATCTTCTATGTGATTTGGAAGTTGACTGATATCCTCAACTTGGATGTTTTGAGTAACATCTTGGGTAAGTTCATCAGTGTTGGTTTTTTTGCCCTTATCGTAGTTTTTCAGCAAGAGATCAGGAAATTTTTACTCTTGATTGGATCGACCAATTTTGCTTCAAGGCGAAACGTCATCCGTTATTTTAAATTCCTCAATCAAGATCAAGAGTCATTAAAGATAGATTTGATGGCATTGTTGAGTGCATGCAATAAAATGGCCAATGAAAAAACAGGAGCCATTATCGTTTTTGAAAGAGAGAACAATCTGGATTTTTTAAAAAGTACCGGGGATGAGGCCAATATCGAAATCAGTGCCCAAATTCTGGAAACCATATTTTTTAAGAACAGTCCCTTACACGATGGTGCCATTATTGTAAATAACAATTTCATCAAAGCCACCCGTGTGGTACTCCCCGTTTCTGAATCCACTTCTATCCCCACCAGGTTTGGACTTCGCCACAGAGCAGCCATAGGGATCAGTGAAAAAACAGATGCGGTGGTATTGGTGATTTCTGAACAGACCGGAAAAATATCCTACGTCAAGGATGGAACGTTTTGTAAGTATAAAAATATTGAAGACCTCCGACGGATGTTGACTGAAGACCTTTCCGTTTAGATCAAACGGCTACTTCCAAGAATTGAATCTTATACAACTGGGCGTAAAAACCGTCTTTGATGTTCAGCAGTTCTTTGTGAGAACCCACTTCTACAATACGACCCGAATCCATCACCACGATACGATCGGCATTTTTAATGGTAGACAAGCGGTGTGCGATCAATATGGATGTTTTATCAGAAGTAATTTTATATGTTGCGTTCTTAATTAGTTCCTCTGAGTGGGAATCAATGGAGGAAGTGGCCTCATCCAAAATCAACACACTGGGATTGGCAATATAAACCCTCAAAAAGGCAATCAATTGCCGCTGTCCTGTGGAAAGCATAACCCCTCGTTCCTTCACATTGTAGTCATAGCCTCCCGGGAGTGATTCTATAAATTCGTGTACCCCTATCTGTTGCGCAGCTTCATAGACCATCGCTCGGGTCACATTGGGATTATAAAGCGTGATGTTGTTATAAATGGTATCGGCAAACAAAAACACATCTTGTAGGACAATCCCTACGTGTTTACGCAGCGACTGCAGTCTAAAATCCTTAATGGAGTGATCGTCGAAACAAATCTCTCCTTTTTCAAATTCATAAAAACGTGAAAGGAGGTTGATCAAAGTAGATTTACCTGCCCCGGTTGCCCCGACAATGGCAATTCTCTCTCCCGGTTGAATGTCCAGATCAATACCGCGAATAACTTTTTCATCTGCAACATAAGAAAACCTCAAGTCCTTGATGGTGATTTTACCTTCAACTTTTTGAGGATCCCACTGACCATGATCGGCGATCTGACTTTCGGTATTGATGATCTTAAAGATGCGATCCGCCGCAACCATGCCCATTTGAAGGGTATTGAACTTATCCGCAATGTGGCGTAAAGGACGAAAGAGCATCTGTGACATTTGGATAAACAGAAATATGCTACCCATGGAGATGGAACCTCCTCCCACCACATTCAATCCTCCATACCAAACCAACAAGCCCAGTGTTATGGAAGAGGAAATTTCGGCAATCGGAAAGAAAATGGAGTTGTACCAAACGGTTTTTAACCAAGCTTTTTTATGTTTTTCGTTGATGGATACAAAATGGTCATATTCAATTTTTTCTCGATGAAACAACTGTACGATTTGCATGCCCGTAATCCTTTCCTGAACAAAGGAATTCAGATTGGCTAGCTGAAGGCGAACTTCTTCGAAAGCAGTCTTCATAGACTTCTGAAAGAGTCGTGTGGCATACAAGATGACCGGAAGAATTGAAAAGACGATCAGAGAAAGTTCCCAATCTATGACCAACATAATAACAATGACCACTGCCATTTTTAGCAAATCGGCAATGATCATAAACAAACCTTGAGAGAAAATACTCGCTATGGTCTCTATATCGTTTACGGCCCGGGTCACCAATCTTCCCACGGCAGATTGATCAAAATAAGCCATCTTAAATCCAACGATCTTCTGGAACAAAACCACCCTCAGGTCACGAATGACATTTTGTCCCAGCCAATTGGCAAAATAAACAAACAGAAATTGAAAAATCACCTCCGACAAAAGCGCAATCAGCATCAGTCCGATCAAAAAGACCATTCCTTCGTAATCCTTTAAACGAATGTGATCGTCTACAGTAATTTTCAATAAATAAGGGGTCAGTGCAGAAAAACTGGCCAATAGTATGGCAGAGACCATCACAAAGTAATAAGTCTTTTTGTAGGGCTTTACATAGACCATCAACTTGGAAAACAATTTTAGATCGAAGATGTTTCCTTTTTCCTTTGCCATCAGTCTAAAAATATATTTTGAGGGTACTCAATACGACTCAGGTAGAGTCCATGTGAAGGAGCAGAAAACCCAGCCTTGCCTCTGTCTTTACTTTTGATCACCATCTCTATGTCTTCCACTTTTCTCTTTTTAAAACCTATTTCCAGAAGGGTACCTACAATGGCCCGAACCATGTTTCTTAAAAACCGATTGGCACAGATATAAAAAACCAAATAATCGTCTTCTTGCTGCCACTCTGCTTTTTTGATATTACAAAGAAAAGTTTTTACATCGGTATTTGACCTCGAAAAACATTGAAAATCTTCGTGCAGAAGAAGAATTTTTGCTGCTTGATTCATTAAATCAATATCGGGTTTGTTTTTTAGATAATAATGTAATGGGGCATGAAAGGGATCTTTTGTCGTAGCGATATGGTATTGGTAATCACGGGCTGTGGCATCAAAACGGGCATGGGCAGTGGGCTGAACACGTTTGATGGCTTTGATAGCGATGTCATCCTTCAAAAAACCATTTAAAAGAAAAACCATTTCTTTTGGATTTACAATTTTCTGTGCGGTATCAAAATGTGCAAACATCTGTCGGGCATGGACTCCGGTATCGGTTCTCCCTGCTCCCACAAAACTAATGCGCTCCCTTATCAGTTTGCTCAATGCTTCTTCCAAAGCCTGTTGAACACTCATGGCATTGGGTTGTCGCTGCCAACCGTGATAAGCCGATCCGTTGTAAGACAACTCAACAAAATATCTCTTCAACTCCATTTACAACACAAAGATATTGTTTTAGGAAACAAATCGGCAGTGCTTAAAAGAAAGGAAAATTGAAATATCTTTGGAATGGTTTTAAAAATTAATTTTGAAAAAAATCCTACTGCTTTCCGATACCCACGGTCATTTAGATCAGAAAATAATCAAATACATCGATGGTGCAGATGAGGTCTGGCATGCAGGAGACATAGGAACCACTGCTGTTGCCGATGGAATTTCAAAAATAAAACCACACAGAGGCGTTTATGGTAATATCGATGGTCATGAATTGAGAAGTCAATTCCCGGAAAATCAAATATTCAGCTGTCAAGGGGTAAAAGTATTGATGACACACATCGGCGGCTATCCCGGAAGGTACAATGCCAGGGTAAAAAAACTCATAGTGAAGGAAAAACCACAGCTGTATGTATGCGGCCACTCCCACATTCTCAAAGTCGTGCAAGATCGAAAAAACAATCTTTTACACATGAATCCCGGAGCTTGTGGCATCCAAGGCTTTCACAAGCTTAGGACAATGTTGAGGTTTGAACTGAATCAAGGGAAAATAGAAAATCTCGAAGCCATAGAATTGGGCCAACGAGGGTCGCTTAGCGCAAGCGATCAATAGAGCGGATCAGATCTTCGTCTTTCTTTATGAACCTGCTGCTCAATATCAGTAGGATCAAAGCCAGCAAAGGCATGACCAACCAGAGTAGATAAACATTTAAATAATCCGTATTCACCAAACCATAGACCAATCCGGCCGCTGCCAGGATTTGAACAAAAAAGTGCAAGCGATTCATCATCAACTGTGTTTTTCTACTTTTAAACAACAACAGGGTCAAAAACGCAAGGGCGGCAGTCAAGACCAGATAGGATTTCAACACCAAAGGAATCGGCAATCCCAAGTCTGGAAAATCAATAGGGGGGAAGAAAAACAGCCCCAATGCAGAGGTGATGGATATCAGAAACAAAAAAACCGTTTGGATGCGCAGGATCATTGGCTTAAACTTTTTAAAACTAAGTTTTTTATATAAAATTCCAATTTAAAAATAAAATTTGTAATATTGCTGCGGGAGATAACCAATATCCCCATTTTCGAATACTTTTTTTTCAATTATATTTTCACTATTTTCTTTTAATCTCAGCTGATGTACGAGATAGCAACGCTAAAAAGCAAAAAACTTCCTGAATTGCAGGAAATGGCCAAAGCCCTAGGAGTCAAAAGGATTACCGGGCTTAAAAAGATGGAACTCATTTATCAAATCATTGATACAGTAGCCGCTGCTCCGGGTGATGAGAATGAGGCCAAGCCTCAAAAAAAAGAAAAATCTGAGCCACGCGCCAAAGGTCAAGAACAAGAAAATCCCGAGAAAAAGACCAATGACAATCCTAAGAGTGACAATCCCAAAGGAAAAGTTGAGGTCAAACATGAGCAACAAAAATCGGAAAAGAAAGAACACCATCAGCAACACAAACAAAACCATCACAACGGAAAACACAATAACCCCAAAAGAAAGAAAGAGCACCACGAGGTCAATCACAACCGAGACAATCGAAACCGCTACCGCGAACCCGATTTTGAATTCGAAGGCATCATCAATACAGAAGGGGTTCTGGAAATGATGCAAGAAGGTTACGGTTTTTTGAGGTCTTCCGATTTTAATTACCTTTCCTCTCCCGACGATGTATACGTATCTCAATCTCAAATTCGATTGTTTGGATTAAAAACCGGGGATACCGTATTGGGAACTGTACGCCCTCCCAAAGAAGGCGAAAAATACTTCCCTTTGATCAAAGTGGATAAGATAAATGGTCTAGACCCTAAAGTGGTAAGAGATCGGGTATCTTTTGAACACCTGACTCCGCTTTTTCCCGATGAAAAATTCAATATAGCCGAAAAGCAAAGTACCATATCCACGAGGATCATCGATCTGTTCTCTCCCATTGGAAAAGGCCAAAGGGGGATGATTGTTTCACAGCCCAAAACGGGCAAGACCATGCTCCTTAAAGACATTGCCAATGCTATTGCGGCCAATCACCCAGAAATATATCAATTGATCCTTTTGATTGATGAAAGACCGGAAGAGGTAACCGATATGCAAAGGAATGTAGACGGTGAAGTAGTCGCTTCAACTTTCGACGAACCCGCCGACAGACACGTAAAAGTTGCAAATATTGTGCTTGAAAAGGCCAAGAGAATGGTAGAATGTGGGCATGATGTGGTCATTCTTTTGGATTCGATCACCCGTCTGGCCAGAGCCTATAATACCGTACAACCTGCTTCTGGGAAAATCCTTAGTGGTGGGGTCGATGCCAACGCACTTCACAAGCCCAAAAGGTTTTTTGGTGCCGCAAGAAACATTGAAGGAGGAGGCTCTTTATCAATTATCGCCACTGCTTTGACCGAAACTGGCTCTAAAATGGATGAGGTGATTTTTGAAGAGTTTAAAGGAACCGGTAATATGGAATTACAACTCGACCGCAGGATTGCCAACCGCAGAATTTTCCCTGCCATAGACTTGATCTCTTCCAGTACCCGACGTGACGATATGTTGCTGGAGGAAAATACCATACAGCGCATGTGGATCATGAGAAAATATTTGGCAGACATGAATCCGGTTGAAGCCATGGAATTCATCAACGACAGATTTATCAAGACCAAAAACAACGAAGAATTCCTGATCTCAATGAATTCCTAAAATAAAAAAAACCTTCCGATCGGAAGGTTTTTTTATTTAACAAAGTATTTTGCCTAAAGAGAGGCTACGAATCTGGCCAACTTTGACTTGAGGTTTGCGGCCTTGTTAGCATGGATAATATTCTTTTTTGCCAATTTGTCAACCAACGAAACCACACCGGGAAATTGTTTGTTGGCTTCTTTTTTAGTGGTCACACTTCTCAACTTACGAATCGCATTTCTCGCCGTTTTGTGCTGGAATCTGTTGCGTAAGCGCTTTTTGTCGTTGGAACGAATTCTCTTTAATGAAGACTTATGATTTGCCATATAATTATTTTAAAAGCTTGTAGCCCGTAGGGGAGTCGAACCCCTCTTTCCAGGATGAAAACCTGGCGTCCTAACCGATAGACGAACGGGCCAATATTTTCAGTGCGCAAATGTACACTTAAAAAAATTATTATACAACCCAAAAACCAAGTGAGAATGCAACAATAAAAAAAAGTCTCCTAGTAGGCTTTCGCAAACAATACCCTTTGGACGGAAGGTTTTCCGGAGTAAACACATTTCCCGTCTTGTAGGCTTTCAATAAGCGGAATACACCTGATGGTAGCTTTGGTTTGTTTTTTGATCGCCTCTTCGGTTTCGGGTGTTCCATCCCAGTGGGCACAAATAAATCCTCCCTTATCCAACAATACAGATTGAAACGCATCGAAGTCATCAACCTCTGTGATGTGTTCCTCTCTGAATTTCAGTGCCTTGCTAAAAAGTTGAGTTTGAATTTCATCCAGTGTGGCTTTGATGTGCTGTGTTAATCCCTCCATTGGAACCAGGTTTTTTTCCAAATTATCTCTTCGTGCCAATTCCACTACCTTGTTTTCCAAATCTCTGGGGCCTATGGCGATCCTCAGTGGAACGCCTTTCAGTTCATAATCATTGAACTTATAGCCGGGCTTAAAGTTATCTCTGTCGTCGTATTTGACAGAAATACCGGCCGCCTCCAATTCGATTTTTATTTTATTTGCCACCTCGGAAATGGCTTGAAGTTGTTCAAGTCCTTTATATATGGGAACAATCACCAGCTGTATGGGTGCCAAATTGGGTGGTAGCACCAGACCATTGTCATCGCTATGGGTCATGATGAGTGCCCCCATCAAACGGGTGGACACGCCCCAAGACGAGGCCCAAACGTATTCCAGACCTCCGGATTGGGTAGCAAACTTTACATCAAAAGCCTTGGCGAAATTTTGTCCTAAAAAGTGGGAGGTTCCGGCTTGCAGTGCCTTACCGTCCTGCATCAATGCTTCAATACAATAAGTCTCCTCTGCCCCGGCAAACCGCTCACTCTCCGATTTAAGACCTTGAATGACAGGGATGGCCATAAAATTCTCCGCAAAATCGGCATACAAACCATTGATTAATTTGGTTTCCTCTAGAGCTTCCGCTTTTGTGGCATGGGCGGTATGCCCTTCTTGCCATAAAAACTCGGCAGTACGCAAAAACAAACGCGTACGCATTTCCCAACGCACCACATTGGCCCATTGATTCACCAGTATGGGTAAATCGCGATAGGACTGTATCCAATTCTTATAAGTGTTCCATATAATGGCCTCACTGGTGGGTCTGACCACCAACTCCTCCTCCAATTTCGCATCGGGATCGACGATCAATTTGGAGGCATCCTCAGGATCGGTTTTCAAACGATAATGGGTAACCACAGCACACTCCTTGGCGAAACCCTCAGCGTTTTTTTCTTCAGCCTCAAACAAACTCTTGGGTACAAACAATGGAAAATAGGCGTTTTGATGGCCCGTAGCCTTAAACATTTTGTCCAATTCCGATTGCATTTTTTCCCAAATGGCATAACCATAAGGTTTGATGACCATACAGCCTCGAACGGCAGAGTTTTCTGCCAAATCGGCCATAACGACCAATTCGTTATACCACTTCGAATAATCCGTTGATCTATTTGTTAATTTTTTCCCCACGAGTAGTTTGGCACAGATTTTGTTTTTGTGTGTATGAAATATAATGAAGCACAAAATTACTATTTTTTTGTTTGTGATTCATTCCTAAAAGCACCAACTATGAGAACAAAACTTAATTTAATTTCGACCCACTTATTAAGCAGTCTTTTTCTCATCTCCACTTTACTTTCTTGTGGAAGTTACCAGACGGTGTCTTACTATGCCTCAGACGGTATTTACGGAGGGGAAACAGTTGCCAAAGCAAAACCCGAACAACCCAAAACCGAAACCAATACAACAGGGGTTTACTACAAAGATTATTTTAGTAACGTCGCTGACGATTATTCCTCAATAGACAATCCCCAAAACTATACCTTTACGGAAACTGACAGCTATAGCAGTAACAATGGCAACAGTAATGTTCAGGTGAATTCTCAAGCCCCCTGGGGAGATCACACCAACAAAACAGAGATTTATTACATCAACAACAACCCCTGGGGATATTTCAATTTCAATTGGGGATTCTACAATACCTTTTACGATCCCTTTTGGGGCTATAGTCCCTTTTACTACAGAGGTTTTTACCGACCCTATTGGGGGCTTAGTTTTTATGACCCCTACTACAACTTTGGTTACGGATACGGTTACCCCTATTACGCTCTCAGATATGGTTATAGGAACTATTACAACGACCGATACGGCAGGAGTTATGCACGTTCCTCCTACTCCAGGGGTTCCAGTCGCTATGCCAACTCAAGTGCTTCAAGAGGGGGGCGTTCCGGCCAAGGCTATTACAGTTCAAACAGCTCACGGAATAAGGGTTACAGCGGAACATTTACCAAAAGCAATCCGTCGAGCACCAGCCGATACAATGTAGGTAGAAAACCTCAAGGCCAGACTCATAACAATGGATCCGGACAAAAGGTGACTCGTGGAAACGCCTCCTCGCATTCTAGACAGAGATCAAGCTACAGTAGTACACCACAAACCAACTCCTCCAGGTCCTATTCCAATTCTTCTTCAAGAAGCAGTCGAAGCAGTTATAACTCAGGAAGAAGCTATGGTTCCTCTCGATCATTATATTCGAGTGGTGGGCGTTCCTCATATAGTTCATCATCTAGAGGCTCCGGTGGTGGAGGCAGAAGCAGTTCTCGAAGCAGGTAATATCAAATTAAAATTTAACGACGATGAAAAAGTACATCTCTCATGTTCTCATGTTATTTTTATACCCATTGGGAACGCATGCGCAGTATATGGATGACCTTTTGCGCTACACACGAACAGAATTAAAAGGCACCGCCAGATACGTATCTATGAGTGGGGCATTCAATGCCCTGGGTGGTGATTTTTCTGCCATCAAAGACAACCCCGCAGCAGCAGCCGTTTTTCTTAACTCCGAAATAGGGTTGACCCTAAAAACTGTTGAAAACAAGCTAGACGCCAAATATTTCGGAAATAGCAACAGTGTCGATTCCAGATCTTCCGATATTGATCAATTTGGTTTGGTTTTGGTACTCAACGACACCGAAGCCAGTGATTTCGTAAAACTGACATTTGCCTATAATTATCAGGACGAAAACACTTTTAATTCCAAGTTCAATGCCATAGGAACTAACCCCAACAGGGGTTTGGTTGATTATTTTTTGGCCTTTGCCAACGGAATTCTCTATCGGGATATAAAAACCTATGACGATGAAGATCTTCCACAATCATACAAGTATTTGGGAGAGAACAATGGCTTTGGGAGCCAACAAGCTTTTTTGGGATATCAAAGCTATGTTATCAATTCGGTCACAACCGATGACAACAACACCCAATATGTTTCCAACAGCAACCCGGACAAGCGTCCGGTCAATCACGATTTTTTTGTCACCCACAGCGGAAAAAACAGCAAACACACCTTTTCATTTGGCGCACAGTATCAGGAAAATCTCTATTTGGGTTTTAACCTCAATTCTCATCAAGCTCGCTTTAGAAGGATTGACAATTTGGTCGAAAACAACTATGGCGGAACCTCTACTTTCGATTATACAGAGTTTGAAAATGATCTTTTAACCATTGGGGAGGGCTTTTCTTTTCAGTTTGGGGCCATTTATAAGGCCGACAACCTCAGAGTGGGACTCAGTTATCGGAGTCCCGTTTGGTATCAAATGACCGATGAATTGGTACAGTTCATCATTACCAATAAGAGTAATAGTAAAGATACGATTGATCCCGGGATCACCAACATTTACCAATACAACATGTCCACTCCTTCCAGATATTCCGGAGGACTGGCCTATGTTTTTGGTTCCAAAGGTTTGATCAGCGTTCAATACGACTTTGTCAATTATCAAAACGCTTCCTTTGACGTTGGAAACGGGGACGACAACTTCATCAACCAAAATAAAATAATCAACAGAACACTAAAATCGGCCGGAACGCTTAAAATAGGAGGAGAATACCGTTTAGGCCGCTTGAGCTTCAGAGGCGGGTATTTCAATCAAGGGAGCATTAACAAAAAATCCACTGATCTCAGCAAAGGCTCATCTTTTGGTTTGGGTTATGATTTTGGAGGCAGTGCGCTTAACTTCGCCCTCAGCAATCTGGTATTCGAGCGCTCGGAATCCATGTACCAAACTGGTTTGACCAACCCCATTGAACTCAATAAAGACCAATTTCAATTTCTGGTTTCCTACTCCTTTAAACTCTAGCCCCCTTCAAAACCTTTTAGCTAAGAAAGTCCATGCATTTTTTATGGATAAATAACTATCTTTGTAACTCTTTTACAGCTATGAAATTAGAAAAATTACTGACTGAGCGATTGGACGAAATGGGTGACCAGCACCAGGGCAGTTCCAAAGAGACTCCGCTTCGACCCGATGCTTTTGAGATGAGTAATACCGAAAAAATATTACTGATCGAAGAAAAAATTCAGGAGGCACTTCACATCCTCGGTATGGACCTCACCGATGACAGCCTTAGAGGAACCCCCAAAAGGGTAGCTAAAATGTTTGTCAACGAAATTTTTGGTGGTCTGCATCCCGACAATAAACCGGAATCCTCCACCTTCGAAAACAAATACAAGTATGGAGAGATGTTGGTCGAAAAAAACATCACACTCTACTCCACTTGCGAACACCACCTGCTCCCCATTGTAGGTAAAGCCCATGTGGCCTATATTTCCAATGGGACAGTAGTAGGACTCTCCAAGATAAACAGAATCGCTGACTACTTTGCCAAACGTCCACAGGTTCAGGAACGTCTGACCCTTCAAATCGTGGAGGAACTTCAAAAAATATTGAATACCAAGAATGTAGCTTGTGTGATTGACGCCAAACACCTCTGTGTCAATTCCAGAGGCATCAGCGACATCTCCAGTAGTACTGTAACCTCTGAATTTGGCGGTCGTTTCAAGGATATTGAAGTCAAGAGAGAATTTTTGGATTACATAAAACTAGAAACTGAGTTTTGATCGACAACT
>CALKCR010000046.1:0-11052 GCA_938082715.1 uncultured Flavobacteriaceae bacterium | reverse complement strand
TTTTGGAAAAGAAGGTTTTTCACACAAAAGCAGTGGTAAAGCCGGATTGATTTTTGATTGCCGGGCCCCGGATTTTGAATTGATATCAGACAGCAGTTGGAAGGCATCCATCCTACCCGAATTTCAAACTGCAGGTCCTCCGTTGCCCAATTGGAGATTACCCGAATCGAGCATAAAGTATGATGCTCGATTGGGCAATTTTGATTTTATCAATAAACCTCAAAAAACCCAAAAGTGGGATGATGCGGTTTCCCTTGGGACGTATCCTGTTTCTCCATGGAATAATTTGGTCAAGCGTCCCATACCCCAGTGGAAAAACTATGGTTTAAAGCGGTATGAAAACCCCATTACTTTTCCCTTTACAAGCTTGGGTGATAGCATCGTTTGCCAACTTCCTTACAATGCCCACATCACCCCATATTTTAAGATTGATGCCCAGGAGGGACAATTGATTACCATAAAAACTGACCATTATAAAGGGGGAGGAGAGGTAAATGTAAGAAGTGAATATATCACCACCCGGGGGGAGCAAGCCTATGAAAGCCTCGGTTGGATGAATGGTGAAGAGGTCTATTACACCATTCCCAAAGGAGTAAAGGTATTGGATCTCATGTATAGAGAAACCGGTTATGACACGGCCTTTTCAGGCTACTTTAGATCGAATGACGAATTTTTTAACACACTTTGGCAAAAGGCCAAACGGACACTTTATGTCACCATGCGAGATACTTATATGGATTGCCCAGACAGAGAGCGATCCCAATGGTGGGGCGATGTGGTCAACGAAAGTGGGGAGGCTTTTTATGCGCTCGACCTCAAAGGACAATTGTTGACCAAAAAGGGAATTTTGGAATTGATGGCATGGCAAAGAGCAGACAATACCATCTATTCCCCTGTACCCAGTGGTAATTGGGAAAAGGAATTGCCGGGTCAGATGTTGGCCAGTGTGGGGTATTTTGGTTTTTGGAATTACTATTTGAATACCGGGGACATGGAAACCCTCAAAAAAGTTTACCCCGGAGTAAAAAAATATCTCAATGTTTGGAAGTTGGATCAAAATGGGATTCTTATTGATAGGATCACAGAAAACACCAAAACAACCTGGTATTGGGGCGATTGGGGTGTCAATGTGGACAAAAAATTACTGATCAATGCTTGGTATTTTCTAGCACTCAAAGGTTATCACTTGATGGCATCAGCTTTGGGAGATCAAAATGAAGTGAGTTGGTCACAAGAAGCGATGGTTGATTTTAAGGAAGCCTTTAATCAATTTTTTTGGGACGGCCACAGTTATAAATCCCCGAATAATATGGCTGAGGCAGACGACCGTGCCCAGGCATTGGCAGTGGTTTCTGGACTGGCGGAGGTTGACCAATACGATGCCTTGTACAAAGTTTTTCTCGGTAAGGAATTTTCCAGCCCCTATATGGAAAAGTATGTTTGTGAAGCTTTATTTCAAATGGGTCAAGAGGAGTATGCCCTAAAACGATTGAAAAAACGCTTTAAGTTTATGGTTGAGAGTAAGGATCATACCACCCTCTTTGAGGGTTGGGGTGCCGGTAAAGACGGTTTTGGAGGGGGCTCTACCAATCATGCATGGAGCGGAGGGGGCTTGACAATCTTGTCTCAATATGTATGTGGTCTCTATCCTATGGCTCCCGGATGGAAAAAGTTTAGGGTCAAACCCAACATGGCTGGCCTGTCCTATGCCAAAACAGGAAATATAACCATGGCGGGAAAGGTTGCCATTGCCCTTAAAAAAATCAGCAAGGGTATGGAGATTAAATTAACTGTTCCCGATCAAAGTGAAGCATTTTTATTTGTTCCTGTAGCATATAAAAAAGTATACATCAACGGAGAAGTCAAAAACTCAAAAAAGAAGGATGATCAATACAATTTGATCCAACTATATGGGGGAACTTACGAAATACTATACAGCTTTAATTAGCCCATTCACTTAAACTAAAAACCTTCCACTAAGGAGGGTTTTTAATGCTGTTATTTTTTGAGTAGAACAATCACAGGATGATGGTCAGAGGCCCAACCTCCCATAGGAGTTTTCTTGTAAAGGTGGAGGGCGTTAAGGGCTTTTAAACCTTTAATAAAGATATAATCAATCCTCTTTTTACTTATTTTTTCAGTATTAAAGCCATTGGAAGTACTGTAATAAGGGTCGGATGTGGTAAGATTTTTTTGTACATCATCAAATTCAGATTGCATTTTTTGGATGGGCGTTTGATCGGGTGTTAAATTGAAATCTCCAGTAATGATAAGGGGTAAATTTTCTTGATTCAGTGCTTTTACCTTTTCGGTAATCAGATCAATTGACTTTGCTCTTGCCACCACTCCTCGGTGATCAAAATGGGTGTTAAAAACCCATATTTTCTCTTGGGTCATTCGGTTTTGGAACAGTCCGTATGTACAGATGCGTTCCAAAGAGGCATCCCAACCTTTGGAGACTGTGTCCGGGGTTTCGGACAACCAAAAAGTATTGGATTCCAAAAGCTTATATTTTTCTTTTTGATAGAAAATGGGACTGTATTCCCCTATTGTTTTCCCATCTTTTCTACCCACTCCGATATGGTCATAGCTTTTTAATGCATCAATCAAATCCTGCAATTGAGGGTAAACCACCTCTTGTAAGCCCACAAAATCAGCATTCTCTTCCTTTAATAAAGAAGCGACAGTCTCCCTGCGGTTTTCCCAAACATTCATCCCGTCTTTGGGGTTGTTGTAACGAATGTTATAGGATATGGCTTTGATGGGTTCAGCCTGTTGAAACAATACAAGGCTCAAAATCAATAAAAATCGGATCATAATTGTCGGGTTTTAAAAATGTAATTAGATTTTAAATTTCTAAAAAAAAGATAGATTCCAAAAATAAACAATGGAATACTGAGAATTTGTTCTGGGTTAAATTTCAAAACTCATTTGATTTTCTTTATTTTTTATTTGTCATGTCTATTGGGAGGGTAAACGGTTTTTCCTTTAATTCCATTAGCTACAGTTGTTATTCCATATTTATAGCCCAAACGGTGGGTGATGATCTCCAAAGTGTCATTCGGCTTTTCGTCAATGGGTTCCGTGTAAATTTCCCAACCTTTATATGGCGCTTTTTCTGAGGTATAGCGATAGCCAATCCTTGCTCCGAGAGTAGGGCAGCTTAATGTTACTTTGCTGTTTTTGATATCGATGATGGGAGCATCGGTCAATTGGGCTTTACCATTGGGATAGAAAGATTTGATTAAGTCTTTTTCATCAATCAATCCTTTGTCATCTATGGCTTTCATCCAACGCTCGCATTCTGCTCTTAGCGAAGCCAAAACATCAACATAGGATGGATCACCGGCAATATTATTCAATTCGTGGGGATCGTTTTCTGTATCAAAAAGTTCTTCTTCTACTTTGGAAGGTCGAAACCATAGGGCTTGGTTTTCGTCTAAGGTTCTGGCATCTCGCATGCGCAACAGCTCTTGCATGACTTCCATTTTCTCACGATAAGCCACCGGCAAGTAGTAGGGTCGATCGGGGTGGAAGTTTTTTAAATATTTGAACCGCTTGTCTCTTACGGCACGAATCATATCCACACTTTCATCAAAACGATCCGCATGACCGTGAATATAAGTTCTGGGGATTTTGACGCTAAATGCACCTTCAAAAGCTTGGCCTTGCATATAGCTTGGCGCTGGAATTCCTGCCATCGACAATAGGGTGGGAGGGAAGTCAACAAAACTGATCAATCGATCGTCCCTTTCCCCGGCACGAGAACCATCAGGGTAGCGGATGATGAGTGGGACGCGAAGTCCAGAGTCATACAACAACCTTTTTTGTCTAGGGAGTGGACCTCCATGATCAGAGTACCACACGACAATGGTTTGATCCAAAAGACCATCCTCTTCCAATTGGTCAAGAATTTTACCTACTCCTTTGTCCATTCGGATGATATTGGTGTACATCCGTCTCATGGCGTTCTCTCCAATTTCGTTTTGAGGGAGATAGGGAGGAACTTCCACTGCTAAATATTTTGGAACCAATAGAGGCACATTGGAATTTTCATTATTTGCATTTCCTTTATTAGTATTTCTGTGGGGGGGGAATTGATCTCCATCAAAAGTGTGTTCTTTAAAGTTCCACATTCTTGATTCATGACATACAGAGAAATTAAAAATAGAAAAAAATGGTGTTTCATCGTCAGGTCTGTTTCTCCAATGTGCATAGATACTGGATTCGTCCCATGCCAACTCTGATTTGAAAAATTGATAATCTTCTTTGGGATTATTGGTGGTATAATATCCATTTTCACGCATGATCTCACTAACCATTTTTACCTCAGCAGGGGGGATGGCCTGATAGTTTATAATGCCAATTTCTCTGGCCGCAGCTTGTTGATTCAGGGTACGCATATTTTGTGCTCCAAAGGAGTTGGGGTACAATCCGGTAGCCAAAGTAGCTCTGCTGGGAGAACAAACACCGGACACAGAAAAATTGTGAGTGTAAACCACACCCTCTTTGGCCAAGCGATCCAAATTGGGGGTGGGAGCTCTGGAATCCCCATATGCATTGAGGTAGTATGGACTCAGGTCTTCTGCTACCAACCATAATATGTTGAGCGGTTTTTTTGTTTGTGTCATCTTGCAGGCAGTCAGTAACAGCATAATCAAGAAGTACAGGCTTAATTTAAATTTTCGCTTCATTTTTAAATACTATTGTTCTAGATTTTTTTTGATGATTTCCCCCCATAAGTCATAACCTGCCTTGCTGAGGTGTAAACTGTCTTTGACAAAATATTTGCCTATGGGCAAGCCTCTTTGATTGAGAAAAGCATCTCTGGTGGGGATAAAGTGAAGGTTGTTTTTTGTTTCTGTATAAGATTGAATGAGTTCGTTGGCGGTTGCAATCTGATCCCAAACCCTCCATCGACTGGGGGTGGGGGTGGTTTCTATGACGTATATGGGCATATCATCGGACAAGTTTTTATGAATTTTTTGGGTGATGACTTTAAATAGTTTTTTGATCTCGTAGGGAGTCAAGTCGCTGTGTAATTTGCCCTTAGTGCTCGAACCAGTAATGTCGTTGGCCACAAAAAGAATTACCGCTTTGGCTTTTTCTTTGTTTTTGATCAAGCGCTCTACATAGTGGATCAGGTCATAATAGTGTGCCCCGCCATAACCCCTTTTTACTACCGAATAAGGGGACATGTCATCTTCTATGGCGTACCATCTTCTGATGCTGGAACTGCCAATAAAAAGGAGGTAGTCTTCTTTGTCAGTATCGTCTGTGAGTTGTTCCAGTTTTTGGATATCTTTTTCAAAATTACTCTTGAACTTTTCGTATTGATGTTCTAGAGAACAGCTTCCTGTCAGAAAGATGAGTAGTAAAGCCAAAATAAAAGTAATGTGTTTCATAAATAATATGGGCGACAAGTGGAACATCTGTCTGCTTTAATAAGTCCCATATAGCCTATTTTTTTACTTTTAAAATTTACAAATATTTTACATTCCTGGGGTTGTCATCAGTAAATTTTACCTACCTAAGGTCTTACAATACTTAATTTAAAGGCTTTTATCTCACTTATTGAGAGGCTTTGTTAAATTGTACATGTCTGTTAAATTATTGTTTTTGTCATTAACTTCAAGCCTGTAAAGTGTTCTTTTTTCCATTTCATCTTTAACATTCATTCAAATTGGCTTTGATTCGACTGGGTTTTATTGACCTTAGGGGTCGAGTCAAACGACTCCTCCTTCAATTTTGTATATTTAAAATTATAAATGATTGTATCATGAGTCAAAAAATCCTATTTGGTTTTATCGTTCTGCTCTTCTCTTATCAGCTTTCAGCCCAAAAAACGACCCCTACCATCAAGAATGAGGTGGATGTTCCCGCATATGAATTACCCCAACTACTCACCACATTGGCGGGAAAAAAAATAAATAACCCATCGGATTGGGAGCGTTTGAGGCGGCCTGAAATATACTCCTATTTTGCCAACCGGGTTTATGGTGTCGTTCCGGGCACAATAGAATTTGAAGGGGTTGAGGTCTTAGATTATGAGCCTGCTGCATTGGGAGGCCAGGCCATCCGTAAGCAAGTCAACTTAAATTTTAAAAAAGGGAATAAATCCGTAAGTATGTCCTTACTGATCTATCTGCCCGCTGGAAAAAAGAAATCACCGGTTTTTTTGGCTTACAATTTTAAAGGAAACCATTCGGTGAATCCCGACCCTGCCATTTTGATCAATGGAAAAAAAGAAAGTGAATTGAGTGGGGATGAACTCAAAAAATTTAATGCAAGCGGGAGAGGTGGACGTACTTCTCGATGGGCCATAGACAAAATGATTGATGCAGGTTATGGTTTGGTAACAATCAATTACAACAATGTGGATCCCGATAAAAATGATTTTTCCGATGGGATTCATGTGCTTTTTTATAAAACGGGACAAACGGCTCCTGCTAAAAACGAATGGGGTTCACTGTCGGCATGGGCATGGGGAATGTCTAGGATAATGGATTTTTTTGAGACTGAGGCATTGATAGACCACCGAAAAGTAATACTGTTCGGTCATTCTCGTTTGGGAAAAACCGCATTATGGGCAGGGGCAAATGACCAGCGTTTTGGTATTGTCATTTCCAATAACTCCGGATGTGGTGGAGCAGCACTCTCCAGAAGAAGGTTTGGTGAAAAGGTATCAGACATCAACACCAACTACCCCCATTGGTTTGCCAAAAACTTCCATAATTTTAATGAAAACGAAGCCGCTTTGGCAGTCGACCAACACATGCTCATTGCACTGATTGCTCCAAGACCGGTTTATGTGGCCAGTGCAAGCCAAGATGCATGGGCAGACCCCAGGGGAGAGTTTTTAGCCGCTTGGGCAGCCTCTCCGATTTATGAACTTTATGGAAAAAAGGGAATTGGAACAGATGAAATGCCACCCGTAAATGCTCCTTTTCACAGAACAGTTGGGTATCACTTAAGAGAGGGAAAGCACGATGTAACGGATTATGACTGGGAGCAGTACATTAAGTTTGCGGATCAGCACTTCCAATTCAATTAGTCAATGGTGCTTCCCCACCAATCTTCATTGGGAAGATATTTTGGATCAAGTTGAAACGTCCTGCGTTTTTCGACCTTTAATTTCATTTTTTGTTTGTGTCCAAGGAGCCATTCTTTTTCTTCTTCCTCGTTGTGTAATGGGTCTATTTCAGGAATTTTTGCACCTGCTGAGCTGAGCCAGTTTTCCAATTCGTTTTTTAGTGCCATTCCCTCTTGTGGAAATTGATCAAAAACATTGTTGGTCTCTCCCATGTCCGAACCCAGGTCATACAATTCGTTTTTTCCATCTTCAAAATAGTGGATCAATTTCCAGTTTCCTTTTCGGATGATGGCACTAGGATCTCCTCCTTGATTTCCGTAATGGGGATAATGCCAATAGAGTGAGCGCGCTCCAAAAGCTTCATCTTTCATTAGTGGTACCAGACTTTTTCCATCCACTTTAGAGGGATTTTCGATCCCTGCCAATTCCAATAATGTAGGAAACAAGTCAGCCCCCGTAACGGGCGTATCCACTTTTTTTATGGCATTTTTGATCTGGGGTGCTTTGATGAAGAACGGGATACGGGTACCTGCCTCCCATTGATAGCCTTTACCGCCGCGCAATGGCAGATTACTGGTTGCATAATCATCGCCTGCCGACACACCTCCATTGTCAGATACAAAAACAACAACGGTATTATCATCCAGCTTCAGTGCATCCAGAGTGTTTAAAACATGACCTACAGCCTCATCCGTTTGCTCCAATAGACCGGCATAAACAGGATTGTCTTGTTTGATTCTTATGGGCAGCCTTTTTTCCATTTCAAATCCCTCTTCCAAAATTCCTCGATCCATAGCCTTTTTTTGGTATTTGATCCATTTTTCTTTGGTGGTTTGAATGGGTGCGTGAACAGCATAAAAACTCAAATACGCAAAGAAGGGTTTGTCGTTGTTCGCCTTTATAAAGTCCGCTGTCTCTAGGGCCAATTTCATGGAGAGCGTCATCCCTTTTTCCACTGCTTTATCTTCTAAAAAAGGGTTGTTAAAAGGAGAAAAGTACCCCCCGGAATAGGGGCCTCCACGATGGTATCCCCCTTTGTTGATCTCAAAACCGTGATCGGTAGGAAGGGATTGCTGTTCCACAGAACCAAGGTGCCATTTACCTGCAAAAAAAGTTTTGTACTGCTGTCTTTTAAATACTTCAGCCAGCGTTATCATTTCAAAGGGGAGGTGCTTTACATAGTCACTGGGCAACAATTTGGTCTTGCGTCCCAACGACCTCCAATCTGTTCCGTATTTTGCACCAATCCAATCGGTTATGCCGTGAACCGTTGGGTACATTCCAGTCAATAAACTTGCTCTGGAGGGACTGCATACCGAGGCATTGGCATGGCCTTGGGTAAAGCGCGTGCCCTGATGGGCAATTTTGTCGATGTTGGGTGTTTCATAAAAATCACTTCCCGTGACACTCAAATCCTTGTGGCCTAAGTCGTCTACCACAATGAACAGAAAATTGGGGGGAGTTGTAACTTTTTCACAACTCCAAAAAGCAAATAAAACCAGCGAAAAAGTTATAATTCTCATAGGTGTATTATTCTTTAAAGTTACGTATGCTTTCGATCAGCACCGTGCCTAAAATCAGCACACCACCAAAGATGGTGCTCAAAGCAGGGTATTCTGCCAAAACAATCATTCCAATGATGATCCCGTAAATAGGTTGTACTCCGCTGATGATACTGGCAGTACTGATGGTGAAATTTCTAAAACTGTAGATAAACAATGTGTGACCCGCCGCTGTGGTCAGTATTGCAAGAATTAAAATTGCAGGAAGTGATGATTCCAAGCCCGTTGTGTCGTAAACCAAAAACACAGGGGAGAGCAATACCGTGACGATGATCAGTTGGTAAACCATCAGAATCGATCCCTCATATTCCGAAGACTTAGATTTCATGTAGATGTTTCGGATGGAATAACAAAAAGCTGACAAAACCCCAAAACCGATGGCTTTGAATTGATCGTTTTCTAAACTGATTTCGGGGGCTAAAAAATAAATACCCGCCAAAACCATTAACCCTAAAAGCAGATTCGATATTTTGAATTTACTATTGAGCATCAGGGGTTCTAGTAAAGTAGTGATAGCGGGATAAGTAAAAACAGAGATCATTCCTATAGCTACGGTCGACATTTTCAAGGAAATAAAATAGAGAATCCAATGCAACCCCATCAATACCCCACTGAAAAAGACAGTCCTCCGGTCTTTTTTATGAATTGTAAAACTCAGTTTTTTCCACTTGCAGAAAAGGGATAAAAACACACCTCCTATAGCGGCTCTTAAGAAAATGATTAAAGGAACGGGAAGCTCGATATACCGCCCCAGGGTTCCCGATGTACTGATCATTAAAACAGCAAAATTGAGCTGAATTAGATTTTTTAAATATTGTTTTTTTTGCATTAAGCCAATTTATAAAATTCCTCCCATCCATTTCTTGGAAGATAACCTTTTAAAAGATGATTGGCCATAGAGTTATTGGTAATGGTTTTTGTTTTTCTGTCAAACACAATGGTTTGGTTGAGTTGTTGGGCAATTGTACCGAGGCAAAAAACTTGACTCAAAGGAGCAGATACCTCGAAGGGGGAGAGTGTTTTTTCTAATCCTCGGGATGCATTCAGAAAATTCATAAAGTGATTGGTTTCACTTTTGTGGTATTCCGGTAAGTTGTTTTGAATGTCTTTTGCATTTTCGTCGGGAAGTATGCTCAGTGTCCTGCTGTGGGAGCCACCTCTAAAGGTAAGGTCTTTACCGTAGATCACTTTTCCGGGTCTGAGTTTTTTGGGTTTTACCATTCCTTTCTTGGTTTTTGCCCCAGTATCAATCTCTATATCTCCGTAGTTCTCCGGGACTTCTGGCAGGTTTTCCACACCGTCATACCAGGTGACTTTTACTTTGGGCATGTCCCCCCTCTTAGGAAAATGGAATGCTAAAGTTGAAGATTGAGGATAGAACAAATCGTTGTGTCCGGCTAGCTTTTTTGGCTCAATTTTTTGCGGTAAGCCCAAGTCTAAGAACTGATGAAAACCGTCCATAATGTGGGCACCCCAGTCGCCCAAAGCCCCGTTTCCAAAAGCATACCAGCACCGCCACTGTCCGTCGATAAAGTCTTTGTGAAAATCGTGATGGGGATAGGCCACATGCCAAATGTCCCAATCTAAGGTTTTGGGGATTTTTCCTCCAACAGGAAATTTCTTCATCTTGGTATCCCATCCATGCCAGCGACGTCTACCATTCATGTGGGTGGTGATTTCCTTCACTTCATTGATGATTCCCTTTTCAACCCATGTTTTGAATTGATAATAATTGTCCTGACAATGGCCTTGATTGCCCATTTGTGTGGCGACATTAAACTTTTTGGCAGCTCTGATCAACATTTCAGACTCTTGAAAGGTTCTTGTCAATGGCTTTTCGACATAAACATGTTTCCCCAAAGACATGGCCAGTACGGTAATGGGAAAATGGGAAAAATCAGGAGTAGCGACACTAACGGCATCAATTTCATCTCCCATCTCATCGAATAGGATTCTAAAATCTTGGTATTGTTTTGCTTTTTTGTGAATGTCCATGGTTTTGAGGGTCTTTTTACCTCTTATATTGACATCGCACAGGGCTACTACATTGGCTGCACCCGTAGCATAGAGGTCTCTCACAACACTTGCGCCTCTATTTCCAACACCACAACAAGCCAGATTGACCTTGTCATTAGGAAGGACTACCGCCTTTTGTATGACTTGACCTGAGGGATCCCGAACTTCTTTTTTGGCAAAGAGAACGTGGCTGGGAAGAACCATCAGTGATCCTATGGATACACCCGTTTTTCGAATAAAGTCCCTCCGGTTATTGTTCTTTTTATTGTTTATTTTTTTCATGATATTAAATTTTTTTAAAGGGTCACCAAAGTATTGTGATCTGGCTCAATGGTATCTAATATATAATTTATAAATTTTAAAAAAAAATTGGATTAAACC
>CALKCR010000045.1:0-13731 GCA_938082715.1 uncultured Flavobacteriaceae bacterium | reverse complement strand
ATCTCTGAAATTCACCGATTTGATTTTAAGCAGTATAAATGCCAAAGAATTGAATTTAAAAAATCCATACCTAAGAAAAATGGCGTTTTAGCTATGATCAAATTGATGCTAATAACTATACCAGTAATGTGCCCTATTTGTTGAGTTTTATCAGAATTGGAAGCATTGGGCAACTCCCCGATTCCATCGAAATGGTGGACAACAATACCATTCGTTTTTTTGATTATGAGTTAAGGCCGAACTTGTACAATTTGGATACAAAAGGAATTTACTAGGAGTTTCAGAACCTGCCTGAAGATTAGATTTCCTGAGGATTTATTAACTGGACGATTTTTAATTGCGGATATTATCATTCAAAATAAAACAAATTTTTGACAAAATATATTATAATCAAGCTGAGCATTGATGGATTTTTTTCCGCTGCATATCATCCAAAAAGATGATGAAATAAATCATGTAATCTATCTTTTAAGAGTGCCTATCGTGATCTGCTTTCAATCCAAATAGCAACTTTTTTAAGCTAGCCATATGAAAGTGGGTAATTACTAAATTAAATGTTAGTACTCACTTTTTAATGTGGATAACATGTTTATAAGTTGAACTTATCGAGTAAAGTTTCGTAAATAACGAAGGCATTTTGGGGATTGTTTAACAGTATGTAAACCATGGCACCATCCCAAATCATCATAAAGGTTTCAGATTCAGATTGAGGATCAGAAAAATCAAGGGCTTTAAATGCATTTGTCACCTTATTGGAAAGCCTATCTAAGAAATTTCCCTTATCCAAATTCATTTGCCATCTAAGACTGTAAAAAACCTTCCAATATTCCCGCTGTTCTTTTGCCATATTGAACGGAAGACTGATCACGTGTTTAAGTATTACTTTAGGGTGTGTCAAACTTTCAATATGGTAAATCAACTTTTCAAGCTTTTCTTGGCCATTTTTCAGTAGTACTTTTAACAGTCCCTCTTTGTTTTCAAAATGACGAAAAATAAGCCCTTCGGAAACCCCTGCCTCTTGGGCAATAGATCTTGTGGATGTGGCCTCAAAACCCTGCTTTGCAAATAATTTTAATGCACTGTTGAGAATTTGTTGCTGTTTATCAGTCATAAGTGAGTAATTACTGTAAAAATAATTTTTATTTTTTATACTAAAAAGCTTGAAGGCTTTTATTGTTATAATATTTTTCCTTAGACAACAACTTTTACCTGACTTATCATGAAAACACATTTTCAACCCCCCCCTGTATTTAAGGTTTATTGCGCTAACCGTGATCCTTCACAGATGCTCAGGCAGTAATAAAAAAACTACTGTTGACCCGGATCTACCGACAGAAGTTATAGCCTATTATGCTGGAGACAAAGAATCGATTAATCGATATGATCTTAGTGGATTGACCCAATTGATCTATAGTTTTCTTCATCTAAAAGGAAACGAGCTGGCTGTTGACAATGCAGCCGACAGTCTTACGCTAATGCATTTGACCGCTTTAAAAAGCAAATATCCCAAATTAAAGATCCAGGTTTCTTGGGAGGCTGGAGAGGTTGTGAGCCCTACTCCGAAGTCTTTTCCACCGAAAAGGGAAGAAAAGATTTTACCCAATCTACCGCCCGTATCATCCAACAATATAATGCAAACGGAATAGATTTGGATTGGGAATACCCTGTTGTAACCGGCCCACTGGGTCACCCCTACAGTGCAGCTGACAAGGATAATTTTACGGTATTGATCACAAAGAACTTAAAGCGGTAATACAGCCCGATGACGTCTTGAGTTTTGCAGCGGGTGGATTTCCCTCTTATTTGGAACAATCCATTGACTGGAAAACGCTCATGCCACTGATCGACCATGTCAACATCATGAGCTACGACCTATACAGCGGCTACAGTAAGCAAACAGGCCACCATACCCCCCTCTGCTCCAACAACCAACAGAACAAATCTGCAGATCAAGCGGTAAACTACTTGATGGAATTGGGAGTGCCAGCCAATCAAATCGTCATTGGAGCAGCCTTTTATGGAAGAATCTGGAAAGATGTTTCCGATATCAATAATGGCCTTTATCAGTCGGGAGTGTTTTTTAAGGGATTGGGTTACAAAGATTGGGATCGACACGACCCCGGATTTGACTTTTATCGTGATAAGGTCGCCAAAGCCCCTTATGCCTACAACAAGGAAAAGGCTATTTTTTCACTTTTGACGACTCTCTGTCTGTCACTCACAAATCCCAATATATTAAAAACAAAGGGCTTAAAGGGATCATGTTTTGGCAATTGATGAGCGACAAATCCCAAGACGGTCTTTTGAGTGCTATGGTCAAAGCCGTCAAGTCCAAATGATTTTTGATAAACGCTTTTCAAGCTCATCAAATCCAAAAAAACTGAAATTCTATTATTAGACGATCTGACAAAGTTTTGTAATCCAAATGATCGACATCAAGTCTGTTGATAAAAATGTGAATAAACCCACCCCCCTGCCCTTCTGATGATGGGATCGTATTCGTATATTTAATAAAGTCTATATTGATGAATGATCGACCGAATGACATCAAACGCATCCGTCCTGATATTGGCAAGACCATCTCTTTTGATCAAATGGGGCCTGAAGAAAAATTTCAGAATAATACCCTCCGCCCCATTTTAAAACTCCAAAACCCATTGCTGTTAGTCGTTTTCCAGAATTATATCGTCAAACACAAGGGAGTGTTTTATGACCTATCCATAGAGAAAAGATTGGCCTATATAGAAAATGCATTGTACAAAGACCAAAAGTTCAGAAATGCACTTAAGGGGCTGATCATCGGCCATTTTACCGTAGAAGAATACAATGAATACACCCAACATTCTTCCTCTATCAACAAGCGAATGATGCATATGGTGATGGAACGTGTCAAAAACCAAGTCGAATATTTTGAACCCATTGACCAAAAACAAGTCGGGTAGACATCCCAGCCATTGGCCCGGTCAGTATTGAACCTGATTTGATCTCAAACCTGGTAAAATTGTAAGATATTTCTTATACAATTCTTTTTCTTGTTCAAGGTTTTTACAGCAGAAATTAAAAAAATCAATAACATCCATTTAATTGAAAATCAATTGTTTAATTTGATTTTATCAAATTAAACCCCTGCTTTATAAAACAAATAATACTAGTCTATTTATAAATTTAGATCACTAAATTTTACTAAAATGAACTCTCGCGAAAGCTACTTTGTTCAAGCAAGAAGCTATTTTTTGTTCTCCTTTATTTTGGTTTTTCTATTGATCTATACCGAAGCCTGTGAAAAAGAACCTTTGGTTAAAACTGATTTGACCGAACTAATGACCACGGAGGTATTTGATCTAAAAACAAATTCTTTTAAAACAGTAGGGTAATTTGGCCAATGCCAATGAAGTGGTGAATTGTCGTTTGGACATGGATGATGTAGTTTGGAAAGGTGCACAGAATGGAAAAGCTTATCAATTTGACAGTGCGGGAGAAAACCCAACTGAAATTTCTATCCCCAAAGAGATGGATAAACGGGAAGTTAGAAATACCGCTGTTTTGGCAAGCGGTTTGGGAGGAACACGCTATTCAAAAGCCCTCAAGGAGGTAGATCTTTCAAGAACTATTTTTATTGGTACAAAGAATGATGAGGCGATAGGCTATTGGACTAAAACAGAAATAGATTTTCTTAAAAATAAATCCGTAAAATACTTTTAGGCCCAGGAGATCACAGTGAAATTTATGAATACAAAAAAATGAGATCCCTCCGCTTAGAGATGATTAAATAGAAAAAGCATACAAATCACTATTCTTCCAGAAGACTTTCACCATTGAGGTCCGTGGTCAAGACATGGCTCATGTAATCAAAAAAAGGACGTGCGTTTTGAAAATGAGCATCAATTACCCGGATAAAATCGGAAGAAAGCACCTCTTGATCTGAGAAGTTTTTGATAAAAACATGCTGTTTTTTTTTGATCAGATCAATATTGGGGTGTTCTTTGGAGAAACTTTTGGGAGCGGTTTTGACTTCCTCCCCCGAAAGAGTTCCCCAGTATTTTTTAAAAGCCTTATTATTTATGATTTGGCGGTACTCTTGGGCATCAATTTCCAATTCCTTACGGATCCTCTGCAAGTCATATTTTTCCGGGGCCCAAAAGCCAACCCCTAAAAAACTTTTTCCCGCCTCCAAGTGAAGATAATAACCTCCTCTCAAAGCAGGCTTTTTGCGGTGAAAAGCCAATCCAAAATGGGTTTTAAAAGGCGCTTTGTTTTTTGAAAAACGAACATCCCTGTAAATGCGGAACATTTTAACCTTTTCGATTTTATCGTGAACATTGAGGTTGTCCGCAATGATTTGCATGAATTGTTTTACTTCGACCTCCAGCAATTTAAACTCCGCTTTATTGGCTTGAAACCAATCGCGCTTATTGTTTGCCTCCAGTTTTTTAAAAAAAGAAAAAAAATTAGGGTTGAGGGTTTGTATCGGCATAAACTTGTTGATAGGGTTTGATCCAGTCTTCTATTTTTTGTTCTAAAATATCCAATGTAATGGCTCCGGATTCCAGAATTTTTGGTGAAAGATACGAATATCAAAATCTTCTCCCATTTTTTCCTGTGCCAATTGACGGAGCGCCCTTATTTTTAATTGACCGATCTTATAGGATAACGCCTGTCCAGGATTGGCCATGAATCGTTCAATTTCTGCACTAATTTTTTCTTCCGATTCTGCTTCATTTTCCAGTGAATATGGAATGGCTTGCTCTCTACTCCAACCTTTTGCGTGCAAATCTGTATCTACCACCATCCTGATAGTGCGATGCATTTCCATACTCAACATTCAAAAATACTGGTAAGGATCATTATGCAATCCCAATTCTCTAGACAGCGACTTGGTGTAAAGTGCCCAACCCTCCGAAAATGCACTGTAGAAAAGGTTTTTTTAAAACTCGGTAAATCTTTATTTTCTTGCTGTAAGGATGTTTGGAAATGATGCCCGTGAATGGCTTCGTGCAAAAACAATGCTTCAACATTATATACATGATATTGAGTAACATCAGGAATGGGTAAATAGAAAATCCCCGGTCGTGTTCCGTCCAAAGAACTGGAATTGTAATGAGCTGCAGCCGAAGCCTCTCATCTAAAGGCCTCAACGCGCTTGATTTCAAATGGGGTTTAGGGCTGAAGCTCAAAGAGTTGGTCGACTTGAGGCTTTATCTTTTCATAAATATTGTTAAAATTAGAGATCACCTCTTAAGCACGAGTAAAGGGCATAAGGGATTTACTGTTCTTTATGAATTTAAAGAAATCCTTGAGACTTACTTTAAATTCAACCTGCTCCATTACCATTTCCATTTCATTGCGAATACGGGCTACCTCACGCAGTCCAAGTTCATGGATTTCATCGGCTGACATTTTGGTAGTGGTATACATCTCTATGGCGTGATTATAATATTCAGCTCCATCGGGAAAAGCTCCGAAACCACTGCTTTGACTACCGGCCTCCAGATATACCGTTGCCATAAATTCATACAGCTTTTTATAGGCAGGAATGATTCACTTATCGATCATCTCTGTGTAGGAATCGTTAAGGGCCGCTTTTTCGACCTCCAAAAAATCCTTAGGAAAATTTTTGATGGATTAAAAAACGAATGAGAACTGATGTCTTCTTTAGCCATCACCTTGAGTTGAGGCAGCACTTTAACGATCAGGGACTTGGGAAGAACATAGCCCAACGCCATACCTTTAAGCATGTTTTGCTCTGCGGAGGACATCCACTTGAGATAACCTTCGAGACGAACCAACCAATTGCTATAATCCTTTGGAGTAACAAAGGGCTGGACTCCCTTCCCTGAGGCCAGTTGCCCCATGGTCAGTTGGAAAGTCCACATTTGATCAATGGGCATTGTTTAATTACAAAACAAATCCACTAAAACTTAAAAGATTTAGCCTACCGTTTACGATCCTCCAAAATCGATAAAACATCCTCAAGGGATTTCCCTTTTGATTTTAATAAAATGAGGTAGTGAAAAAATAGATCTGCAGCCTCCTCCATAAACAATTGCTCGTTGTCGGCGATGGCTTCAATAACGGCTTCGACACTTTCCTCCCCTACCTTTTGGGCAATTTTATGGATGCCTTTATCAAACAAGCTGCTGATATAACTTTCCTTTGAAGGGTTTTTCTGACGATCTTCGATAACAGCCTCCAATTCCTTGACATAACTGAAACCGGATGCGTTGTCTTCTCCCCAACAAGTATCCGTTCCTTGATGACAGGTTGGCCCCTCCGGGGAAGCTGTTATCAAAAGTGTGTCTTGGTCACAATCTACCTTGACGGATACTAATTTTAAAAAATTTCCACTTTCTTCTCCTTTGGTCCATAGTCTTTGTTTAATTCTGCTAAAAAAAGTGACCTTTCTGGAAGACTGGGTCTTTTCCAAAGCTTCCTGATTCATATACCCTAACATTAAAACTTTTAGGGTTTGCGCATCTTGAACTATTGCCGGTAAAAGGCCGTCGTTATTTTTATTAAAATTGGCTGTTTTCATCAGATGATTCTTGTTGGAATGTTTTCTTTTTTTAAAATCTGTTTGAGTTGTGGTATGAGGATTTCACCAAAGTGGAAAACACTGGCCGCCAGGGCGGCATCAGCTTTACCCTGTTTAAAAGCATCCACAAAATCTTGAGTATTCCCCGCTCCACCAGAGGCTATGATGGGAATGTTGACCGTTTCAGTCAATTCGGCCAAGGCGGCATTGGCAAATCCGTTTTTTGTTCCGTCGTGATCCATAGAGGTAAAAAGAATTTCTCCCGCTCCACGAATTTCTGCTTCTCGGGCCCATTCTTTCAATTCGATCGGAGTCGGTACCTTTCCTCCCACCAAATGGACAAGCCAACGATCATCTACTTTTTTGGCATCAATAGCCACTACCACACACTGACTGCCAAAGGCATTCGCCAATTCATTGATCAGTTCCGGTCTTCGTAGTGCTGCCGAGTTTATAGATACCTTATCTGCCCCGTTTCGCAACAATATTTTAGCATCTTCAACACTGCTTATCCCTCCACCAACCGTAAAAGGAATGTTGAGTGCTGCTGCGACTTTTAACACCAAATCCGCTAGGGTTTTTCTGTTTTGCTCCGTCGCTGAAATGTCCAAAAAAACCAACTCATCAGCGCCCTCTTCGGTGTAGCGGCTGGCCAGTTCTACCGGATCACCGGCATCACGCAGGTCTACAAAATTTACTCCCTTGACCGTGCGTCCGTCTTTGATGTCCAAGCAAGGAATGATTCTTTTGGTCAACATGACTTAAGAATTTTCTAAAATATAGTTTTCTAAGCTTTTCAAACTTATCTTTTTTTCATAAATGGCTTTCCCTATGATGACCCCTTCACAACCCAAATCTGCCAAACGGGATAATTCATTGATATCAGACACTCCGCCTGAGGCGATCAATTTGATTTCGAGACATGCAGCCAATAATGATTGATAAAGTGCAAATGCAGGGCCCTCCAACATACCGTCCTTACTGATATCGGTACAAATCACATACTTCACCCCCGCCTCCCGGTATTTTTTGACAAAAGGGACGATACTTTCATCTGAGGTTTCCATCCATGCACTCACTGCAATGCGATCCCCTTTTACATCGGCTCCCAAAATGATTTTATCGCTTCCGTATTCAACCAACCATCTTTTAAATGTCTCAGGTTTTTTTACTGCCACACTTCCCCCGGTTATCTGCTGAGCACCACACTCAAAAGCGATTTTTAAATCCGTATCAGACTTTAACCCTCCGCCGAAATCGATCTTAAGTCTGGTATGAGTTGCCAGTTTTTCCAACACTTTGTGGTTGACGATGCTCTTGGCCTTTGCACCGTCTAAATCCACCAAATGCAGGGAAGTAACTCCCCTACCCTCAAAGGCTTTGGCCACTTCCAATGGATCTTCATTATAGATCTTTTGGGTAGCGTAATCTCCTTTGGTCAATCGAACACATTTGCCCTCTATAATGTCTATGGCAGGAATGATTCTCATCTTAAAAATTTAAAAAATTTTCCAACAAACGCAAACCGTCTTTGCTGCTCTTTTCGGGGTGAAACTGAACCCCGTAGAAATTAATTTTTTGAACCGCTACGCTATAAGCCCCGGCATAATCACTTTGGGCAATGGTAGCATCAGTCAAAGGAACAAAATAGCTATGAACAAGGAACATATAACAATCTTGAGCAATACCCTCAAACAAACCCTCTGTTTTGTGATTGACTGTATTCCAACCCATTTGAGGAACTTTTACATGATTAGAAAAACGTACTACTTTGACAGGAAGAATCCCCAAGCCCTGGGTATTGCCCTCCTCGGTTTGATCGCACAACAACTGCATCCCCAAACATATGCCCAACACAGGCTGTTTGAGCTGTGGAATCAGCATATCCAGACCTTTGGACTTCAACTTTTGCATGGCACTGGCAGCTTCACCTTGGCCGGGGAAAATCACTTTATCTGCTGAGGAAATGAGTTCAGTATCGTGGGTAATTTGTGCGTCTACCCCCAAGCGCTCAAGCGCAAACTGAAGGCTTTTTACATTCCCTGCATCATAATCTACAATTACCGTTTTCATGCTACAGGGTTCCTTTGGTGGAGGGTAAGATCATTTTATCGGCATCTCTTTTAATCGCCATTTTAATAGCTTTGGCAAAAGCCTTAAAAATAGATTCAATTTTGTGATGTTCATTGGTACCCTCTGCTTTAATATTGAGATTGGCCTTGGCTCCGTCTGCAAAGGATTTAAAAAAGTGATAAAACATTTCTGTAGGCATTTGTCCTATCATTTCTCTTTTAAATTCTGCTTCCCAAACCAACCAGCTTCTCCCTCCAAAATCAAGTGCCACTTGGGCCAGCGCATCGTCCATGGGCAATGTAAACCCATAGCGCTCTATGCCTTTTTTATCTCCCAAGGCTCGGGCAAAATTTTCACCCAAAGCAATGGCAGTGTCTTCTATGGTATGGTGTTCATCAACTTCGAGATCACCATTGGTTTTGATGTTTAGATCCACTCCGCCGTGGCGGGCCAACTGATCCAGCATGTGGTCAAAAAAAGCAATTCCGGTATCGATTTGGCTTTTTCCGGCTCCATCCAAATTTAAATCAATGCTGATTTTGGTTTCCTTGGTATTTCTTTCCAATCGTACTGCTCGTTCTTCTAACAAAAGCATACGGTAGATCTCCTCCCAACGCTTTGTGGTAAGCGCAATGGTATCCTCCAATGCCGAATCAGTGACTTCGTCGGCTCCCAAATCTAAATTGTTGTCTATGAAAATGCCTTTGGCCCCCAAATTTTTTGCCAACTGCATGTCTGTCAATCGGTCACCGATGACATAGGAGGCCGATAAATCATAGTCAGGATTGTCCATGTATGCGGTCAACATTCCGGTTCCCGGCTTGCGAGTATAGGCTTGATCTTCGGGAAAAGTTCGGTCAATGAAAATTTCGGAAAAAACAACGCCTTCGTTCTCAAAGGATTTGATCAAATGATTTTGATAAGGCCAAAATTTTTCCTCCGGAAAACGATCGCTTCCCAAGCCATCTTGATTGGTTACCATGACCAATTCATAGTCTAATTCGCGCGCTATACTCGCCAAATACCTAAAAACTTGGGGGTAAAAAACCAATTTTTCAAAGGCATCTACTTGGTAATCCCCCGGCTCTAGGGTTAGGGTACCGTCTCGGTCGATGAAGAGTACTTTTTTCATTGATCTATGGTTTTACAAGTATTAATAAATGTAATATTTTCTTGGGGAGTCCCCACCGTAACGCGCAATGTATTTTCGCATCCCAAAAGTGAGGATCGGTTCCGAACCACTATGTCTTGCTCCAGAAACTGCTCGTATCTTTTTTTGGCATCATCCACTCCTACCAAGAGAAAATTAGCATCGCTGGGATAAATCTTTTTTACAAAGCCCAAGGCCAACAATTCCTTTTCCATTTTTTGGCGTTCGCCAATCAACTCTTGCACCTGCCTCACTACAACAAGGGGATCATTCAAAGATTCTAGAGCTTTTTTTTGGGATAAAACATTGACGTTGTAGGGCGGTTTGATTTTGTTGAAAAAATCAATGATTTCGGGCTGTGCAAAACCAATACCCAAACGAATCCCGGCTAGTCCATAGGCTTTGGAAAAGGTTTGGCAAACCATCAGCTTGGGATAATCATTCATCAGTTCAATGGCTGTCCCTGTTGTGGAAAAGTCAATATAAGCTTCGTCCACCACAACCAATCCGGAAAATTGATCCAGCAGGCTTTTAATTTGACCTTGAGGAATGGCGTTTCCTGTGGGGTTGTTGGGAGAACATACAAAAATCACTTTGGTTTTGTGGTTAACTGAGGACATGATCCCCGCGATATCCAATTCAAAGTTTTGATCTAAAGGAACATTGACCGCCTTAACATTGTTGAGTTGGGCCAAGACCGCATACATACCATAGGTAGGCGGCAATAAAATGACCTCATCTTCTCCGGGCTCACAAAAGGTACGAAAGATCAAATCCAATACCTCATCACTGCCGTTGCCAAGAAGAATCTGATCGGCCTCTACCCCTTTTACGTTTGCCAAAACTCTTTTTAATTGGCGTTGAAAAGGATCGGGATAACGATTTGCATCTGTATTGTAAGGGTTTTCATTAGCATCCAAAAAAATCTTTTGGGCTTCAAAATCCTCAAATTCATCCCGAGCCGATTGGTAGGGGGCGATCTCCCTAACCATGGGCCTGACGAGCTGCACTATTTCTATATTACTCATTTTGAAGCTTTTTAAGTCGAATGGAAACAGCATTCTTGTGGGCTTGT
Source organism: uncultured Flavobacteriaceae bacterium (assembly GCA_938082715.1). Taxonomy (GTDB): domain Bacteria; phylum Bacteroidota; class Bacteroidia; order Flavobacteriales; family Flavobacteriaceae; genus UBA8316. Next base: position 2,901 of record CALKCR010000045.1, on the reverse strand, counting down.
AAGCCTTCTGCACTGGCCATTTCCTCAATCACAGGCCCAAGGTCTTGCAATCCCTGAGCGGTTATTTTTTGATAGGTGATGGCCTTTAAGAAACTGTCTAAATTCACACCGCTGTATTGTCTTGCATAGCCGTTGGTCGGTAAAGTGTGGTTGGTGCCGGAAGCGTAATCACCGGCACTTTCGGGGGTATAGTTCCCAATAAATACAGAACCGGCATGTTTGATCTGATTGACGAATTCGTCTTCGTTTTTAAGGCATATGATCAGATGCTCGGCTCCATAGAAATTAGTAAACGCCAATGCATCCGCTTCCTTATCAAAATAGATGATTTTGGAGTTATCAAGAGCTTTTCGGGCAGTGTCCTGACGGGCCAAAACGGAAATTTGCATTTCTACTTCCTCGTCAACTTGGTCGATCATGTCTCTGTCTGTAGTGACCAACAACACCTGACTGTCGGGGCCGTGTTCGGCTTGAGACAGCAAATCAGAGGCGACAAAAGCCGCATTTGCAGTGGCATCGGCTACAACCATCAGTTCGCTTGGCCCTGCGGGCATATCAATGGAAACTTGATATTGAGTAGCCAATTGCTTGGCTACAGTTACGTATTGGTTTCCTGGACCAAAAAGTTTATCTACTTTGGGCAGGGTTACTGTTCCAAAGGTCATACCAGCGATAGCTTGCATCCCTCCCACCTTAAATATCGTATCGACACCACAAAGATTTGCAGTATAAAGTATTACGTCAGGTAACTTACCGTTAGTATCTGGCGGTGAACATAATACCACTTTACTACATCCAGCCACTTGAGCGGGACTGGCCAACATTAATACAGTAGAAAATAAGGGAGCGGATCCTCCTGGAATGTATAAACCCACTTTTTCAATGGGTAGTTTTTTTTGCCAACAATTTACACCCGTTTGAGTCTCAACTTTGACTTCCTCAGTTTTTTGAGATGCGTGAAAACGATAAATGTTCTCTTTGGCTCTTTGGATTGCCAACTTTAATTTTTCCGGAACACGGGATTTGGCCAACTCGATTTCTTCTGCACCGACAGAAAAATCCTTTAAGTTGACTTTATCAAATTTTTCGGTGTAAGCTAACAATGCTTGATCTCCGTTTTGGGCAACATCCTCAAAGACTTCCTTGGCCAAAGGCTCCAAAGAAGTATAGGAAGCAGACCCCCTTTGGGTCAGATCCTTCCATTGCTCAGGGGTGGGATTTATATAACGTTGCATCACAAAACCATTTTTTCAATAGGACAGACCAAAATGTCTTCTGCACCCGCGGCTTTTAACTCATCGATGACTTCCCAAAAAGAGGACTCATCAATTACAGAGTGCAGAGAAGACCAACCCTTTTTGGCCAAAGGTAACACGGTCGGACTTTTAAGAACAGGTAAGATATCGCTAATCATTTCAATATTGTCATTGGGCGCATTCAATAAAATGTATTTTGATTTTTTTGCTCTTATAACGGTACCCAAACGAAAAAGTAATTTGTCCACAATCTCCCGCTTTCCTGCTGACAAATTTGGAGATTGAACTAAAACGGCTTGGGATTCGAGTATTTTGGCAACCTCCTTCAGGTTGTTTTTAAACAAGGTACTGCCGCTGGAAACAATATCGCAAATGGCATCGGCTAATCCAATGTTGGGTGCAATCTCCACCGAACCATTGATGATGTGTAGGTCAGCAGAAATAGCGTTTTCCTCCAAAAACTGTTTGACGGTATTGGGATAGGATGTGGCTATGCGTTTGCCATTGAGTTGTTGAATATCGTTAAAGTCAACTTCTTTGGGCACAGCTATAGAAACCCGACATTTGGAAAAACCCAAGTTTTCAATAATGGTCAAGTCTTTTCCTTTTTCATGGATCAGGTTTTCACCAATGATGGCCAAGTCCACTACCCCATCTCTGAGGTATTGCGGGATGTCGCCATTTCTCAAATAAAGCACTTCCATAGGGAAGTTTCTGGCAGGTGCTTTGAGTTGGTCTTTGCCATTGTCAATAGAAATACCACACTTCTTGAGTATTCCAAGAGATTCATCATTGAGTCTGCCTGATTTTTGAATCGCAATTTTTATCATTGTAAATATATTTTATAAAAAAAACCCGTTTGATTTCAAACGGGTTTTCAGTATGGTCAATACATGTCCTTTACCTCATTTGATCGGTAGAAAGAAAAAGTATATGATGATTCAATTTTTTCACAGGACAAATATAATAATTTTTTTAATGAAATTTCAAATCAATTTTTATTGACCTCCCAAGATAATTGGTAAGCCATCTTCTCCACTACCTATAACAATGACTTTGGCATTGGGAGAAGTGGAAAGTGCTTTGGTGGCCTCTATTCCTTTTTCTTTAAGAATCATTTTAGTAATGGAAGCACTAAGAATCCTGTTCGCAGCTGCCTTACCTTCAGCGTCTATTCTTTGTTTTTCGGCTTCTTGTTTGGCTTTTACTAAACGGAATTCATATTCAAGTGATTCCTGTTCTTGGATTAGTTTTCTCTCAATTCCCTCTTTTATAGCGAGTGGAAGAGAAACATCTCTAACCAACACAGCGTTAACCTGAATATGTTGGTTTTCAACAACCTTTTGTGTTTCCTCGTATATTTCGTTCTGAATCGCATCTCTTTTGGTTGAATACAACTGCTCAGGTGTATAACGTCCGACAACACTTCTCGCCACTGCACGAATCTGAGGAATCAGTACAATATTAACATAATTCTCACCTTTGGTTTTATGCAACAAGCCCAACTCATTATAAACAGGCTGATACAAAACGGATACGTCGAGAGATATTTCCAAACCGTTGGAAGATAATACTTGCATATTACCTTCGAAGAATTCTTGCTGCTTTACATTGTATGTATAAACCTTATTCCAAGGCGCAATAA
>CALKCR010000044.1:0-4091 GCA_938082715.1 uncultured Flavobacteriaceae bacterium | reverse complement strand
CATAGATGATGGACCTCCCGAAAACAGGATGGTTGGAGTGAGAACAGCTTCTGAGAAATTGGCAGTAATGGATATGCTACCAAAGTTTGATTTTTCGTAGCTTGAAATATTGTTATCAGCCCCATTATGGTTTAACGTAAGGCTGGGACCTGATAAATCTGAAGTAAACAGTAAACTATTGGATGTGGCGTCAGATAGCGTGTTTCCGGCGATGTCGGTTCCACTTACAGAGGCTGTGATTTGCCCCTCAGTAGTACCCGAAACATTCCATGTATAGCTCCAATAGTTTGAGGTATTTGTGGGACTCATTAGCTCATTAGTGACTCCACCCGAAATCGATAGGGTAGGTGTTGAGGCCAATGACTCTGAGAATGCAGCATTGATCACTATGGTATCCCCGTTATTGATGATGTTATCAGCATCATCATCGGAGAGGTTTACTGTAGGTCTTGTATTGTCAATGGTAAATAGAATACTATCATTTCCGGTATAATCATTTCCAGCGAGATCTTTCCCACTAACATTAGCCGAAATCTGCCCATCATTGGTGCTTGAAACATTCCAACTGAAGGAGTAGCTCTGCTCGGGGTTCAACCACCCCCAACCACCAGCGGGTTCTGAGTAATTGGGACTTGATTTGTCTTGATAAAGCCCGAAAATAAAAGGATAATTTTGAATGACTGGTCCATCATTTTGGAAAAGAGATAGGATGAATTGATATTCATCATCCGTTTCAATATTCAATAATTTTAATTGATTTCCGTTTGAACTGTTTATTGTATTTTCAAATTGAGAAAACAGCGTTTCAAAGTCATTGGTTTTAGTATTTGAAATAAAATATTGAGTCCCTCTAAAGCTGCCTACATAAGTATAACCATTTTGGCTTGTAGCATTTCCTTTGTATTCCACAAACCAATTAACTTGGTCTCCACCACTTCCATAATCATTAAATGTAAGTGATCCGAATTGGGTGTTTGTTGACGATGAGTCTGAAAAACCTAAAATGCCAAAATCCTCACTACATCCTGGAGAGTTACAAGAGCTATTGGGTTCATTATTATTCCAATAGTTATTGAAATTAAATATGGTGGAGGGAGATAATGGCTGACCAGATATATTTTGCCCAATGCTTATGGTCGGACTTGTTAGAAGTGATTCTGAGAATCCAGCAGAAATGACTACATCATCCCCATTTTTTACAACATTATCAGAATCGTTATCAGTCAGTATTATGGTGGGAGCAGTATTATCAATTCTAAAGGTAATACTCTCACTTCCGCTGTATTGATTCCCGGCTAAGTCTGTTCCACTGGCTGTTGCTGTAACCTTTTTCTCAATAGCGCTTGGGACATACCAAGTGTAGGTCCATTGGGTAGCAGAATTTGTAGCAGTCATAAGAACATTTGTAGCTATTCCGGTGATGGAGAAGGTAGGCGTTGATATCAAAGCCTCTGAAAAATTTGCAGTTATGGTTACAGTGTCAGTGTTTTTTACTACTCGGTTATTAGAATTATCAGACAAATTAATGCTTGGGGGAGTTTTGTCTCTGACATTAATGACAATTGCTTTAATTAGCGTATTCTCACCATCAGATACTTGGACATTGATATTAAGTGTGGAGTTAGTTTTGTAATCAATATCCCCAGCTACCAATAATTGAGTGCCAGATACGGTGAATAGTGAGTTATGTTGATCATTAGTACCGTTTCCTGACACAAGACTGAAAGTTAGATTGGTTGTGTCTGAATCTATCGCAGTTAAAAGACCCACATTTTTTCCAATTGAAACACCCTCGTCAATTGATGTAAGGGAGAGTGAATTAGAGACACTAATAGATATTTCATTTCCACTTAGCCTAAGAGACAAAGCTTGATATATATCTTGAACCTCTTGATTGGTTAATTTTCTTTCATATGCTAAAATCAGATTAATTTTCCCTCTGTAAGATCTCCCACCACCACTATGTCCTTTTGAAATTTCATATCTAAAGCTATTGCCAAAACCGGTATTATTTGAACGATATGTTCTTACAAATACCCACTGATCTAGTACATTGGTGTCTTGTGTTATAAATGATCCATTTACAAATACATCTGAGGTCGAGCCGTGTTGCCAATCATTAGTATCAAACGAAGATGTTACCCTTACTTGATTTTGGTTAATTCTGAAAGAATCGTCTTGAAAATTATAATGACCAAAAACAGTCCTAATGCCCCCTCCAGTTTCATGTTTTTTAATTACTATTAGGTCCCTATATTCTTGGCTTATATCTACACTGTTAAAACCATGGTTATTTGAGCTAAAATCAAAGTTTTTAATTTGAGCACCATTTAGACCAAATGGGGGAATAGTAGTTGCCTGAGCATGAGCATTTTGACCACTTAGGTCGAACCATATATTTCCACTCCCTGGGTATGAATTTGAATTTGAGGCATCCAAATATAAAATCAAACCATTGGTAGGAATGATGGGATTATTTATCAACTCAAGATCACTGGGAGCTTCATTAATATTTGTGACAGTAACAGTAAATGCTTTGGCGAAATTATAGGTTCCATCATTGGCATTGATGTAAATATTGTAGCTAGATTTTGTTTCATAATCTGGGGAGGAGTTAATAAGAAGACTGGTTCCGCTAATAGTAAAACTTGCATTGTCATCATCTCTAGAATCATTGCTATCAATTAATGAAAACGAATGAACGTCACTCATGTCATTGTCTATGGCGGTTAATATAGCCACCTGAAAAGTATCGGAAACATTTTCGGTAACCGATGTGGCGCTCAAAAGAATATCAGTAGGGGAAGAGCTACCTGTATAATTACTCATTTTTATTTCTCTTATCCACCCAATAAATGGGTCATCTGGAGCAATACTTCCATTAGGACCGGTTAATTCACTTCCGTTCCCAATAATACCATATCTAGGGGTTTCGGATGTGGATTGATTGCCTATTGGTGCATAAATTGCAGGATCAGAGTAGGTGAGAGAGCCATCAACATAATATTTTAAACCATGGGGTTTATTAGCCTCAAATGTGATCATAATGTCATGCCATTGGTTGTCCTTTAGGTTTCCTGAATACCCTGCATCATATTTGTCGTGAGTTCCGTTTGAGTTTGTAAATGAAAATGCAAGTTTACCATTTGCTGCAGATGAAATTGAGCCGCTATCATGCCCAATACTTAATCTAAAAACAGAGCTCCTATCAAAGGAAAGAAGAATTCTTTGCCGTGAAGAGTTCTCAGATGAGGCTTTAATTTTTGCTTGAATCGAGAAATTTTCTAATTGATCAGAGTCTCCTGAGATATAGTTTAAATTGGTAATTGCAATTCCACCTCCATTAAAGCGAAACGCATTCTCAGAGCTTTCATAAAAGCTTGTACTTGTATTTCTAATTGTTCCATGATTATCATTTCCAGAAAGATCATTGACTGTTTGTCCATTATGTGAATTTGTGTCTGAAAAATCATAATGGAAAATCGCTCCCTGATTGAGTAATCCCAAAAAGGATTGTTGCATTTGATTCCCGGCTAGGTCAGCCCCCGAAATTGAATAACTGAAAGTAGAACTTTGTATTTGACTTAAATTAAAATCGGACCTCCATAATCTTAAATGATCTGAACTGTTGGGTGCTTTGACGACCACCTTTTTGTTCCCACCTAAACTATAACCAGGGGTATATTCTGGAGTTGTTCCAAAATACCACCAATAAGAGGAGGCGTCTTGGTCTCCACTTTTAATTTCAGAAATCAAATAATCTATACCATCAATTTCAAGGGTGTATCCGTTGAGATCGTCTGAGGAAAAATTATTTCCAAAGATCGTTGACCAGTTATTGCTTCCCACTGCAATCATATTATATCCATAGTCAGATATGGAAAAATCCTCAGTGGATAGATGAGTAGTTGTAACTAGGGACATCATCAGATTGGTTACCAACCCAGAAATATTAATACTAGGTGAAAAAATCATAGGCTCACTAAAAGTTGCTATTATTGTAGATGTGGAGGTGTCATTGAATGTTGATGATGTTATATCAACGGTTGGATTTGCATTGTCCACATCAATCATGATTTTTTGAATGCGAA
>CALKCR010000043.1:0-48923 GCA_938082715.1 uncultured Flavobacteriaceae bacterium | reverse complement strand
AAGTGAATTGCATATCTTTGAAATTATTTACTAGTGATGCTTGAGAAACAAATTATTACTGAGGCCGATTATCGCTACATTGAATTAGGCGAAGGCACTCCGGTAGTCATTTTGCACGGATTGATGGGAGGGTTGAGTAATTTTGTGGGAGTAATGAACTATTTCCCAAGTAAAGGTTACAAAATATTGGTTCCGGAACTCCCAGTTTATGAATTACCATTGATCAATTCTTCAGTCAAATCTCTCGCCGAATTTTTGGATGACTTTTTGGACTTCAAAAAACTAAAAGATGTAATTCTTTTGGGTAATTCTCTAGGAGGTCATGTCGCTTTGTTGTATGCCAAGTGTCATCCCGAAATGGTAAAGGGATTGATCATAACAGGAAGTTCAGGACTGTATGAAAATGCAATGGGAGACGGCTATCCCAAAAGAGGAGATTATGATTATATAAAAGCCAAAAGCGAAGAGGTTTTTTACGATCCCAAAGTTGCAACCAAAGAAATCGTAGACGAAGTCTTTGAGTCGGTCAACGATCGCAACAAGCTGATAAGAACATTGGCCATTGCCAAAAGTGCCATTCGACATAACATGGCCAAAGACTTACCCAACATGAAGACTAGAACTGCAATCATCTGGGGAGCTCAAGACAGTGTTACCCCGCCCAATGTAGCCGATGAATTCAATTCACTGCTTCCCAATTCTGATCTTTATTGGATTGACAAGTGCGGTCACGCCCCCATGATGGAACATCCCGAACGTTTCAATGAGATCATGCACTCCTGGATGGAAAAATACAACCTTTAATTCCCAACAATGAATGTTGCCCATGCTGAATTTGAGGTCAGCAACACCAGGGTGGATCACTGCCCAAAAACCAAAATGCCGGAATATGCCTTTATCGGGAGGTCAAATGTTGGGAAATCTTCATTGATCAATATGTTGTGCAACCAAAAAAAACTAGCCAAAACCTCTTCACGACCCGGAAAAACACAATTGATCAATCATTTTTTAATCAACAAGAAATGGTATTTGGTCGATTTACCTGGCTATGGCTATGCCAGAGCTTCTAAAACCCAAAAAAAAACCTTCCAGAAGTTTATTATCGATTATTTCACCAAAAGGAAGGAATTGGTATCAGCTTTTCTATTGATTGATATTCGCCACGAACCACAACCCATTGATCTGGATTTTTTGCTGTGGTTGGGAGAACATTTTATTCCATTCTCAATCGTATTTACCAAAGTCGATAAAATCAAAGAAAAGGAAATCGAAACTAAAGTATCAGACTATCTTGAGGCACTTAAAGAGGATTGGGAAAGTCTGCCGCTATATTTTGTCACCTCTTCCGAAAAAAGACTGGGTCGGGAGCCACTTTTGAATTATATTCAACAGATCAACCAAAGTATTGATAACTTTTAACCATCTTTTTTAAGGTTGAGTTTTTCTGCAAAATAATCACAAAAATCCTTCATGGTTGCTGCCATTTTTTCGTCTTGAGTAGCACGGAGATAGGTGTCACTCATGGTCAGTAAGGTTTGATGAAAAAACATTTTCATCTGATCGATAGGCATTTCCTTGATCCACAAATCCATCCTGAGGGTTTCTTGATTTTGTCCATCCCATAGGGCCAAAAGCATGGCCTGTGCCACCTCGTTTTCTACCCCTCCATCTGGCGCTGACCAAACAATCTTTTCGGGAACTTTATTTTCATCTACAGTTACTTCTATACTAATGGGACTTGTTTTTTTTGCCATTATCTTCTTGGTTTGTAATTGGATTTTGAGAACAGGGTTTGAGCGGGAAGATTCAGTAGGGCACTAATCTCTGTATCTGGATAACGTTCCATATAGGATTTGATTATTTGCCAGCCCATCCAAACGCCCACTCGTCCGGGCGATTCGTTGTCTATTTCCAAATAAAATTTTGAAAATGGTGCCGGTTCTATAAATCTTTGAGTAAGGGAAGGGTCAGTATTGTACAACAATTGTTTTTGGACAAAATATTGCCACATGTACATTTCATTGTCGATCACCCATTGGATTTGTTTACCGGTAAAGCCCATTTTTTGCGCATCACTTGATTGAGGCAACACCCATTCTTTAAAGTAGACTTGTTTTCCGTGGTAAATCATTTGAGACAAAAGCGACCTGTCTTTGGTGGGGGGGATTTTGTTGGCTGCAAATTTACCGGCCACATGAGACGCCAGAAACTGAATGTCCATTTCTTGACGGACGTATTGAGGTATGCCCTCATACAAATAGTGGTCTGAACCCAAATAGGTGTCCAAAGAGACCAACAACAGGGAGTCGGCATAAATGGTTTTACTCTGATAATCAACATTGTTGATCACTCCAATAACCCTAGGGGTTTGGGTTTTTGGAAAATAATATTTCAGGTGCTTAAAAAGATACTCCAAGTCATCTTCAAGTGGAGCCATTGAAGCAAATTTTTCTTCTACATTTTCCAACAAAAGGAGTTGCAAACTGTCTTTTTGTCTATTGATCCATACACCATCACTAAACTTTTTGGGAAAAAGGAAGGGGTAAGTGGTTTTCAGAGCAGGAATGTCATCGGTCTCCGACAGATGAAACTTCTTATCAAATCTATCGATGGATAACTCTAAGGGGATGGATAGAATTTCTGATTCCTTAGAATTTGTGTTGTTACAGCCAATGGAGAACAAAAAAAAGGACAGCACAATAAATATTCGACAGCTTCGGCAAATAATCAATCTCATTTAATTGGATTTATTTTTATTCCAATGTAACTTCGATATACAAATGTAAGCGGTCTTTATTTAAAATAATGAAAACACCTGAAAAAGTAGTCAACCATATTGTGGCGTGGTTGAAAGATTATCTGAAAAATTCGAAAATGAACGGTTTTGTGGTAGGGGTATCTGGAGGAATTGACTCTGCGGTTACTTCTACACTCTGTAGCCTTACCAATACACCTGTATTGTGCCTTGAAATGGAAATTCACCAACACCCAAATCAAGTTTCCAGAGCCAAACAGCACATCGATTGGTTGGAGAGTAAGTTTGACAATGTTAGCCATCACAACATTTCTCTTACGGGAGTTTTTGATCAATTTGTAAAGGGGCTACCCGCCACCACCATGAAGGAGGAACAATTGCTCAGTTTGGCCAACACCAGAGCACGACTGAGAATGACCACTTTATATTATTTTGCAGCATTGCACCGTTACTTGGTTGCAGGAACAGGGAATAAGGTCGAGGACTTTGGTGTGGGGTTCTATACCAAATACGGTGACGGAGGGGTCGATCTGAGCCCCATTGCCGATTTACTAAAATCTCAGGTTTATGAACTGGCCCAATACCTCGAAGTAATTGAGCGCATACAAAAGGCTGCTCCTACCGACGGTTTGTGGAGTGACAACAGAACCGATGAAGAACAAATGGGTGCCAATTATAACGACCTAGAGTGGGCCATGGGTGAGCTGGAGCGAAATCCATCTCTCAAAGGGCTGGATCAAAATCAAATGGATATCATTGAAATTTACATGAATTTCAACCGCCAAAACCAACACAAAATGAACCCAATCCCCGTTTGTGAAATTCCAACTCCTCTTTTGATGTAATGGATTGAAAAAAAATTATTAACTTTTTTTTATTAAAATAATTTGCCCCGAATTATGATTAACCTATTGTAAATGATCCACAACCTGTTGTGAGGTGCGGATTCAAAACTTTCCTCGCGGATTACGATTTTTTGGATGTTGTCCACGCCGTTGGCGATATCGATGAAGTCAATGAATACATCAAATCCAACCTGGTAGATATTCTGATCTCAGAAATGTCTTTCGCCAACGTGAGTCCCATTGACTTAATAGGTAAAGTCAAAAGTATAAACCCTGAAATCAACGTGGTTTTCTTCACCACCCAAGATCAGCAAATTTACAGTGTTCCCCTGTTAAGAGCAGGAGCCATTGGATTTCTATCTAAAAACATCAATCAGAAAACAGTCAACACGTACAAAAACAGAATGATGCACAAACTCAATGTAAACAATATGTTTGACTTGTATCTCCAGGCCAAAAACATGAATTTAGTTTAAACAACCCGGTGAAGTTTATTGGAGATTATATTTCTTAAACCCTGGTACATTTGGATTTCCCGCAGCGTTTCTTGGTTGTCTTCCTTTTCTTTGGTTTCCAATTGGAGTTCAATTATTTTTTGGTCAATCAAGTATCGCCTCATGGATAGGATTGTTTCGCTGACCAGTCGAACGACCTCACTGCCTTTGACTTTGACAAAAACGTTTCTTTTTTCCCAGTCGTGCAATTGATGTTGTTCCTCTTTCATGACCAAATCGGTGATGATTTCATTTTGGATCAAATCGTCTGTTTGCATGATCTTTTCAAGGTTTAAGTCGCCCTGATCACTCTGGTAAAACTCGATGAGTTTATAGAAAATATTTTTAAAGCTTTCGTGACTCAATTCAATCTCATCCTGCTGAAGATCCAAAAAAATCTTCTCGTAGACTTTGGCAGAAATCTTTTGGGTTTCCTCTATCAATTCCCCCTGCTCATTGGCGGTCGAAATGGGTTCCTCAAAATCCAACTTTTGATTTCCATAGTTTAAAAGAATGGAAATGATCTGTCTCTCTAACTCAAAAACACGATCGACTTTGGCAGCGAGATCCGTTGTTTTTTTGACCAAAGCAACAGATTCGTTGGGAATAAATTTCTTGGTTGTTTTTTGTTTGTTTTTTTGGTTGCTTTGTGCCAAAGCACTGAACAATGCATCCTCTGAGATCTGCATGATCTCGGCACAATTCTGAATGTATATCTCTTGCTTAATCGCATCGGGAATCTTGTGAATACTCTCGACGATCTCCCTGATGGTCTCGGCTTTGCGGATGGGATCATTTTTTCCCTCGTCAGAGAGCAATGACGCTTTGAATTGGATAAAGTCCTTGGACTGTTCCTCCAAAAAATTATTAATTTCCTCGGTAGTACGGGATTGGGCAAAACTGTCGGGGTCATCCCCTTCGGGAAAAGTGCATACCCTTACATTCATGCCCTGCTCCAAAATCAAATCTATCCCCCTGAGGGATGCTCGGAGTCCAGCCGCATCTCCGTCAAATAAAACAACAATATTGGAGGTCAAACGATTGATCATGCGGATTTGATCCACTGTCAGTGCGGTTCCTGAAGAGGAAACCACATTGGTGATCCCCGATTGATGCATCTGGATGACATCGGTATAACCCTCAACCAAATAACAAACATCGTTTTTGGCTATGCTTTGTTTGGACTCAAAAATTCCGTACAGTGCCTTACTCTTGATGTAAATTTCACTTTCGGGTGAGTTGAGGTATTTTGCTATTTTGGTATTTTGGGACAATATTCTTCCCCCAAAGCCTTGAACCCTACCCGACATACTGCGGATTGGAAAAATAACCCTAGCTCTAAAACGATCAACTTGCCGATCCTCATTGACAATGACCAAACCTGTTTTTTCTAAAAAATCCAATTTATAGCCTTCCTTTTGGGCCTGCTTACTCAGTGCATCATAGGAATCGGGGGAATAGCCCAAGGCAAATTTTTTCAAACTTTCGTCTTTGAAACCTCGCTCTTTGAAATAGGTCAAACCTATGGATTTTCCCGCTTCGGTCTCCCAAAGGTTTTTTTCGAAAAAGCCAGCAGCATATTGGACAACCAAAAACATACTCTCCTTGGTATCTTTGATTTGCTTTTCCTCCGGCGTTTGCTCCGTTTCTTCTATTTCTATATTGTATTTTTTGGCTAAATAGCGGATGGCCTCAGGATAAGTAAAGTGTTCGTGCTCCATCAAGAAGGCGATGACATTCCCCCCTTTTCCACTACTGAAATCTTTCCAAATTTGCTTAGCAGGAGAAACCATAAAGCTCGGGGTTCTCTCCTGGGTAAAAGGACTTAATCCTTTAAAATTGGCTCCCGACTTTTTCAAGGTCACATACTCACCAATCACCTCCTCTAGTCGAGCGGTTTCGTATACTTGGTCAATGGTACTTCTTGAAATCAAATCAAATATTTCTATAAAAATAAAATTATATGGGCATTGGGCAAAACCCCACCAGTCAAATTAAAATTTTGTGATCTAAATGCTGCGCTCAATCACATAATTAACCATCAAATCCAAAGAATCTCGGTAAGTATTTTTGGGAAAGGTTTTGAGTATCTCGATGGCGCGAACGCGGAAATACTCCATTTTTTCTTCGGCAAATTCAAGGCCACCTGCTTCTTTGATCCTTTGGATGGCCTCGCGTACTCTTTTTTTGTCTTTGTTGTGGTTTTTGACCGTATTGATCAACCATTTTTTATTGGAACGATCCATTACATTGAGGGCATGGATCATGGGCAGGGTCATCTTTTGCTCTTTAATGTCGATCCCGGTAGGCTTGCCTATTTTTTGCTCTGAATAATCAAATAAATCGTCTTTGATCTGAAAAGCCATCCCCAAGAGTTCACCAAACTTGTGCATTTTGGCGACCTGCTCATCTTCGGCATCAACCGACTTGGCTCCCATAGCACAGCAAGCAGCAAGTAAGGTTGCTGTTTTTTGGCGTATGATTTTATAATAAATTTCTTCCGTTATGTCAAGGTTTCTGGCCTTTTCGATCTGTAAAAGCTCTCCCTGACTCATTTCCCGTACCGCAACAGAGATGATTTTCAGCAAATCAAAATCTTCATTTTCTATCGAAAGCAACAACCCCTTGGAGAGCAGGTAATCTCCCACCAAAACCGCAATTTTGTTTTTCCACAGCGCATTGATGGAAAAGAACCCCCTGCGCTGATTGCTGTCATCCACCACATCGTCGTGTACCAGTGTAGCGGTATGGATCAATTCGATAACCGCTGCCCCTCGGTAAGATCTTTCATTTATTTTGCCCTTGCCCAGCATTTTGGCAACCAGAAAAACAAACATGGGACGCATTTGCTTCCCTTTTCTGTTGACAATAAAGTGAGTAATTCTATTGAGTAAAGCGACCTTGGAAGACATGGAGGTCTTGAACTTTTTTTCAAAAAGCTCCATTTCCTCATAAATGGGTTCCTTTATTCGCTCTACAACTTTCATTTCATCTCAAAGATACCACTATTCATTCAGGAAATACAATCTACACCCGTTCTGCTTTATTGGCCAACTGACCACAGGCGGCATTAATATCCTTACCTCTTGATCTTCTGATTGTAACGATGATTCTTTCGGCTTCCAAAGCCGTTTCGTAAGCCTTGATTCTGTCTTTTTCTGCCTGTAAGAACTGGACATCTCCAATGGGATTGTATTCTATCAAATTTACTTTACAAGGCGAAATTTTACAAAAGTCGACTAGAGCGTTGATGTCTTGATCATCATCATTGATGCCTTTCCAGACAACGTATTCGTAAGTGACGGCTTTTGCTGTTTTTTCATACCAATATTTGATGGCATGGGCTAGGTCTTCGAGGGGAAATTTTTCTGCAAAAGGCATCAATTGCTCCCTCACACTTTGCCGGGCACTGTGGAGAGAAACGGCCAAACCAAAGCGGACTTGGTCATCGGCCATTTTCATCATCATTTTGGGAATTCCCGAGGTAGAGACTGTGATTCGAGAGGGAGACATACCCAATCCCTCTGACTGGGTGATTTTATCAATAGCATTGATCAGGTTTTTGTAGTTCATCAGCGGCTCTCCCATTCCCATAAACACGATGTTGGACAGGGGTCGGTCAAAATAAAAACGGCTTTGCTGATCCATGGCGACCACCTGATCATAGATTTCGTCGGCATTGAGGTTTCGCATTCTTTTGATTTTGGCAGTAGCACAAAATTTACAGTCCAAGCTACACCCTACCTGAGAAGAAACACAAGCAGTAGTTCGGGTTGCGGTGGGAATCAGAACCGATTCAACCACCAAACTGTCGTGCAGTTTTACCGCATTTTTGATGGTTCCATCATTGCTTTTTTGTTGCTGATCTATATCGATATGGTTGATCACAAAATGTGCTTCCAACAAGTCTCTGGTCGATTTTGAAAGATTGGTCATCCCTTCAAAATTGTGAATGCCCTTTTGCCACAACCACTGGTATACCTGATTGCCACGAAAAGCTTGATCTTGATTTTTGGTAAAAAAATCCCTGAGATTCTCGAGTGACAGGGAACGAATATCCTTTTTTGTTTCGGGTTTCATCAACGCTATCGTTCAAAAATCCTCTTCATAGGACTTCTATTGCTGTTATATGATGAGCATGGCATCGCCGTAAGAATAAAAGTTATATTTATTCTTGATGGCTTGCTTGTAGGCTTCTTTGACAAAATCAACATCAGCAAATGCGGAAACCATCATCAATAATGTGGATTTTGGCGTATGAAAATTGGTAATCATACAATTGGCAATAGAGAAATCATAGGGAGGAAAAATAAACTTATGCGTCCATCCCTTATAAGGATTGAGGGTGCCCATAGAGGATACGGACGACTCCAAACCTCTCATAACAGTGGTTCCCACAGCACAGATTTTCCGATTGGTCTTCAATACATTATTGACCATGTTAGCGGCATCTTGAGTGATGATCAACTCCTCGGAGTCCATTTTGTGTTTGGAAAGATCTTCCACCTCGACAGGACTGAAAGTTCCCAGTCCGACGTGTAAGGTCAATTCCGCCAGATCAATCCCTTTGATTTGAAGTCTTTTGATCAAATGCTTTGAAAAATGGAGCCCTGCAGTAGGGGCTGCAACGGCACCTTCATGTTTAGCGTAAATGGTTTGATAGCGCTCCTCATCTTCCTCCTCAATGGGACGGTTGATGTATTTTGGAAGCGGAGTTTGACCCAATTCTTTGAGCTTAGATCGAAATTCACTGTACGAACCGTCAAAGAGAAAACGAAGGGTTCTCCCTCTGGAGGTGGTGTTGTCAATGACCTCGGCAACCAAGCTGTCGTCGTTTCCGAAATAGAGTTTATTTCCAATTCTAATTTTTCTTGCAGGATCAACCAAGACATCCCACAATCGTTGTTCTTCATTGAGTTCTCTCAATAAAAAAACCTCAATTCTAGCTCCCGTTTTCTCTTTGTTCCCAAAAAGTCTGGCAGGAAAAACTTTAGTATTGTTCAATACCATTACATCACCCTCATCGAAAAAATCAATAACATCTTTAAATATCTGATGGCTGATGGTCTCTTCAGCACGATTGAGCACCATCAAGCGGGATTCGTCTCTTCCCGCAGAAGGTTTTTGTGCCAATAACTTACTAGGAAGGTCAAAACTAAAGTCTGATAATTTCATGGTTAATATTTTTTGCCCTGCAAATATAGTGTCTTGAGGGGGGGGTTGTCAAGTAAAAGGTGATAAAAAAACTAAATGATATTTTGATCAAAGTCTATTTTACTCAGATCGTCCCAAAAACCGGGATAAGACTTAGAAACTACTCCAGCATTGTTGATGTTGATGGGTACTTTTAATGCCATCGGAGCAAAAGCCATCGCCATTCTGTGATCGTTATAGGTGTCTATGAAAATATTTTTATTGATATTTCCGGTATTAACAAGCTCCAAGCTTCTATCGGTAATTTTCACCTTGGCTCCCAGCTTTTCGATTTCAATTTTCAGTGCAGCCAAACGATCTGTTTCTTTTATTTTCAGCGTGTGCAGGCCCGTTAGCTTACAATCAATATTAAGCCCAAGGCAGGTAACCGCAATGGTTTGCGCCAAATCGGGAGTGTTTTTCAGATTGATCATTATGTAGTTGGGGAGGGTGAAATCGGCTGTTTTGGAAAGCGTAATTTTTCCATCGGAATGGGTAGTTTTTACTCCAAATTTTTGATAAATCTCAGTGAGGGCAGCATCGCCTTGTCTACTTTCTTCAAAATAACTGTTTAAAGTGATCTCACTTCTAAGCGCCAAAGCCACAATTGAATAAAAATAGGAGGCAGAACTCCAGTCAGACTCAACAGTCCATTGGTTGGTTTCAATTTTGGAGGTGGGTTGTATGGCGATTTGGTTTCCGTCGAAGGCGGTCTCAAAACCCAATTGATCCATGATGCGCTTGGTCATTTTGATATAGGGAACCGAAGTGGTTTCTCCTAACAGATCGATTTTCAATCCATTCTTTAGTGATGGAGCAATCAACATCAAAGCCGAAATATACTGACTGCTGATGTTTCCAGGTAAGGCAACTCGATTTATCTTAATTTTCTTTCCTTTGATGATCAAGGGGGGAAAACCAACCTCCTTTTCGTAGGTGATGTCTGCTCCCAAGCTATTCAATGCATCAACCAGTAGTTTTATCGGACGTTCTTGCATTCTTTCGGATCCCGTCAAAACAATTTCTCGATGGGGCTGAATGGCAAAATAGGCCGTCAAAAAACGCATGGCCGTCCCGGCATGATGGATATCGATGATATTACTTTTACTTTTCAATCCCTTTTGAGTAACCTGAGAATCATCAGAATTGGAGAGGTTTTGAATTTCAATTTGGGGATGCAAAGCCTGTAGCACCAACAATCTGTTTGATTCGCTTTTCGAACCGGTGATGGTGAGTTCACCATTTGCCTCTTGGCTGGGGTGTTGTATGTTTAACTTCATACAGGTGTATTATTTCAACTTAGGGTTGTTTTGATGACGTTCGTGATCTCTTTCCGATTTGATTTTCATTTTTTTATCAAAGGCATGTTGAAGATCCACACCGGTCTGGTTGGCCAAACATATCACAACAAAGATAACATCGGCGAGTTCCTCCCCCAAGTCTTTTGCCTTGTCACTCTCTTTTTCACTTTGCTCTCCATACCTTCTTGCAATGATACGGGCAACCTCACCCACCTCCTCAGTCAGTTGGGCCATGTTGGTCAACTCATCAAAATAACGGACACCGTGATCCTTGATCCAGTTGTCGACAATCTCTTGTGCTTTTTGCAATTCCATTTGCAGGCGAATTTAAAACTTTCCCGTTGGTGATAAAAGCATAAATCTAAAAATCATAGCATGACTGTTATTTCGTCCAAATTTTGCACCATCAGACAATGATCATGCAGGGGTTCGTTGTGGGAGTTGAAATGTATGGCCTGCATTCCGATATTCAAGGCCCCCAAAATATCTGCCTCAAGGCTATCCCCTATCATTAAAGAGTTATTGGCAACCGCATTGGTCTTGTCCAGCGCGTGTTCGAAAATAATCGGGTGGGGTTTTTTAAAGCCCACTTTTTCGGCCGTAAAAATATTTTCAAAATAGGATGAAAGTCCTGAGTTATTTATTTTGTGATGTTGAACCACTTCAAAACCATTGGTGATGACATGGAGTTGATATTTCCCTTTAAGTTCTTCCAAAAGGGAGATCGCTCCTTCAAAGAGGTTGGAAAAAGTCGAAAGATGTAAAATATATTGATCGGAAATCGAATCGATCTCTGTAGGATCAAATGCAAAATCAATGGCTTGGAAAGTTTTGATCAAACGCTTGTGCCGGAGTTCTTTTTGGGAAATTTTATTTTCCCTGTACAGCTTCCAATATTGGTGGTTGATACCTTCATAGGCGCCTAGAAAATCATTGAGGTTGAGATCGACGTGGAGTTCATCAAAAATCTTCTCAAAAGTCAGGGCTGAGTTTTTTTCAAAATCCCAAAGGGTGTGATCCAAATCGAAAAACACATCAGTGATCTGATTTTTATCGGGCATGGTATTGTATAAAGTTAATGAATTGATCGGCCCAACTATTTTTGGTCTCCTCATCATTAATTATTACATTGGAAAAAGAAACCCCATGAAAGGCAGAACGGGTGGGTAGGTTTTCGTAGAGTTTTTCTAGTTTTTTAAAAGCCTTTTCATTGGTAAACATCCTCAATCCCGCCTCATCGGCCACTATCGGGTGAATTTTTAATGAAGTTTGCAGGTCGTTGTTCAAATCATAAAAGTAAAAGGGGACAGCCGTGGAGGCACGATAACCCACTTCTTCTGTATAGCCCATGCTGTAATCCTCGTGAATTTCTTGTTCCAAAAGATTGTAATAACCAGAGGAAGCAGACAAAAGGCCGTAATTGAACCTTACCGAATCAATCTTTTTGATAATCAATCTTTTGAGTAGATCACATTCGTGATTCAAAGATTTGGAATCCTGTTGGGAGGCATAGGAGGCCAAAAGGGAAACATGATTCAAATCGGCAGTATTTTTGACGAGTTTTCGAAAGCTAAAATTGTAGATCGAAACGCCTCTGTCGTAGAAAGTATTTTTGGCAAAAAGAAAAAAATACAGGGGTTGATTCCCGAATTGCTTAAAAAGCTCTTCCAAGGCTTCAAAATTATTGTGCGGGTCTTTTCGCAAGCCTAGGATAACCAGGTATTGCTCGATTACAGAAAAAAAGTCCAAGTGCCACAGCGCACTCAGGGTATCGGTCAGCTTCAGCAGCAAAGATTTTTTTTGATACTGATAAGGGTTGACAACTGAAATGATGGGTTGAAATTTTGGTTTTTTCCACGATACATGGGGCAACTCGGGAAAAAACTCATATAATTTATCTTTCAATCGCACTGCCCATAAATCTATAAGAGGCATTTCTAAAAAATTATTTTTAGAGGCCAAACTTTGGTAGGCCACAAAGGCGCCCCACTCATTTTTTACCTGTGGAAGAAATTCCTCATATCTACTCATCAGATAAAAGGAAGCCGCAAAAATATCATACGGCAATTGAGAGGGTTTGCCCAGCTTAAAAAAAGCGGGAATACCTGACCAATTCAATACCTCAATAGGGACTTCTTGTATACCCTGTTGGAAAAGCAGATCGTGGGATCCGATAAAAAACTCCTTTCCAAGGGGTTGATGGGTATAGCTCAGTTTGGGCCCGGAATGAGAAACGAATTTCTCAATGGTAGAGGTAAAATCGACAGGAAGTTCTAGGATCCTTATAAAAATTTGCCTGAAAATATAGGTCAAACGAGGCGTTATTTTGTGAGAAAAAACCAGTATCATTCAGATCAATTTTTCATCTTTAAAGCTAAAGTAAGGCTTTTCAGAGACAATAAGATGATCCAAAATTAGAATGTCGAAAGTACTGGCAGCCTTGATGAATTTTTGGGTTATGTTGTGATCTTGTGAGCTGGGAGTTAGATTTCCCGAAAAGTGATTGTGGGCGAAAATCATGGCCGTGGCTCCCAATTCTATAGCACTTTTCAACGCCAATCGAACATCCACCACGGTTTGATTGATTCCGCCTTTACTCAAGCATTTTTTTTTCAGCAAACGGTTGGATTGGTTGAGATATAAAATCCAAAATTCCTCATGGCGCAAGGGAGAGAGAAAGGGGGTTAAATACTGAAACACCAGATGGCTTGAGGTAAATTATTTTTTTCTGTATAGGGAAGATGCTGCAAACGACTTGATAGTTCGAGAGCTGCTTTTGTTTTTATGGCCTTGGCCAATCCCACCCCTTTGAATTGCATCAGACTTTATAATGAGATATTTTCCAGATCCATCAGTCCGTTTTTCTGATGATGTAAAATTCGTTTCATCAATTCAACAGCGCTTTCTCCCCGGCTTCCACTACCGATGATAATGGCCAGCAATTCAGCAACAGAAAGGGCTTTAGATCCTTTTTCCTTTAGTTTTTCCCTAGGACGGTCATCAGGATCCCATTGTTTGATCGTTAGATTTGGGGGCAAATCAGACATGAGTTTTTAATCTATATAAAGATAAAAATTAATCAAGAATTTAGTAATGAGATAGTTTGAATTTTAACGCTTCCCAATCCAGCCCACCATAATTTCCGGAACTCATCATCAACAAAACTTTTTGATGATAATCCAGTTCCAAAAGGTGATCTTTCAATTTTTGTGGTTCTGTAAAAACCATCAACTCCGGGAGGTCAAATGCCACAAGAATTTCTTCAGGACTGATAGGGGGTCTGTTTTTTATTTTCAGAGCTTCAGGATCATAAAACACGATGGGTAAATCTGCTTTTTCTAGGCTATTGCGATAGTGGACAATAAATGAAGGATCCAAACTGCTGTAGGTATACAATTCCAGACAGGCAACAAGCTTGGAATCGGGAAACTGTTCTTTAACGGCTTGGGTAGTTGCCTTTACCTTACTTGGGGCATGGGCAAAATCCTTAAAAAGGCAACTTGTCCTTCCGTTAGCCAGTCGTTCCAAGCGTTTTGAAGCCCCTTTAAAACTGCTAATGGCTTGGTAAAAATCGTCTTCGTTAATACCGATCAGTTGACAAAGCCATTTGGCTCCGGAGAGATTGGACAGGTTGTGCCTTCCAAAGATGGCTAAGGGAACAGGGCCCTCATCGGTTTCCAGATAAGTTACACCCGAAGAAACCGTATGATCTAGCGTACCGTAGGGCTCTTTTCTGATGGTGTTCTGAGAATCCACAACCATTTTACGCAATGCAATGTCTGCTTCATTGTAGACCAAAACCCCGCCTGCCGTTATGGAATCAATGAATATTTCAAACTGACGGTTGTAATCCGCTTCTGTTTTAAAAACATTTACATGATCCCATGCAATTCCGCTGATCAATGCGATTTGAGGTTTATAATGATGGAATTTGGACCTTGAATCGATAGGAGAAGACAGGTATTCATCTCCTTCGAGAAGGATAAATTCGTTGTTTTCAGACAAAAAAACTGAATTTTCAAAACCCTCCAATTGGGCACCAATCATATAATCCACTGATTTTTGATGATAATTCAATACGTGTAAAACCATAGCAGTAATGGTGGTTTTGCCATGGCTTCCTGCAATCACTACCCTGGTTTTGTTCCGGGCATAGTGAGCAATCCATTCGGGGTAGGAAAAAATTGGCACCCCTATTTTTTGTGCCGCCAACAGTTCGGGATTGTCTTTTTTGGCATGCATTCCCACAATGACTGCATCGAGATTTTTGTTTATTTTTTCAGGATCCCAACCCATTTGTTCGGGACAGATTTCAGCTTTCTGCAACTGGGTCAAAGAAGGATCAAAAATTGCATCATCAGTTCCGGTGACCTGATGGCCGTTTTTTTTTAGTTCAATGGCCAAACTGTGCATGGCACTCCCTCCAATGGCTATAAAATGGTATTTACTCAAGCTTTACAATTTTTAGAAATTCCAAACCCTCTTCAAAATTGGAGTTAATCTCCAAGGCCTTTTGGATCGAAGCCTCAGCCTTTTGAAACTCCTTCCTGTAAAGGTAAATTTTTGAACGATAATAATAGGCCCATTCCAAGGGGTAATTGTCCTTAAATCCAGAATCTTTGAGGTAATAGTCTAAAAAGGCAATCCCCAATTCTGGCTCCATTTGAAATTCGGCAGCTGCCCTACCCAAATCGAAAATCAAATCCCTTCTCAATGTACTCCCCCATTGTTCTGGTGCTGGAATTTCTTCCTTGAGATAACGGAAAACCTCAGCGTATTTTGATTTTGAAGCCTCATAATTATTTTTTACTTCCAATACATAGGCCTGCATCATCCTCCCTTCGACAGGATCGATATCCCGCAACACATCGGCTTTGGTTTCAGCCAATGCAATACTTCCCCCAAAAAGGGATGGGATTTCGGCATACAACTGAATTAATAAATTCAAAAAAATCACTTTTTTGGGTTGTACCTCATGGGCTTGAAGGACAGAGTTTTTGGCCTTTAAAATATAGGGAACCGAGAAAAATCGTGAAACCTCCAATGATTTTCGAGCTGCCGCCACACCCAGTTTAAAATAATTTTCGGCCGTTGGCGAGTCAACCAAAAGTTTTTCGTAATAATCAATGGCAGTATCCCAGTCTTTGTAATCATAAGACAATTCAGCAATGGATTTGATAAGGGCTGTTGATTCCCGATTAGCTTTATTTTTTAGCAATCTTAATTCCCCGGTGTACTTAGCATCACTTTCGAAATCATAAGACAGAAATGGGGTTTTTAGTTGCGAAAAGATCAACCAAGGAAAAATAAAAAAAAGAATTGACCATTTTATTCTAATCATGTGGGGCGTTTAGTATTTTCCAAATTAAATCTTTGAGGGGAAGTAAACCCGATTGATCCACTGCTGAGATCATACAATGGGGAATTTCACCAAAGTTTTTTATCATTTCCTCAGCATATTCCGATTTGAGTTCTTCGTCTAACAAATCGCACTTTGAAAGTACAACAATGAAGTCTTTATCCATCAATTCGGGATTATAGGTTCTAAGTTCTTTAAATAAAATATCAAAGGATTTTTTAACGTCAGGAGAATCGGCAGGAATCAAAAAAAGCAATACGGAATTGCGTTCGATATGGCGAAGAAAATAGTGTCCCAATCCCTTGCCCTCTGCAGCCCCTTCGATGATACCGGGGATGTCTGCCATCACAAAAGATTGAAAGTCGCGATAAGGGACAATGCCCAAGTTGGGTTTTAGGGTGGTAAACTCATAATCGGCGATTTTGGGTTTGGCCGCTGTCAGGGCCGCCAATAGTGTCGATTTCCCGGCGTTGGGAAAGCCTACCAAGCCCACATCGGCAAGTACTTTAAGTTCCAAGGTAACCTGTAATTCTTGTCCGGGGATTCCCGGTTGAGCATGTCTTGGGGTTTGATTGGTTGAAGATTTAAAATTCCAATTGCCCAATCCCCCTTTTCCACCTTCCAACAAAATGAATTCTTGTTCCGGCTCAATGATCTCAAAAAGAACTGCTTCGGTTGCTGAATTTTTGACGACGGTTCCAAGAGGAACATCGATATAAACGTCTTTTCCTTGAGCACCACTGCTTCTGTTTTTACTACCGTCTCCTCCATGACCCGCCGTGAAGTGCCTTGTAAATTTAAAGGAATACAAAGTCCATAAGTTGGGATTGGCCCGAATAAAGATGTGTCCGCCTCGGCCTCCATCCCCACCGTCGGGCCCGCCTTTGGTGATGTATTTTTCACGGTGCAGGTGGACAGAGCCTTTGCCCCCTTTTCCTGATTTTAGGTTGAGTTTTACGTAGTCAACAAAATTTGTTTCGGTCATTCCTTAGAGCAAGCCATCGATGAGCACGGTCAATCTTTGGGTAATTTCATCAATGCTGCCGATACCGTCCACACTGTAAAATTTCCCCTGAGCATCATAAAACGTCCTTAGCGGCGCAGTTTTATTGTTGTATTCCTCGAATCGGTTTCTGATTTTTTCTTCGTCCTGATCGTCCGCCCTGCCACTGGTTTTTCCCCTGTTGATCAGGCGTTCCACCAAGATATCATCATCGGCCTCCAAGGCCAGAGTAGCACTGATTTGTATGGATTTTTCACTCAAAAAAGCATCCAGAGCCTCGGCTTGTTTTGTTGTTCTGGGGAAACCGTCAAAAATAAAACCTTTTGCCTCGGGGTTATTTTCGACCGCATCCTTGAGTATGTCGATGGTCACCTGATCGGGAACCAAATCCCCTTTGTCCATATAGGATTGTACCAATGTTCCCAATGCTGTTTTGTTAGAGATATGATGTCTAAACAGATCTCCTGTGGAGACATGAAACAATTGATATTTGGATTTTAAAAATTCTGCCTGGGTTCCTTTTCCCGCACCGGGTTTTCCAAAGAGTACTAGATTGATCATCAAATATTATTTGTAGCAAAGATATCCAAATTGTATTGTTTTTTTCCAAGCAAAAAACTTATGCGTATTTTTGTAAAAACTTCGCGATGGAATTTTTTTCGACTTCAAAAACGCTTGGAATACTTGGTGGAGGGCAATTGGGTAAAATGTTGCTCTATACCACCCGAAAATGGGACATCAAAACCAGCGTTTTGGATCCCAGCGAAAATGCCCCGGCAACACTTGCCTGTGACCATTTTACAAAAGGAAATTTAACTGATTTTCAGGCGGTATACGATTTTGGGAAAAAAGTCGATGTACTGACCATCGAAATTGAAAAAGTGAATGTCAAAGCCCTTGAAAAATTAGAACAGGAAGGGGTAAAGGTTTATCCACAACCCCACGTACTGAAAACCATTCAGAATAAATGTCTGCAAAAAAAATTTTACAAGAGTCACAACATTCCTACGGCTTCCTTTGAAGAATTCGAAACCCTCGATCAAGTCAATGAGGCGATCATCAAGGGGGATTTGTCTTTCCCATTTGTTTGGAAATCGGCCGAGATGGGCTATGATGGTTATGGGGTATCTATTGTTCATTCCAACAAAGAAATCGAAAGCCTGAACGGTGGTCCCTGCCTTATTGAGGAATTGGTTCCTTTCGAAAAAGAATTGTCCGTTATTGTATGTCGTCGTCCACAGGGAGAAACCATTCATTATCCGGTGGTAGAATCAGAGTTTCACCCCACTTCCAACCAAGTGGAGTATGTATTGTGTCCGGCCAGAATTTCGGAGCAAGCGGCAAAAAAAGCCATTGCAGTTGCCCTAAAAACAGCAGCAGCATTTGGTCAAATAGGCCTTTTGGCGGTAGAGCTTTTTTTGACCCCCGAGGGGGATATCTTGGTCAATGAGGTTGCTCCTCGCCCCCACAACAGTGGGCACTTTAGCATTGAGGCATCCTATACCTGTCAGTTCGAACAACACATTCGGGCAGTGTTGGATTTGCCATTGGGAAAAACAACCAGTAAGGCCTCGGCAGTGACGGTCAATCTTGTGGGCAATCAAGGGTATACCGGACCGGTGGTTTATAAAAATATCGAACAAATTCTGGCCATTGAAGGGGTAATTCCCCATATTTATGGTAAAAAGGAAACACGTCCTTTTCGAAAAATGGGACATGTCACCATCATACACCCCAAAATCGATACCGCCCTAAAAATGGCGGAACAAGTAAAAGAAACTTTATCAGTAATCAGCAAATAATATGGCTAAAGTAGGAATCATCATGGGCAGCGAATCGGATTTGCCGGTCATGCAAGAAGCAATAGACATCCTCAAGGAGTTTGAGATCGAAACAGAGGTAGACATCGTCTCGGCCCACCGTACACCCGAGAAAATGATGGACTATGGAAATCAAGCCCGCCAAAGAGGCCTTAAAGCAATCATAGCGGCAGCGGGAGGTGCAGCCCACCTGCCGGGAATGATCGCTGCAGTGTCCCCCCTTCCTGTTATAGGGGTACCTGTAAAATCCAGTAACTCTATCGATGGCTGGGATTCTGTTTTGTCCATCCTCCAAATGCCGGGAGGCGTACCCGTAGCAACCGTAGCCCTCAACGGTGCCAAAAATGCCGGTATATTGGCCGCGCAAATTTTAGCAACCTCTGATCCCGCCTTGCTCGATAAAGTAGCTCAATACAAAGAGGGACTCAAAACAAAAGTCATCAACAGCAGTAAAAAACTTAATCCCTAAAATATTGGACAATCCTTTATTAAACGTCTTTGAAACCCCTTATCAATCCATCCCATTCAGTACAATCCAACCGGAGCATTTTATTCCTGCCTTAAAGGAAAACATCAAAAATGCATTGGAGGCCATTGATAAAGTGGCCCATCAAAACGCCCCACCGACTTTTGAAAACACTGTCGAAGCCCTTCAGAATGTGGGGGAACTAATGGAGCGTAACAGTGCCATTTTGTTCAACCTCAACAGTGCCGAAACTTCCGATGCCATTCAAGCAACTACCCAACAGGCATCGCCCTTGCTGACTCAATTCCAAAATGATGTCAGGCTCGACCAAGCTTTGTTTGAACGCATCAAAACGATCTACCAAAATCAAGACCAAGAAAATCTTTCGGCCGAGCAAAAAACCCTATTGGAAAAAGAATACAAGGGTTTTGCCAGAAATGGTGCATTGCTCAACGACAATGAAAAAGAGTTGTTGCGGGAAATCGATACCGAAAAGGCACAGCTGAGCCTCACTTTTGGTGAAAATGTTTTGGCCGATACCCATGCTTTTGAACTTCATATCACTGAGGAGAAAGACTTGGAAGGTCTGCCAGATCAAATAAAAGAAATGGCGGCAGAAATGGCCCAATCAAAAAACAAAACAGCTTGGGTATTTACCCTGGATTATCCCAGTTATGTTCCTTTTATGACTTATGCCGAAAACAGGGAACTGAGAAAAGAATTGAGTTTGGCTTTTGGCCGTCGCGGTTTTCAGGATAATAACCACAACAACACCTCCATCATACTGCGTTTGATCGAACTACGGAGAAAAAGAGCCAAATTGCTGGGTTACGAGTCCCACACTGCTTTTGTGTTGGAGGAACGCATGGCAACTTCCGAAGAAAATGTCATCAACTTTTTGGAGGATCTGTACCAAAAGGCCTATCCCGCTGCCGAAAAAGAGTGGAAAGAAATGGAAGATTTTGCCGCACAAAACCTGGGCTTCAATACCCTTGAAAAATGGGATACGGCCTATGTGTCCGAAAAACTCAAACAAGCGCAATTAGAATTAGACGAACAGCAACTTAAGCCCTATTTCCCTTTGGAAAAGGTCAAAGCCGGTGTTTTTGATATTGCAAATAAATTATACGGCTTGCGTTTTGAAAAAAACGATGCCCTCGAGGGCGATCATCCCGAAGTCGAGGTCTATGAAGTGTACAATAGCGAGGGGGCTTTTTATGCCCTGCTATACACCGACTTTTTCCCCCGGCCGGGAAAGAGAAACGGGGCATGGATGACCTCCTACCGCGGACAGAAAAAGGGACAAAGGCCTCATATTTCCATGGTTTGTAATTTTTCAAAACCTACGGCCAGCACCCCGTCACTGCTCACTTTTCAGGAAGTGACCACGCTCTTTCACGAGTTTGGTCACGCCCTCCACGGTATGTTGGCCAATACCACTTATGGAGGATTGAGCGGTGCCAACGTGTTTTGGGATTTTGTAGAGCTGCCCAGCCAGATCATGGAAAACTGGTGCTATGAAAAAGAGGCACTGGAGCTTTTTGCCAAACACTACCGGACGCAAGAGGTGATCCCCGCGGATTATATTGATAAAATAAAAAAAGCAGCTCATTTTCAACAGGGATTACAAACCCTCAGACAATTGGGTTTTGGGTTTTTAGACCTGTCCTATCACCGTAAAGAGGTAATAGCCATCAAAGACATCAAAACCCATGAAAGCGCTATCCTAAAAAGGGTGCAGTTTACCAAAGATCATCCGGAGAATTGTACCAGTACAGCCTTTTCGCATATCTTTCAGGGAGGCTACTCCGCTGGATACTATAGTTACAAATGGGCAGAGGTGCTGGATGCGGATGCTTTTGAATTGTTTTTGGAAAAAGGGATTTTTGATCCTCAAACGGCGAAATCCTTTGAACAAAACATCCTTTCCAAAGGAGGGACAGAACACCCCATGACCCTTTATAAAAGATTTAGAGGTAAAGCACCCGATCCTAAAGCACTACTCAAAAGAGCAGGATTGGTTGAATAGCCTGCTTAGCATTCTGCCTTGGCAAAGGGTATAAAGGCAATGCTGACAAAACAACTTGTCTCCCCCTTTACTTTTTTATTAACTTAGCCTTAAGTATTGCCCCAAAACTGTTTTTCTTTTAAAACCTACCCTTCCTTTTTTGAATTTACAGGGCTAACAGTGCAACAATACTTCCTATTGGGTAGGTATTGTAGAACATAAAGAAAATAAACACCATAAAGGTGGATATATAAAGTAGTTGTACACAAGCTGACAAAAGAGAGAACGTAACCTTTGTTGAAAATAACGGATTTGTTAGATCGAAAACTTTAGGCTTATTGATAATGGAAAAATAATTAAGAGAAAAGCTATGGAAAGAGAATTAAGAATTACAGGAGAAGGTAAGTTATCGCTCACGCCAGATGTTGTTGTAATAAGCTTACCTGTCGAATCAATATGCGAGCTATATTCTGAGGCAATTGACTGTTTAAATCAGAAGACAGAAATTGTTCTGGACATTTTGAAAAAGAATTATCTTAATAAAAAGGATTTAAAAACCACCAATTTTGACATTAGAGAAGAATGGAAGTACTATCGTGATAATAATCGAGACGCAGAATTGATTGGTTTTAAAGCTTCGCACGATTTGAAGCTTGAGTTGCCTTTAGACAATGAATCAATTTAATCCGTTTAAAAGATTTAGCAGAGTGTGATACTGGTATTTCTTTTAGGTTGCGATTTGATGTTTCAAACAAGGAAAAGTATGACGGAGATTTAATAAAAAATACGATAAAAAATGCTATGTTGTCCGCAGATATGATTGCGGAGTCAACAGGTTTGAAATTAAAAGAAATCCTAAAGATTAATTATTCATTAAGTGAAGTACGTTTCGAAGAACCTGAATATCTATATGAATCAAAAATGATGTGTAGTGATTGTTCGATTCCTGAATTCACACCTGAAGAAATTGATGTAAAGAAAAAATATAACAATAATTTGGAAAATTGAATAAGATAGCCAGTGTACAACAATATATATAGTGCATGGCGGGTAAATTGTTAAATATAAAGGAGGTAGCATTAAATAAACATTGTGGCAAACTGAAAAGTAACTGCTTTGAAATCCGCCACGCACCATATAATAACCGATGGAACTTAGATAAATTAATATGTTACCAAAATACGAATTACAAAAACAAAAAACCAAACATATAATTAAGAAATGACAGAAACCGTCATATTAATCGGATTTATACAGTCGGTTTTTGGTGTCCTTATTTTTATATCAAAACGGCCAAAGCACTTAAGTTTTATTTATTTAAGCTTTTGGCTATCGATAAATGCATTGTTTCTGGGCAGTCGATTGTTACCTTTTCAGGTAGTGGACTATTTTAAACCCGGTATTTTCCCGCTTTTATTGTTGTTGGGGCCGATACTGTATTTTTATGTCAGTTCGCTAACAGACGAAGCTTTTAAACCACGGCTTGTCCATTTGTACCATTTACTGCCCCTGATAATTGTTGGAATTCACCGCTCAACCATCAATGTGGTATCAATGAACATTTCTACCATAGCTGTAAAAGATGAATTTAATTTTTACAATCAGATTTACTATTTTTTAACAATAGTTTCTATGTTTGTTTACTGGGGATTAAGTATCAGATCCATTTTGCAACACCGAAAAAAAATCCCTTACTATTTTTCAAATTACAGTGCCAAAAACACCTTGAATTGGTTGATTTTTGTAGTGTTTATTTTTCTTGTACTGTTTGTGTTTGATTTTCTTGCATCCTACATTGAAGTTGTATTCAAAGTCAACTTACCATTTTTGGGAGGGTTCATAGGAGCCCTTACCCTCTTTTCTTTTATCATGATATTCTTTGGAATAAACCAGTCTGCCATTTATGAGTTTGAAGACGAAAAAGGGGTTGGCTTGGCGGGTAAAGAAGTTCAGAAATACAAAAAATCTACACTGAACAAAAGTCAGATAGAGGAAATCAATAAAAAGGTTTTTGATTATCTGAAAAATAAAAAGCCATTCCTCAACCCCGAATATAGTTTACAGATGATGGTGGATGATCTGGGTATTTCACGGCAAAATATTTCACAGGTAATAAACTCGGGGCAAAAGAAAAATTTCTATAAACTTGTTAATGAATTTAGGGTAGAAGAGGTAAAGACTTTGCTTTTAGATCCTGCTTATTTTCACTTTACAGTATTGGGAATCGGATTGGAATGTGGTTTTAATTCAAAAACATCTTTTAACCGTATTTTTAAAGAAATTACGGGAAAAACTCCAAGTGAATACAAGAATTCTTTATAGAAAAATAGTACTTAATAGGTTCCAACTAATCGGTTGGTACCCTTCGTATATGCATAAAATATATATTTGTTTTGTGGTTTCGCTTTTTGAGGCGCAATCATCAAAAATTTAAAATCGAATTTTATGAAAACCATTCAATTACTGTTTGTATCAGCACTCTTTTCTTGTTTATTTTTAACTGTAAATGCTCAGCGTCAGTCAGTTTCTTTAAACAAAGAATGGGATTTTAAAGGAGCATCACTTTGGGAAGAATCGATAGAGCAAGTGGTTGATCTGCCCCATACATGGAATACCGAAGACGCAGCACAGGGCTATGTATATTACAGGGGAGAAGGAAACTATTCCAAAAAATATTTTGTAAATCGGGCTTTAAAAGGAAAGCGTTTGTTTTTAAAATTTGAAGGAGTTCAAACCGTTGCTAATGTGAGTATAAACGGAACCCATTTGGGCGAGCATCGTGGTGGTTATTCTGCTTTTACATTCGAAATCACAAAGAATATTAAATATGGGGAGGATAATTATATCGAAGTAAAAGTTGATAATTCTGAAACAGAGGACGTTCTTCCTTTGGGAGGAGATTTTAATATTTATGGGGGAATTTATCGTCCGGTACAACTTATAATAACCGAGGAGGTTTGCATTACACCACTCGATTTTGCTTCGCCCGGTGTTTATCTTTTTCAGAATAACATTACTGAAGAAAAGGCTGAAGTTTCTGTTGTAACAAAAATTTCAAATGCCTCAGCATCAAATTCAAATATCGAGCTTGAAGTAATCATCAGCGATGCTATTGGAAAAATTGTTCATCAAGGCAAAAAAGAGGTTTTGGTCATTGCCGGTGAAACAAAAGATACAAATCATTCGGTACTTATCAGCGACCCACACCTTTGGAACGGCCTAAAAGACCCCTACCTCTATTCAGTCCAAGTATTGGTAAAAGAGGGTGGAAAAATAATTGATGAAATTACTCAGCCACTGGGTTTAAGGTATTACCACACCGATCCAGACAAAGGTTTTTACCTAAACGGAGAGCACTTAAAGATCAAAGGGGTTAGCCGCCATCAGGATTTTGCCAAAGTAGGTTCTGCTTTATCAGAAAAGCACCACAGTCGAGACATGAAACTTATCTCAGAAATGGGAGCCAACGGAATTCGTCTGGCACACTATCAGCATTCCGAGTTTTTTTATGCTTTGTCAGATTCATTAGGAATGACGGTTTGGGCGGAAATACCTTTTGTAGGAAGCAATCAGGATGGATATTCGGATTCTGACGAATTTAGAAAAAACAGCAAGCAGCAGCTGCAAGAATTAATCCGTCAGAACTTTAATCACCCATCCATATTATTTTGGGGAATATATAATGAAATTGGCATGGAAAACGATCCGATTCTAACAGCCATTATTGAAGATCTACAAAAGCTTGCAAAAGTGGAAGACCCAACGCGAAAAACGGTGGGCGCCTCTTTTGTAAGGCGTAGTGAAGATCCTCTCCATAAAATTCCGGAAATGATTGCGTGGAATCAATACTATGGTTGGTATTACACCAAACCACACAAACTGGGTGATTTTTTAGACCGAATTCACGAAGAAGAACCAGGCTATAAAATTGGAGTATCGGAATACGGAGCCGGAGGAAGTGTAATGCATCACGAAGAAAAAATTCGTAGGCCTTTCCCAATATTTCACGAATGGCACCCGGAAGAATATCAGACCACGGTGCACGAAGGAAATTGGAAGGTAATCAACGATCGGGATTATATATGGGGAAGTTATGTTTGGAATATGTTCGATTTCGGTTCCCATTTCAGACGCGAGGGCGATGCCATTGGAATGAACGACAAAGGAATGGTTTCTTACGATCGTAAAACAAAAAAGGATGTTTTCTTTTTCTACAAAGCAAACTGGAACCCGGAACCTATAATCCACTTGACAAATTCACGCTTCAAAATTCGTGAAAGAGATAAAATAAAAGTTAAGGTCTATTCCAATCTTAGTGATGTAGAGCTATTTGTAAACGGTAACTCTGCAGGGATCAAAACAGGGGAAAATGCCACCTTGGTTTGGGAAGATATAGAGCTTAAAGAAGGGAACAACAAGGTAAAAGCTGTTGGACAAAGAAATGGCAAAACATATACAGATACTGTGATTTGGATGTACGAAAAAAATCTGATCCTTAACGCTATGATTTACTTCTTCCGTTGGTTTATAAAAATTTTTGTCGTCCTTTTACTCGCAGTGGCTTTCTGGATGTTACGTTTACTTGTAAAAAAACAAGTTCGGTCTCGAAAGAAAGTCTTTGTAATTGTAATACTTGTTTTAGCAATACTGTTTTTGTTGGCAATAGTGTTAGGACAAATTCTTGGCGCTGGCCTGGGTATAAACTTTTTTGAATATAGTTTGATTTAGATTATAGATTGATAACGGGGTTTTTATGACTCAATGATAAAAAACCCCAAAAGTATGGGCCACAGTTGGGCGTTTATAACGCCTGCTGATCTGATCTACTCCAATTCCCAATTTAAAAAACCGCCTTCTAGGTCATAAATTTTTTGGAAACCAAAGGAAACCATAACTTGTGCGGCATAAAGGCTTCTCCTTCCGGAGCGGCAATAGACCAATAGCGTATCGGATTTTGAAAGGTTTTCGATTTCGGTAATAAAAGCCTCAGATTTGACATTGATGTTTTGTGCCCCTTGGATATGACCTTCCGCGTATTCCTCCGGTGTTCTAACATCAATAATAGTATATCCTTTTTCAACCAAAGCTTGATATTGTGGTTTTTCCAACACCTCTACTTTGGGGGGCTGGACGATCCAAAAAAGAACTAATAAAATTACCCGCATATTAAATCATTATGTATTTTAAAATTAGCCATAAAATTGGAATTCCCTCCACCCAAAAGCTGCAAAAATATTTGGATTGTTCCGCTTTAGATTTTAAAACAAATCCCATCAATAGGATGGCGATGCCTAAAACCAAAAAAACATTTGAAGAGACAGCATAGTATATTTCCAAAAAAACAAAAAGCAACAACAAAAGTCCCCCCAACCATTGGGTATTTGAAACCCCCCATTTTTGAGGCCAGGTAGACAGATGGGGATCGTCTGATTTTAAATCTCGGATTTCAAAAGGAAGGGTGGCCACCACTACAAAAAGATAGCGTTGGAAAGCGTACACCAGAGAAAATTCGCTTGTGTTCTGGCCGCCCATGGAAAGCGGTAAAAAAACGGTGATCAGTACCCAACTGAGTGCTACCAAATGAATTTTTAAGCCCTTAAACCCTCTAAAATTGAGTGTAAATCCCGGTAAGGGCAAACAGTAGAGCAATACCAACAAAAGGGTTGAAAAAAGAATGATCTGGGAAGAAAGGGGCAATTGTAATCCTACTCCTACAATGAGAAAAATACTAAATGCAGTAAATCCCATTAAAAATACAATTCCCTTGATTTTACGGCCAATGCCCTCCCATAAAAATCGGTGAAACTTGATAAAGTTATAAGCCAAAAATGGGGCAACAAACAAAATCAATTGATGGGGGAAACGCAGAGAAAGATCAAAATCCAAAGCGGTGATCTGGGCGAGGGCCAAAACCGCCAAGCCCACATGAATGTTGTATCTAACGTAGTTATCAAAAAGCTTACTGATCCATACCACCGGACAAAAGTATCTGTAAACTGTTAATAAGTGGAATTTTTGTTCAAAAAAAATGGAGAAATGGACAGCAGGGGGTAAAAAAGATGAACATCTAAAGGCTAATTTTGTTTAAAACGCTCAATGTATGCAGCTAGACAAATTTGCTTTACGCCATATAGGCCCAAAAGAAGAGGAGATTTCAAAAATGTTAATGGCTTTGGAAGTCGATTCGATAGAGGAATTACTATCGCAAACCATCCCTGAAAAAATCAGATTAAAGCAACCCATGGCCTTGCGCGAGGGAATTAGTGAGTTTATTTTTTTAAACGAGTTAAGAACACTTTCTGACGAAAACCAACTGTTTGAAACCTATATCGGTATGGGTTACCACCCCACCATCACCCCGGCGGTCATTCAGCGCAATATTTTGGAAAATCCGGGTTGGTATACTGCCTACACCCCCTATCAGGCGGAAATTGCCCAAGGGAGATTAGAAGCCCTTTTTAATTTTCAAAGCATGGTATGCGACCTTACGGGCATGGAGTTGGCCAACGCCTCCCTTTTGGACGAAGCAACAGCAGTAGCAGAAGCCATGACCTTGGCCTATGCGGTAAGATCGCGGGAGCAAAAAAAATCAGAGGCTCATAAACTTTTTGTATCACAAGATATCCTCCCACAAACCCTGGCAGTATTAAAAACCAGAGCCCTTCCCTTGGGGATTGATTTGGTGGTAGGCAAAGCCGAAAATACAGGTTTTGACCCCTCCTTTTTTGCGGCCTTTTTTCAATATCCCGGTAAAGACGGCAACATCATTGATTTGCCTGCCATGGTCAACAAGGCAAAAACTTTTGGTCTTAAAACCATCGTCGCTGCGGATTTACTGAGTTTGACCTTGCTGGAAGCCCCGGGAACCTATGGCGTAGATGTGGTGGTAGGTACCACCCAGCGTTTTGGTATCCCTTTGGGGTATGGAGGCCCTCATGCGGCTTATTTTGCCACCAAAACAGACTATAAAAGAAACATTCCGGGACGCATCATCGGACGAAGCAAAGATCTGGACGATGCCCCCGCCCTGAGGATGGCTCTTCAAACCCGAGAACAACACATTAAAAGAGATCGGGCCACTTCCAACATCTGTACCGCACAGGTCCTACTGGCAGTAATGGCGGGAATGTATGCCGTCTATCACGGGCCCAAAGGCCTTAAAAAAATTGCCAAAAGGATACATTTAAATGCTGCCAAACTCGAAAAAAAATTGGTCGACTTGGGGTTGAACCAACTCAACGACTATTATTTCGACACCCTAAAAATCAAAATCAATGCTGCGACAGTAAGGACTGAGGCAGAAAAACATGAAATCAATTTTCACTATATCGATCAGGGGACCGTGGGCATTGCCATCAATGAAACAACAGACGAGGTCGCCCTTTTAAAAATATTGAATGTATTCGAAACCGTAGTACATCAAAAAAACATCAATGGAAAAGTGAAAATCGAAAATCACCGCTACCCCATTGATCAGAAAAGAAGAAGCCCTTA
Organism: uncultured Flavobacteriaceae bacterium; assembly: GCA_938082715.1. Lineage (GTDB taxonomy): Bacteria > Bacteroidota > Bacteroidia > Flavobacteriales > Flavobacteriaceae > UBA8316. Next base: position 20,185 of record CALKCR010000043.1, on the reverse strand, counting down.
TCTCACCCATAAGGTTTTTAATTCTTTCCATTCCGAAACAGCAATGATGCGCTACATCAAAAGTCTGGAGCGTAAAGATCTGTCCTTAAACCACTCCATGATTTCGCTGGGTTCGTGTACGATGAAACTCAATGCTGCCTCTGAAATGTTGCCATTGAGTTGGCCCAGATGGTTGAGTATTCACCCTTTTGTTCCGAAAGAACAGGCCCAAGGTTATCACAAAATGCTTCATCGTTTGGAAAATCAACTCAGTGAAATTACAGGCTTCCACGCCACCTCTTTACAGCCCAACTCCGGAGCCCAAGGAGAATACTCTGGACTGATGGTCATCCGGGCCTATCACGAGTCCAGAAATGAGGCCCATCGGAATATCTGCTTGATTCCCTCCTCTGCCCACGGAACCAACCCCGCCTCGGCCGTAATGGCAGGGATGAAAGTAGTGGTCGTCAAAACCGATGAATTGGGAAATATCGATTGGACAGATTTTTCAGAAAAAACAGACGAGCATCGCGATCAACTGGCAGCACTGATGATCACCTATCCTTCCACCCACGGGGTATTCGAAGCCAACATCAAAGATATTACCGGAAAAATTCACGAATATGGTGGACAGGTGTATATGGATGGAGCCAACATGAACGCACAGGTGGGACTGACCAGCCCCGCTGAAATTGGCGCGGATGTTTGTCACTTGAATTTACACAAGACCTTTGCCATTCCTCACGGAGGGGGAGGTCCGGGCGTTGGGCCCATTTGTGTGGCAGCCCATCTTGCGGATTTCCTGCCACAACACCCTGTGATTCGAACCGGAGGAAGCGCATCTAAAGATACCATATCTGCCGCTCCATGGGGGTCGGCACTGGCCTGTTTGATCTCCTATGGATACATCGAAATGCTTGGGGGCAGTGGGCTAAAAAAAGCCACCGAAATGGCCATTCTCAATGCCAACTACATCAGTAAAAGACTCGAAGGAGCCTATGATATTTTGTATACCGGTGAACAGGGAAGAACAGCCCATGAGTTAATCATCGACTGCCGACCCTTTAAAAAGTATGACATCGAAGTAGTAGACATTGCCAAAAGACTTATGGATTACGGGTTTCACGCGCCTACAGTGTCTTTTCCCGTGGCCGGAACCATGATGATCGAACCAACAGAAAGTGAAAACTTGGAGGAAATTGATCGGTTCTGTGATGCGATGATCTCCATCAGGATGGAGATTGATTCCGGGGATGAAGCCAGTATCGCGCTGCTAAAAAATGCACCCCACACTTTGGGCATGCTCACTGCGGATGATTGGAACCTCCCCTATTCCAGACAAAGGGCTGCTTATCCCTTGGCTTTTGTCATGGACAACAAATTTTGGCCCTCGGTAAGAAGACTGGACGAAGCCTTTGGAGATCGTAATTTAATTTGCAGTTGTACTTCCATAAAAGATTATGCAAAAGCCTAATTATTAAGGGTTCTTTGTATTTTTTTATTTAATCTCATTGCTTACAAAAGCATTTGGGCGTCATACACTTTTTACAAGATTTACCGATTATCCTCAATAAAAAAGTACTATTGTACTATTGTTATGAGTCACAGAATTACCGGTAGCGGCTGTTGTATACCCACTGTTGTTCAAAAAAACAAAGCTTTTTTAGCCCATTCTTTTTTGGACAATCAGGGAACAGAATTTGATGTGGACAACCAAACCATCATAGACAAATTCAACTCCATTACGGGAATTGAGGAGCGAAAATACATATCATCAGAATTAAAAACTTCGGACATTGCTCATCTTGCGGCTCAAAAAGCCATTGAAGATGCCAATGTTGATCCTGAAACCCTTGACTATATCATTGTTGCCCATAATTTTGGGGATATCACCGGCGATAGCAAACAAATCGACACCCTTCCCAGTTTGGCATCGAGAGTAAAGGCCAAACTAAAAATCCACAACCCAAAATGTGTCGCTTATGACATTTTGTTTGGGTGTCCGGGATGGGTTGAGGCCATGATCCAAGCCCATGCATTCATCAAGGCAGGAATGGCCAAAAAATGTTTGGTCATTGGTGCCGATACACTTTCTAGGGTGGTAGATATCTATGACCGCGACTCTATGATCTATGCCGATGGAGCAGGAGCCACCATCTTGGAGGAATCTGCCGAAGAAGGTGGGATTTTGTCGCACAGTACCTTGACCTATACTGCCGAAAACGAAACGGATTTTATTTTTTATGGTAAATCTTACAACAGTGAAGATTTAAACGGTGATAAATTCATCAAAATGCAAGGGAGAAAGGTATATGAGTTTGCGCTCAACCATGTTCCTGCAGCCATGAAACAATGTCTCGACCAAGCCAATATCGATTTTGATGATCTAAAGAAAATATTCATCCACCAAGCCAATAAAAAAATGGATGAAGCCATCGTCAAAAGATTTTACCGACTCTACAAAAAACCCATGCGCGAGGACATCCTCCCCATGAATATTGAAGAGTTTGGAAACAGCTCGGTAGCTACTGTCCCTACCCTTTTTGATTTAGTACTCAAACAAAACTACAAAGGCCACTCTTTGAAAAAAGGAGACATCATTCTCTTCGCCTCTGTAGGGGCAGGAATGAACATCAATGCCATTACCTATCAAATTTAACCCTCAGTTGAAGTCCATACCCACGATTACTATGGGTTAATTATGTAAATTTGTATTGATGCTTATACTCCAAGATATCGGCGCCTACTTTATCATGCTCTCCAAAGTATTCAAACGATTTACCCGTTGGAGTGTGATGAAAGAACTCATCATCAGAGAAATTGATTCACTCATCGTTGGATCGATTGGAATAGTTTCATTCATTTCATTTTTTGTGGGTGGGGTGGTTGCCATTCAAACAGCATTGAACCTTAACAATCCGCTTTTGCCGAAAAATTTGATTGGTTTTGCAACCCGTCAATCGGTAATATTGGAATTTGCCCCCACTTTTATATCCGTAATCATGGCGGGAAAAGTAGGTTCGTTCATCACCTCAAGTCTGGGAACCATGCGGGTCACAGAGCAGATCGATGCCCTACAAGTTATGGGAATCAACACCTACAATTATTTGATTTTCCCTAAAATCGTGGCCATGCTGTTTTACCCCTTTGTAATAACCATTTCTATGTTCTTAGGAATTTTCGGAGGCTATATTGCCTCCATTTACGGTGGTTTTTGCTCCAGTGCTGACTTCATAGAGGGAATTCAATTGGAATTCATCCCCTACCATGTAAGATATGCTTTTGTCAAAACCGGGTTTTTTGCTTTCATTCTGGCTACCGTACCCTCCTTTCACGGCTATTTTCTTAAAGGAGGTGCCTTAGAAGTTGGTAAAGCAAGTACAACCTCTTTTGTTTGGACAAGTGTGCTCATCATTGTGACCAATTACATCATAACCCAATTACTGCTTACCTGATGATCGTTGTAGAAAAACTTTGTAAATCATTTAATGGCACAAATGTCTTAACCGACATATCTACCCAATTCGAAAAAGGAAAAACCAATCTGATCATTGGTCAAAGTGGATCGGGAAAGACGGTCTTACTCAAATGCATCTTGGGATTATATGGCATCGACAGTGGGAATATTTATTTCGAGGAGCGTTCTCTTCAAAACATGGACACCAAGGAAAGAAGTGTTTTAAGACAGGAAATGGGAATGGTTTTTCAGAGCAGTGCCCTATTCGATTCCATGACTGTGGAGGAAAACATTATGTTTCCCATGCGTATGTTGACCCAAAAAAGCCAAGAAGAAATGCTCTCCAGAGCCAATGAAGTCATCAATCGTGTCAACTTGATCAACGCCAATAAAAAACTTCCCTCCGAGATTTCCGGGGGTATGCAAAAAAGGGTGGCCATTGCTCGTGCAGTGGTGATGAACCCGAAGTACCTCTTTTGTGACGAACCCAATTCAGGTCTTGATCCCAAAACCTCTACTTTGATTGACAATTTGATACAGGAAATCACCAAAGAATATCAAATAACCACCGTCATTAATACACACGACATGAATTCGGTGATGGAAATTGGTGAAAAAGTATTGTTTTTAGAAAACGGTCGAAAAGGCTGGGAAGGCTCCAGTCAAGAAGTCTTTAAGACAGAAAACCAAAGTGTCGGCAATTTTATTTACTCCTCCAATCTATTCAAAAAAGTGAGAGAAGTATATCAGGAGGAAAATTAATCTTCTTTTTGATTGAACTTTTTTAGTGCATTGACAGCGATTTCCTTTACCTCTTGATTTTTATCCATTGGGCATATCATCAATACATCCTCGGTATCTACGATGATATAATCTTCAAGACCAGAAATGACCACTTTTTTATGGGGATGGGTTTTGATCAGGTTGCGAGCCGAGTCATCGGCATACAAATCGGCATTGACCACAGCATTTTTCAAAGTATCCTTGGGTTGGCGATCGTAAATTGATTTCCAACTGCCCAAATCATCCCAATCAAAACGGGCTAGAATCAAGAAGATATGGTCTGACTTTTCCATCAAAGCATAATCCACCGAGATATTTTCAGCCAGGGGATAGTTTTGTGCAATAAAAGCTTCCTCAGATGCAGTATTCAAAAGATCAAAACCTTTGTAAAACAAATCGTAAAGCACGGGGGCATGCGTTTTAAAACCCTCCAAAACAGCATTGGCAGACCAGGCAAATATTCCCGAATTCCAAAAGTAATTTTTAGCGTTTATAAAAGTTTGCGCAGTAGCTTTATCGGGTTTTTCAGTAAAAGCAGTCACCTTTTTTAGGCTCAATTCTTCTTGATCTTTTTCAACCGCCACATAACCAAAACCTGTCGCTGGAAAATCTGGACGTATGCCAAAGGTGATCAAGTTTTTTTCATCGGCATAATCCAGAGCCAGTTTCATGTCCTCCACAAAGAGCTTTTCATTAACAATAATATGATCACTCGGACAGATCACAATTTTTGCATCAGGATTGATTTTTTTAATTTTCAAACTCGCCATCAGGATACAAGGGGCCGTATTGCGTCGATCGGGTTCACAGATCACTTGATCGGGTGAGAGTCTGTCTCCCAATTGATCCAGAAAGATTTTTTGATAACGGCCTTGGGTTACAATAAATATATTGGAAGAAGGAATAAACTTTTCCAAACGTCCACAAGTGCTTTGAATGAGTGAAACCCCTGCTCCGGTCATGTCGTGGAATTGCTTGGGAAAATCCGGAGTACTGGAAGGCCAAAATCGAGAACCGATTCCGCCAGCCATAATGATTGCAAAGTGATTTTTAGCCATTTTTATTCTATTTTGATTACCTGTGCATGGGGGCTAAAAAGATACAATCTCTTTCCCTCCAATTCCTTACACTCGTAACGCTTAGTTCGTCTTTCTCCCCTTATGAACCTTCTTCCATTGTGGATTTCAAAAACAGCACCCTTTTCTAATTCAAAAATATAGTTTTTTTCATTCACGGGATCAAATTTATTGAGTACAAGGGCCAACTGAGAGTCGGTGTCGGAGGAAGCCTTTGGATTTCTAAAATGCAGTTGTAAGACTTTCAATAACTCCTCAGGAAAAATTTCTGCTGTGAGAAAAGGCAGCATGATTTTTCTGTAGGTGTGTTTCCATTCTTTTCCATGAGGTTTGATGCCCAGACCAAATTCTTTATAAGTCACCAAGTGAGCAATTTCATGGACGGTGGTGATCAAAAATCGGTAGGGATTCGGCATCTCATTGACAGTGATCCTATGCATTCCTTTAGGCAAGGCCCTAAAGTCTCCGTGTTTGGTAATTCGCTTTCGGGTAACGACCAGGTTTACCTCCCAATCCGTGAGGTACTTTGAAAGTAGAGGAAGAGAAGCAGTGGGCACAAAATTATCAACAGCACTCATCGAATCCCTCATCTTGTTTATGGAGTTGAAGAGGAAATTGGCAAGACCTTTCCATTGTAAAACTGATGTCCCTTAAGAGCAAAATCAATGATATAATCGGCCATTTGAGCCGCACTGAGGTGGGCTTGATAACCCGGGAAAGCTTCCTCCAACATTTCTGTTTGTACAGCGCCCAAGGCCAGTGCATTAAAGGAAGGGCCGCTTTCTTTAAACTCCTCTGCCAAAAGCTCTGTAAGAATGATCAGGGCTCCCTTGCTACTGCTGTAGGCCGATAGGCCCGGGAACTTGGCGCTTCCCTGAACACCTCCCATACTGGTGATATTGAGAACGTGTCCATCTGTGTTGATCATGGGCAGCAGCAAACGGGTGAGGGTTGCAACAGCAAAAACATTGACCTTATAAACCTCCTCAAATTCACTGGAAGAAATTTCCAAAAAAGGTTTATTGATCAAACTTCCCGCATTGTTGATCAAAACATCAATACTTCTAAAGGAAGTCTTTATTTCTTCTACAAAATCCACCAACGCTGACCGTATGGACAAGTCCACTGCAAAAGGATGAACATTCTGCATCTCCTTTAAGGGCGTTATGTTTCTGGAAAGGGCGATGATCCTATGACCTGCCGCCCCAGCTTGTTTGCAGGTTTCGAGGCCCACTCCCCTACTGGCACCTGTTACAAGAAGGGTTTTCATTCGTTTTAGATTTAATTGTCAACTTTGAAATTCCTCAATTAGGAAACCAAAAGTCGAATGGGGTTTTCGATATAAAGTCTCAGGGATTGTAAAAATTGTGCTCCGGTGGCTCCATCTACAGTTCTGTGATCACAGGCCAATGTCAATTTCATGGTATTCCCTACAACGATTGCATCCTCTTTTACCACGGGTTTTTTCTCTATGGCTCCTACGGAAAGGATGGCTGAGTTGGGTTGATTGATAATAGAGGTAAACTCCTGTATGCCAAACATGCCCAAGTTGGAAACGGTAAAAGTACTCCCATCCATTTCGGCGGGGGTTAATTTTTTGTCTCTGGCCCTAAGGGCATAATCTTTGACCGTTACCCCAATTTGTCTCAAGTCCAACTCATCAGTAAATTTGAGTACTGGAACCACAAGGCCGTCCTCAACTGCTACTGCAACCCCCAAATGAACGTGGTGGTTTTGAACAATCCTGTCGTCAAACCACTGAGAATTGACCTGAGGATGCTCCTTTAAAGCCAGCGCAACGGCTTTAAGAACAATATCGTTAAAAGAAATTTTGGTATCGGGCAAGGTATTGAATTGCTGTCTGAATGCGATGGCATTATCCATATTCAACTCTACCCCTAAATAATAGTGGGGTGCAGAAAATTTGGAAGCAGAAAGTCTTTTGGCAATGGCCTTTCTCATGGAACTGTTGGCCAATTCGGTTACGCTTTCCACTCCAGTGGGCTCAGAGGCAACGCCATATCCTCCGGCAGCACCTTTAAAGTTTTCAATATCGCGTTTGATGATCCTTCCCCCATCTCCGGAACCGTTAACCTGTTGCAGGCTGATTCCTTTTTCCTGGGCTAGTTTTTTGGCCAGTGGAGAGGCGACCAATCTACCATTGTGATTTAATTGAGTCACTACTGGGGCCTGAACAGCCACAGGGGCGGGTTTTGGGGTTTGTTTTTGCTCGGCCACTACAGGTGCAGCGACTTCAACCTTGGCTTCCTCTGCTTGGCTTGCTGTATTGGCACTACTGGCAATAGAAGCTTTAACCACTTCGGAATCTGTTCCTTCTTTGCCAATGGCAGCCAAAACAGAATCTACAGCCGCCGATTGTCCTTCTTCAAGACCAATATAAATCAATGTACCAGAGTAAAAAGATTCGAACTCCATGGTGGCTTTGTCCGTTTCTATTTCCGCCAAAATATCGCCTTCATTTACGGCATCACCCACTTTTTTATTCCATTTTGCAACCGTACCTTCTTCCATGGTATCGCTCAACCTGGGCATGGTAATGACCTCCACACCTTCAGGCATGACTGTTTTTTCTTCATCAGATGCTAAAGCTTCGGTTTGAGACTTGGAAGGTTTGGGCGTTTCGGACGATGTACCTGCTTGGGCCGTTGCGGCTGTAGCACCTCCAATCATGTGATTGATGTCTTCACCCTTTTCACCAATTATGGCCAAAAGCGAATCTACGGGAGCCGTACCGCCTTCTTCTATTCCAATATAGAGGAGTTCCCCTTCTTGGAAAGACTCAAATTCCATGGTGGCTTTGTCCGTTTCAATCTCTGCGAGTATGTCCCCTTCTTTGACCGTGTCACCAACTTTCTTGTACCATTTGGCCACCGTGCCCTCTTCCATTGTATCACTCAAACGAGGCATATTTATCAGTTCCGCCATTCTAATCTAATTTATGCTTTATAAAGGGATAATCTTCTTGTTCGTAAACCGCATCATACATAACATTCTTTTCTGGAAAGGGTGATGATTCGGCAAATTTTTCACACTCGACAACCGCTGCCTTAACCTTGGCGTCGATCTGATCCAACTGCTTTTGTGTTGCGTACTTATTTTTTAAGATAATATCTTTGACTTGGGTTATGGGATCGATTTTTCTGTATTCTTCAACCTCTTCTTTGGTTCTGTATTTTTGAGCATCGGACATGGAGTGACCTCTGTAGCGGTAAGTCTTCATCTCAAGGAAAGAAGGTCCTTTGCCTGATCTGGCACGCTTAATGGCTTTGTCTAAGTCTTTGGCTACAGCAACAGGATCCATTCCATCGACAGGGCCGCAGGGCATTTCATAGCCCAATCCCAATTTCCAAATTTCTTGGTGACTGGCAGTTCTGGCAACCGATGTTCCCATGGCATAACCGTTATTTTCGACCACAAAAACCACCGGCAATTGCCATAAAGTGGCCAGGTTCAGCGTTTCGTGAAGCGAGCCTTGTCTTACGGCACCGTCTCCCATAAAGCAAAGGGTAACATTGTCTCTGTTAAAGAATTTATCTCCAAAAGCCATTCCGGCACCCAATGGGATTTGTCCACCGACAATACCATGGCCACCGTGAAACTTGTGTTCTTTGGAAAAAATATGCATGGATCCTCCCAATCCCATTGAAGTTCCTGTGGATTTACCAAAAAGTTCTGCCATCACTCGCTTGGGATCTACGCCCATACCTATGGGTTGCACGTGATTCCTATAGGCGGTGATCATTCTGTCCTTAGCCAATTCCATGGCGTGGAGTGCTCCTGCCAGTATGGCCTCTTGACCGTTGTAAAGATGAAGGAATCCTCTTACTTTTTGTTGGATATATACGGCGGCCAGTTTGTCTTCAAACTTGCGCCAAAAAAACATATCCTCATACCATTTTAAATAGGTAGCCTGGGTTATTTTTTTCATTAAACCTATATGATTATCAAATTCAAATTATTATCAAAATTACTGAATTATGTGCTTTTAATAAAAATATGTTCATGAAATTGACAAAGAAAACTTATTGAGTTTGATCAAGAACCTCATCTTCCGCTGGTAGTGTCCTACCCGATCCATCCAAACTAAAGCTCAAAGAAAACCTCAGGGTATTTTCAAGAGGGTTTCTGATTTTTGAAGTGGAGGATAAATACGAAATATCTATCACCATACCGTTGAGTTCCAATCCGGCTCCAAAGGTCATGTATAGGCGGGAACCTTTTTCCTCACTTTCATTGAAGTATCCTGCTCTCAAAGCTAGGGTTTCGGCAAATAGATATTCAAAACCCAAAGCCCAAGTAATTTCTTTCAATTCCTCTTGCATGCCTCCCGGTGCATCATTGAATGATTTAAAAATCCCGTTAAAAAAATTCACGTCAGGTTGTCGATACCCCTTCAGTCTATTGCTGCTGTCATAGAAAGCAACCGGTGTAGGAACCAAAAGTTTGGAAAATTCTAAATAAACGCCCAAAAGATTCGAGGCATCGAAAATTAAATCCAATCCTGTCCCTACTCTGAGGTTGGTGGGAATAAAATCCATTTGCCCCCCTTCGTCATACTTGAGTCTGGGTCCGATGTTGGAAATATTGAATCCTGCTCTGATCAATCCGTCAAAATTCCCCATATCAAAGACTGAACTTTGGAAGAATCCAGCTATATCGACACCCAAGCTGTTGGCTGAAGTAGCATCCATATCGGTGTGAATTTTTAAATCGGATCTCAAAAATCTTCCCGCTACCGACATTGCAAAGCTTTCACTCAATTTTAATGAATAAGAAAGGTCAACCGTTATCTCATTGGGTCTTTTTGAACCTTGATCAATGATGGTACCGGCCATTATATCATTGAACTGAACGTTCCCATAACTGAAATATTTGAGACTGGTGGCCCATGCACTTCTCTCGTTGATCTTATTGAAATAAGTCAAATTTCCCAAGAAAATATCGTCTACAAGTTGCCTTAAGTAAGGTGTATAACTCAATCCCAATCCACTTTTGCTCTCGGAGAAGGCATATTTGGCAGGATTCCATTGTTGGGCATAAGCATCAGCCGAAGTCGCCACTCCAAGCTCTCCCATTCCGGCAGCCCTGGCATCGGGTGTAATTAACAGAAAGGGAACTCCAGTAGTAATGATACGGTCTTGACCGTTTACTTGTGCAACAAAAAATAAAATGATAGAGAATCTAATAAGTAGGCAAATTGAATTCATCTGTCTGGTGTTTTCAAAACTATAACGTAACATCAATTCATTTGTTGTATAAGGGGATCACTACTTATTAACAATGTCTACAAAATTAATTTTCAACAAAGGGGTATAATATTTCTTTATTTAAAACGTTATTTAGAAGTAAATGGACGATGTATTAGTTGCAGAGTATAATTAAGACTCAGATAATTAGTATATTGCACCCAAAATTAGACATACTGATCCTATGAAAATTAATTTTTTAAAAGAATCTATTTTTGTTGTCCTAACAGCCCTTTTGTTGGTGGCTTGTGGGGGAAGAAACAACATGTCCCGTGCAACAGGATGGGGCATCAACTCTAAAGAAGGAGGTTTCCAATATAACACCGAATTTGAGGATCAGGAAAATGGTCCTGGTTTGGTTTTTATAGAAGGAGGTACTTATACCAAAGGCCAAGTTCAAGACGATGTATTGCACGACTGGAACAACACCCCCACCCAACAGCATGTAATGTCTTTTTACATTGACGAAACAGAAGTCACCAACCTAATGTATATGGAATATTTGGATTGGTTGGAAACCGTTTTTCCATTGAGTGAGCAGCGGTACAGACAAATTTATGAAGGAGCATTACCCGATACATTGGTATGGAGAAACACTTTGGGTTATATGGAAGAACTCACCACCAATTACCTGAGACACCCCGCCTATGCAGAATATCCTGTTGTAGGGATCAACTGGTTGCAAGCGGTTCAGTTCTCCGAATGGAGAACCAATAGGGTCAACGAATTCATTTTGGAAAGAGAATCTTTTGTTCAAAAAAATATCAGATATGGCGAAAAAGATGGTGGTGTAGTAAATTCCAACAGCACCTTCAGCACTCAAGCCTATTTAAAACGACCCGAAACCTCTTATGGTGGTTTGATGGCCTCCGATAGTATCATGGGAAAAAGAGGTACCATGAAAAAAGATACCGCCACCGTAAATGTATATGCGGGCATTGAAAAAGGAGTTTTACTTCCCTCCTACAGATTGCCCACTGAAGCGGAATGGGAATATGCAGCATTGGCATTGGTCGGAGATAGAGAGTACAACACCTACAGAGGTAAGAAAAAATATCCTTGGTCTGGAGAATATACCCGATCGGACGAAAGAAGAAGTGAAGGAGATCAATTGGCCAATTTTAAATTCGGAAAAGGAGATTACGGCGGAATTGCCGGGTGGTCTGACGATGGTGGTGATATCACTGTTCAAGTAAAAAGTTACCCCCCCAATGATTTCGGAGTATACGATATGGCTGGAAATGTGGCCGAGTGGGTGGCAGATGTTTACCGACCCATCGTAGACGATGAAGCCAACGACTTTAACTACTACAGAGGGAATATCTATTTGAAAAATGCCATTGGAGAAGATGGAAAAGCTACCATCCTATCTCCTGATGAATTGGTATATGATACCCTACCCAACGGAAAAGTTATGCTTAAAAGACTTCCTGGAGACTTAGATCAAATTCCAATCGACGAGGAAGAAACTTTCCTAAGACAAAATTTCTCTGAAAGTGATAACCGAAACTACAGGGATGGTGACAAGGAGTCCACAAGACTTTTTGCTAGCTTTAACAACACCGACGAAGACAATCCCAACAAAAGACCTGAAACTGCAGGAATGTATGATGCCCCCAATCATCCTAAGGTATCTGTTGACGATGATGGGAATATTGTCAGAAACATCGATAAATCTGAACGACGGACTTCGTTGATCACAGATGAAGTAAGGGTTTACAAAGGAGGGTCTTGGAAAGATCGTGCCTACTGGTTAGACCCCGCCCAACGCAGGTACTTGCCGCAATACATTGCAACGGATTATATCGGCTTTAGATGTGCCATGTCCAGATTGGGACAAAAAAGTAGAATCAAAAAAACCGCCAGACACAAACGCGGTAGATAATTGTATTAAGGCATCTGATAGATGCCTTTTTTTTATGAACTTAATGCAACTCCACGATTACTTTAATAATTCCTCAGGAGTAGTAACTGACAGCCGTAAGCTGATCCAAGACTGTTTTTTTATAGCCCTCAGGGGTGAAAATTTTGACGGCAATCAATTTGCCGAAGCAGCCATCGAAAAAGGAGCCAAATACGCCTTGGTGGACCGACCGGAAATTGCCCAAAAAAATGAACGATTGATTTTGGTTGAAAATACGCTACAATCACTTCAAGAACTCGCCCAGTATCACAGAAAAAATCTAAAAGCTAAAATAATCGCCCTAACGGGAAGCAATGGCAAAACCACCACCAAAGAGTTGATCAGCAATGTATTGGCCACCCAATTCAATACCAAAGCGACAAAGGGCAATTTCAACAATCACATCGGGGTGCCACTTACTATACTCGATTTCGATGAAAATACAGAAATAGGTATTGTTGAAATGGGTGCAAATCACAAAAAGGAAATTGAATTTTTGTGTCAACTGGCACAACCAGACATTGGATTGATCACCAACTTCGGCCAAGCCCATCTGGAGGGGTTCGGGGGAATTGAGGGGGTGATTCAAGGCAAGTCTGAGATGTATGAATACCTCTCCAAAGCAGGGGGAACAATAATTTTAAACACAGACGACCCCCTTCAAAGAAAATGGTTGTCATATGAGCCTCATTATACTTTTGGTGAGGATAGCAGTGCCAACTGTCGTATAAAGTATTTAAAAAGGAAACACAAACCACTGGCGTTGACCATTGAAAACAAAACAATTGAAAGTCAATTGTATGGGGAATACAACTTTTCCAATATCGCTATAGCAGTGGCCTTGGGTAAGTTTTTTGATCTGAGTCTGGAACACATCAATGAGGGTATTTCTTCTTATGTATCCAATAACAATCGATCGCAAAGCCTACTCAAGGGCAACAACAGAATCACACTGGATGCATACAATGCAAACCCCAGCAGTATGAAAGCTTCAATCACTGCTTTCTTCGATAACAAAAAAAATAAGGGATGCGTCATTTTGGGAGATATGTTTGAACTGGGATCATTCACTGACAAAGCACACCAAGAAATTGTAGATCAGTTGGAATCGACAGACATCGACAGCATACTTATAGTCGGAGAACATTTTTTTAAGACCCAATCCCGCGATCCAAGGGTGCAATCCTTCCAATCGCTGGAAGAAATTAAAGATTACCTGATCCAAAACCCTTTTAAGGAAACAGACATACTAATCAAAGGATCGAGAGGGATGACCCTTGAGACGTTATTGAACGCCTTATAGGGGTTTTTAATCCAGGTCGGCTCCTTTGATAATGTCTTCAACCACTTCGGGATTCAAAAGTGTAGAGATATCCCCCAGATTAGAAAGGTCACTACTGGCGACTTTCCTCAAGATTCTCCGCATGATTTTACCCGAGCGCGTTTTGGGAAGGCCGGAAACAATTTGAACGTGCTCAGGTTTGGCGATCGGACCAATTATTTTCCTGACCAACTGTTTGATTTCATCCTCCAATACCTGGTCGGACTTGTCAGAAGCATCACAAATGGCAAAAGCATAAATCCCTTGTCCTTTGATTTCGTGGGGATATCCCACTACCGCAGATTCGACTACGTCGGGATGCTCGTCTATGGCATTTTCCACTTCTGCTGTACCCATTCGGTGACCTGAAACATTGATCACATCGTCAACTCTTCCTAAAATTCTGAGATAGCCATCGTGGTCTCTTTTGACACCATCGCCTGTAAAATACATGCCTTTATAGGTGGAAAAATAGGTGTCCTTACATCGCTGGTGGTCACCGTAGGTGGTTCTTATCATAGACGGCCAGGGATACTTGATGCAGAGGTTACCCTCCACATTATTACCTTTGAGTTCATTGCCCTCGGCATCAACAATTACAGGCTGAACCCCAGGAAGCGGCAGTGAGGCATGGGCTGGTTTATTGGGCGTGATCCCTGCTAAAGCAGAAATCATAATCCCTCCCGTTTCGGTTTGCCACCAGGTATCTACCAGAGGACAATTGCCTTTACCCACATGTTCGTGATACCAGTGCCAAGCTTCTTCATTGATGGGCTCACCAACAGAACCAATCACTTTGAGCGAGCTTAGGTCAAATTTTTCAACCGGCTCTGTCCCATGAACTTGCAAGGCTCTGATCGCAGTAGGAGCCGTATAAAATTGATTGACTTTGTATTTTTCTACGATTTCCCAAAATCTTCCCGGATGAGGGTAAGTGGGTACTCCTTCAAACATGAGCGTAGTAGCTCCTGCCAAAAGTGGACCGTAAACGATATAGGAATGTCCCGTAATCCACCCTATGTCTGCCGTACACCAATACACATCGTCAGCATCGTACTGAAAAACATTCAAAAAGGAGTAATATGTGTATACCATATAGCCCGCAGTAGTGTGCACCACCCCTTTGGGTTTTCCTGTTGAGCCAGAGGTATAAAGAATAAACAATAAATCCTCGGAACTCAATACTTCAGCCGCATGCTGTTCAGATTGACCTTCCAAGGCCTCCTCCCACCAAAGATCACGACCGGGGGTCATTTCAACCTTTTCTCCTGTACGCTTGAGCACGATCACATTTTCTACAAAATCGGTATGGTTCAAAGCCTCATCAACTACGGCCTTCACGGGGATATTTTTGTTGCCTCTAAAATTTCCATCGGAGGTAAGTACCATTTTGGCTTCACAGTCGTTGATTCTATCAGCAAGTGCAGAAGCAGAAAAACCAGCAAACACAATAGAGTGAACAGCCCCAATCCTGGCACAAGCCAACATGGCAATGGCCGCCTCGGGTACCATAGGCATATAGATAATCACGCGATCCCCTTTGTTGACGCCTTGTGATTTCATCGCATTGGCAAATTTACAAGTGGCTTTAAACAACTCCCCGTAGGTTAGCTTTATGGAATCTGCCCCAGGATCATTGGGCTCCCATATGATGGCGGTTTTGTTTTTATGGGTGGGAAGTAACCTTTCAAAAATATTTTCGGTCAGATTTAATTCAGCATTTTCGAACCAATTGACCTGTGGGGTTTCAAAATCCCAGTTTAATACCTGATCCCATTTTTTTTTCCAATAAAATTGTTCCGCTATTTCAGACCAAAATTTTTCGGGAGACGACACACTCTTATGGTAGTCGTTTACGTAATCCCATAAGTTTTTTATTCTATCACTCATCGGTATTCTATTTGTAGTAAACTTAAGCTTATTAGTAAAGTATTCAAAATGAATTTATATTCTAAAAATTTTATAATAATAAAAATAGTGTGGAACAAATATGGTTTTACTAAAAAAGTAATGTTTTTTTTATTAAATTTACTTAATAAATCACTTGTTTATATTAATAACTAAATTTGACTTTATGCAAAATATATTAGTCGTTTTGGTTTTTTTAGCAATTCTCTTTGGAGGTGTTTACTGGTATGCGGGATATTCTACTCGTTCTGGTTTTGCCAAAGACGAAAATCAAAACTTTATCCCAGATGCCTGGGAAGAAAAATTCAGTTGGTTTTTCTCAGGAAAAGGCATCATTATGTTGCTTATGGGGGTAGCAATCGGTTTTACTTTGGCAAAAGTCATTGGTTAAACAATAACCCTCCAAAAATTTTAATGAATTACAAGCCTCTCTCCAGAGGCTTTTTTTGTAGGAAAATTTTGACAAGATCAAATCTTTTTAGTCCCAATTAATCAGATTATCCCTATTTTCGATCTAATTATAAAGCATAATTTACAATGAAAAAGATTTCTATAATCCTTATTGGGTTGACGCTGATTGGTGCAAAAGCTCAAAAAAAAAGCACGCCTCCCAATATTGTAATGATATTGGTAGACGATTTGGGTTATGAATGCATCAATTCCTACGGAGGCACCTCCTACAATACTCCTCATTTGACCCAACTGGCCCAAACTGGAATGCAATTTGAGAATTGCCACTCGCAGCCGATATGCACCCCCTCGAGAGTAAAACTGATGACAGGGAGATCCAATAAAAAAAATCATGTGAAATTTGGCTACCTCAACCCTAAAGAGAAAACCTTCAGCCAACTCTTCAGAGAAAAAGGATATGCAACCATGATCGCCGGAAAATGGCAATTGGGAAAGGACGCTTCTTTACCTGATCATTTTGGATTCGACGAACATATCCTCTGGCAATTGACAACCTCAGGACGAGACTCTTTGGGCTGGGACAAAAGATATGTGAATCCTGTTCTTGAAATCAATGGTGAAGTCTATGAAAAAAACGAAGGGAAGTACTCCACTGCTATGGTAGTGGATTACATTAATGATTTTATCAAAAGGAAAAAGAACCAACCCTTTTTGGTTTACTACCCCATGATTCTCACCCATTGTCCTTTTGATCCCACCCCTCATTCAAAAGATTGGGATCCTTCCGATCTTGGATCAAAAACCTACAAGGGAAACGCCAAGTATTTTGGTGATATGGTTTCCTATATGGACTTTTCAGTCGGACGTATTGTAAAACAACTAGACGATTTGGGATTGAGGGAAAACACCATCATCCTTTTTACCGGTGACAATGGTACGGATGTCCCCATAGTATCCATGATGGATAATTTAGCTGTAGTGGGCGGTAAGGGAAAAACAACCGATAATGGGACACATGTTCCATTGATAGTTAACTGGAAGGGGGTTATAGCCCCAAACAAGCGATCAGAGGCTTTGGTGGATTTTAGTGATTTTTTTTCCACCCTATGTGAGGCAGCGGGAATTTCACCAGATGACAGTTTAGATTTGGACGGTATCAGTTTTTACCCCCAATTGATAGGAAAATACGGGCCTAAAAGAGAGTGGATTTATACCTGGTACAACCGGGATGGAGGATCAAACCCTATGAGTGCCACCAGCGAGTGGGTAAGGAACGAAAACTATAAACTCTATGTGGGTAACAAATTTTATAACCTAAAAAAAGATCCCGAGGAGAAAAATAGGATTCCAACCAATGCGATGACAGATCAAGAGAAAGATATTCGTGAGTCGTTTATAGAGGTTTTAAAATCTTACAATCATTTGAGAAATTGATGCATTGAATATAATAGACAACTTAAACTAGTTGGCTGATGTAGATCTCATTTTATTCATTACCTCTGTTTTTAAATTTTCTAACTGACTCGTGTTTTTATTGGATAGAATATTGATAAATTGAATTACTTCTTTTGTGGAGCTAGGATAATTTGAGTCAACTCCCTTACCATCTTCCCCGTTTAATTTTAAATTTTTTGGCTGTAGACCCAAAATGGCTTCAGCAGCCCCTTCATCTCCCTGACCAGCAGCTGATATCAATCCTGCAGAATTCTTCTTCCTATTTTTCCCTTTTCTGCCAGTAAACAATTTCCAGATTCCTTTAATACTCCTACCTACTGCTCTTAGCGCTTTAATTCCTGCAGCTACAGTCTTTATAATTCCACCAACGGTTGCACCAATACCCGCAACGAAAGCACCAATAAGCGCACTAAGGTTTCCAATAAAATCAATACACTCTGCAGCTAACCCAACATAGGCATCAATTACACCCCTTGCTACTTTTTTATAGGCGTAAACACCGATTTCTTGAGCCTCACTTTGTTCGTTAGATGCAAGTTTTGAAAAAGCCTCTTTACTTCGCAGTTTTCTTTTAGAACTGTACCATAAATCCCATATTCCACTCAGGTTTAAAGCCATAGAAATTAATGGCATTCCAGCAAAAGGTCTAAGCCATTTGGCAAAATTATCCAAAAAACCGACTTCTCTTACGGCACTGTCCTGCGCAAGATCTATTCCCCCGGATTCAATTCCTTTTCCAGCATCTCCAGCTAAAGCTGAAAATTGTAAACCACTCGTCCCAGCATTTTTTAAATGTAACAATGCTCTTTTGGCTTGGGCCCATTTACTCTCAGGGGCTTCTTTTTCGAGTTCAGAGGTGTTAACGCCTTCACTTTCATCCAAGTCGTTCTCATTTTCATTCTCGGCATCATTAACCAAATCGTCTAGATTAATTTCCTCCTCTGCCTCATATTCAAAATCATCATCTTCAACCTCTCGCTGAAGCACTTTATCATTGGCATACAGTTGGGTCAGATGAGATGAACTAGAGACCAAGGCTGATTGCTGATTATTAACGCTAATGTTTTTCGTTTGAAGCGCCTTATTACCCATAAGATCGGCCTCTTTTTCTAATCTAGCATCGTCATTTATTTTCACCTTACTCCTGAGTTGTTTTGTAGGCAGAACCCTTCCCTGCTTCTGTTGGACAACATGCCAAGCCTCGTGTGGGAGGTGTTTTTCCTGACCGGCTCCCAAATGTATATCAGTTCCTTGTGCGTAGGCATGGGCGTTTAACTGCTTCGGCTTATCTGAATTACGATGCACTTTTACATCGTCCATAGATATGCCCGACAGGTTTTCAATTCCAGATTTTAAAGTGTCGGGAAGTCCTGTGTTATTCTCTTTCTTTTTTAGGCTTGCGCCGGTTTGGGTATAAGCATCTGCAGCGGCTTGTAATTGTACTGCTTGAACCACCTGTGTACTACTGTTCGCCTTTCCTTGAAGTGATGTCAAGGCCAGGGCCTGTCCCCGCTTACTACTTTGGTCAAAAGCAAAATCATTGGTGCTTTCATTTTTCGGTTTTTGAGTAGAAATCCATTGACTTTTTGACTGATCAGCTTTGTCTACGTAAGTATCCATTGCATTATTCTGAATAACAAACAATTTACAAAATTAATTGTTAACTATATTTATTATTATTATGAAAGTAAGACATGTTTTCAAACAAAAGAAGTAATCTGGCGAAAAAAAATTATTGAAAAATTACAGAAAAATGTGGGTGTTGAGGGATTCGAACCCCCGACTTCTACCCTGTCAAACGAATCTACCCCTATTTTTACCTCTCTTAATAACTCCACAGTCCATATATATAGTACGTTTATATAAATATAGTGAATAATTCTTAAAGTTCAGTATAAGTTCAGTACATTTACATAAAACTAATAAAAAAGGTAGATGCGTAGTCCTAGTCACAACTTTTCTTTTACTGAATGTTCACTTCCTGTTGATTCTAATGGCGAATATACCATTTATATTCTTTACAAGTTTGGTAAGACCAAAAAAGTGAAGTCGACCCCTGTTAAAATTCCAGCAAAATCATGGGATAAGAATAACAATTGGATAAGAAGTTCTCACGAGAAGGACTTAGACGAACAAAGGCTGAAATTAAATGCTCTCAAAGACAAGTTTAAGTATGTAAGATACAAGATGTCTGAAGGGAAAATGACTATCGATTCAGCTTTTAACCATATTCTAGATAAAGTAAACAACGAGCGACTTCAGGACTTTGCAAAAAAACTGAAACCTACGTTAAAAACTTCGGAGTCTACTTTAGTTAAGCACCGCGACAATTTAAGTGCATTAGAGAGCCATTTTAAGCGTCTTGGGTATAAAGACCTCACTCAGTTAACTTTTGTGCATCTGAACAACTTAGAAACGGTTAAAAGGATTCACGCTGTCGTTACAACTGAAATTGACATAAAGAATAACACGCAAGCATCATATTTAAAAACGCTAAATCGCTTGACAGTACTGAATGCATCACCAATGCAGAGACCTTTTGCTAATAATAAACTTTTGCCTAGTGAAAAAGCACCAGAGGCTAGAGTAGTCTTTTATCAGGACATGATGGAGGGACTAAACAGG
>CALKCR010000042.1:0-5400 GCA_938082715.1 uncultured Flavobacteriaceae bacterium | reverse complement strand
TCAGGGTAGTCTTTACCCAATATACTAGATTCTACAGTTTGATTCCACTTCTTAAACTCAGTTTTCATTTGATCAAAAAGTATGGGTTTTTATTGGGCGATATTTTGGGCTTCAATAGGATCATTTTCTAGGTTGAATAATTCAAATTCGTTCTCTTTAACACTGGTAGCAATTAACTTATAATTATTGTCTAATAATACCCCTTGATCTTTATAGCGAAAAGGGATTTTTTTAATGCGTCTACCTATCTCATTATGAAATATTGGCATCAGGCTGATTCCATCAATCGGATTGAGTAAGTTATCTTTTGGCAGCCCTAAAATATCTACTATGGTTGGAAAAATATCCATTGTAGATGCAGGGAAGGGGCACACATGGCTGTTGAGGTAAACATGTTGTCAAAACTTATTCCATCATTTGCCAGTTTTTGAATGTTTGGTGTTTTGATCACTGAATTTCCGTAGGGCTCACAATCATTCCAGTTCATATCATCACCCATGAATATCAAAATATTGGGAAGTGATTGATTTTTATGTTTTGATTCTGAGTTTTTTTGATGGCAGGAAAAAATGAAAAAAAAAGTTGCCAAAAGGCACAGAAGTTTTTGATTTAAACAGTTTTTAAAATTCATTTAATTCTACAATAAAAATCAGTTTTTAAAAAAGCAAACTAAAAAAGTATATAATACATTGGGCTTTTAAGTGTAATCTTTTTTAGGCCAAGTAAAAGAATTTGGGTGTTGGTTAATAAAGTTATAACAATTTTTCATTTGTAGTGTTGGATTTTACTATTTTTGCAGACCACAAGCGAAAGTAGCTCAGGGGTAGAGCATCACCTTGCCAAGGTGAGGGTCGCGGGTTCAAATCCCGTCTTTCGCTCTTTTTTATTTAAGTTCGGCTCGGATGGTGGAATTGGTAGACACGTTGGACTTAAAATCCAATGACCATTGCGGTCGTGCGGGTTCAAGTCCCGCTCCGAGTACTTTTTTGGTTTAATCTGTTTAAACTAACTTTGACCCCATGTATCTCAGTACATGGGGTTTTTTGCTTTTTAATTTTTGATCAATTTGAATTTATTCATAGGGTTTCACTAATTAATATCGTAATAATTATAGTATAAAAAATATGAGATTAAATAGTATTTACGTTTTAGGATTGATGATTTTGATTGCATTGACCCAATGCAAAAAAAGTCAAAAAACAGAAAACAAGCCCAATTTTATTGTCTTTATAGCAGATGACGTTAGTTGGGATGATCTCAGTGTTTATGGAAATGAATATGTAAAAACACCAAACATTGAGAGCTTGTCCTCTGAGGGATTGGTTTTTAAAAATATGTATTTGACAACCAGTTCGTGCAGTCCCAGTAGAAATTCGATCATCACCGGAAGATACCCCCACAATACAGGGGCTCCTGAGCTTCATAGTCATCCGCCTATAGAAATGACAACAGTGGCCGAAACATTGAAGGAGGGGGGATACTATACTGCCTTATCCGGAAAATTTCATATGGGCGACTACGCCAGAAGAGGCTTTGATTTAATTAATGAAGATAAAAAAATAAATGGCCCGGGAGGGGAGCAGCAGTGGGTAAAAACCTTGGAGGAAAGGCCCAAGGATCAACCCTTTTTTATGTGGTATGCTTCCTATGATGCCCACAGGTCATGGGGTGAAAATAACTTTTCCGGAACCCATGACCCAAAAGCATTGACCCCACCCGAATATTTGGTTAATGATGACCCTACAAAACAGGATTTGGTCAATTACTATGACGAAATCAGAAGATTCGATAATTCCATTGGTGAAGTGGTAGCGACACTCAAAAAACAAAAGGTTTATGAAAATACATTCATCATTGTGATGGCAGACAATGGCCGGCCCTTTCCTCACAGTAAAACACGCCTCAATGATCAAGGTGTTAAGACACCGTTTATTCTGACTTATAAAAAAGATAAGATATCGGGCGAAACCCAAAGCTTGATTAGTGCCATTGACATTGCCCCAACAATACTGGAGTATGCCAAGATAGAAATAGGTAAAAATTATCAAGGAAAAAGCTTTAAAAAAGTATTGGATGATCCCGACAATCCTTTCAGGAACTATGTTTTTGCAGAACACAATTGGCACGACTATGAGGCTCACGAGCGAATGGTGAGAAGTAAAGATTTTATGTACATTGAAAACAACAGAAATCAATTTGCTCAAAGAGGGCCATTGGATGCCATAAATAGCGATTCCTACGCCAGTCTTCTAGCCCGACTGCAAGCGGGAGAAATTTCTGAAATCCAAAAAGAGATCTTCCTCAGTCCCAGACCTAAGAGAGAGTTTTATGACATGGAGAAAGATTTCTTTCAGAGAGAAAATTTGATTGGAGAAAAAAGTCATCAGGAGGCAATTCAGCATTTGGAATACATTCTTGAAAAGTGGAAAATAGAAACGGGAGATTCACAACCGGATGAAATCACAAAAGATTGGTATAAGAAAAGACCGGGGCCAGATAAAGCACCCAACTCACTAAAGACAATACATCACGGCAAAAGAGGGGAGTTTCCTGGGGCATCAAAAAACGCCACTCAAATCAACAATAAAGGCCCTTTTTAGTTTAAATTAAAAAAAATAAAATGAAATTCAGATCTCTTTTATGGGTATTGGTTAGTTTTATTCTGATGGGTTCGAATTCCAATCCCAAAAAACCAAAGCTTAATGTTTTATTCATTATCGCTGATGATTTAAACTGCGATATAGGGGCCTATGGCAATACCAAAGCCATCACTCCAAACATTGATAAACTGTCGGAAAGAGGTGTGCTGTTTGGCAATGCCCACAATCAATATCCTTGGTGCGCTCCATCTCGGGCTTCTTTTATGACCGGGATGTATGCGGATCAAACCAAAATAAAATCCCTTAGAGTGTATTTAAGACAGGCGATTCCTGATGTGGTTACTTTAGGACAAAAATTCAGGCAGGAAAACTATCATTCCGTTAGAGTGGGCAAAATTTTTCACTACCATAACCCGAGAGATATTGGTACTGCCGGTCATGATGACAACTACAGTTGGGATCAAACCGTTAACCCCTATGGTAGGGATAAAATTGAAGAGTACAAAATCAACACCCTTAAACCAAAGTCCTATGGAGGTACCCTCAGTTGGCTGGCTGCAGATGGCAAAGATGAAGAACAAACCGATGGAATTGGAGCCACAGAAACCATTAAGTTTTTGGACCGTTTTGCCAAGAGTGGTGAGCATTTCTTTCTGGCTTTTGGACTCTATAGACCCCATACCCCCTATGTCGCTCCCAAAAAATATTACGATCTCCATGAAACCAACGAAATGGAAATCCCTGAGAGTTCAGATGCCTATTTAAAAACTCTTCCTCAACCCGCAGCTGTATCTATTCGCGATAAAAAAGATCAAAATAACCTTAAAGAAGGATTAGCCCGAACGATCAAGGAAGCCTATTATGCTACAAATAGCTTTGTTGATGCTCAAGTGGGTAGAGTGCTGGATAAATTAAAAGCCTCAGGTTTAGATAAAAATACCATTGTCGTTTTTACCTCAGATCATGGATACCACCTTGGTGAACACGGTCATTGGCAAAAACGTACTCTTTTTGAAAACGCCACTAGAGTTCCATTGATTGTTTCAGGGCCGGGGATCAATAAAAATGAAAAAATAATGGATGCCCCTGTTGAATTAGTTGATATCTACCCCACGCTTATGGAAATCCTTGAAATGGATACCCCAGAATTTGTTTCTGGAAAGAGTTTTGCTCCACTACTTAAGGATTCAAATGCAAGGGTAAGAGCTAGTGCACTTACGGAACTAGGAGTTAACACTGGTGGCAAACCCAAAGTTCAGGGTTACTCTATAAAAACAGACCGTTATCGATTTACTCAATGGGGCGAGGACGGTGTGTTGGGTTATGAACTATACGATCATAAACATGATAAAGCCGAACTCCAAAATTTGGCAGACAATAACAATTACTACCGGATTAAGGATTCATTAAAAACGGTAATCAAGCATCGTATATCCTCAGCCAGGGCGAAACCAATTGGATTGGGAAGACAATTTGAAAATGCGAAGGAATGGTTTGAACCTAAAACAATTCACTCCCAACCCAAGAATAATTGATCATTTGATGGGTGCTATTTTTACAAATATCTAATCCACTATATTATTTATGTAGGTTTTGTCAAAAATTATAATTTGCTGTTTCTTTTTTGATGTGTTTAAACGCGATGGTGATTTGATGGTTCACAACTATAATGGAGATGATCTTCAAAAAAAAATTGTCAATGGTGAAGAAAAATTTTTAAAACCACTTAACCTGAATGATCCCAATGAATATTCAATTCTTTATCACAGGATGCTAAAGCCAACAATTCCCTTTGGGATCAAAGGGGTTATTTGGTATCAAGGGGAGGCAAATGTTAGTAATTATTATGATTATTCTTTTCTTTTAGATGGAATGATAAGGGATTGGAGATCGCATTGGAACGATGACTTTTCATTTTACTTCGCCCAGATTGCTCCATTCATCTATTCAAAAAAGCAAAACTCTCAAGGACTTAGAGATGCTCAAAGAAAAGTTTTAAATATTACTCCAAAAACAGGTATGGCTATCTTGCTAGATATTGGAGAGGAAAACGACATTCACCCCAGAAACAAACAAGATGTTGGTAAAAGACTAGCATTATTAGCTTTGAAAAGGGATTATGGATTTAATATTATTGATTCCGGACCACTATACTCCAAACATGAGATAAAAAATGGATATATTGAAGTGGAATTTGATCATATTGGCTCAGGGTTAATAGCTAGAGGTGAACCGGCCGGTTTTGAAATTGTGGGAGCCGATGGTTTTTTTTACCCTGCCAATGCTCAAATCATAAACAACAAAGTACAGCTCCATTCGGTGAGCGTAAAAAAACCAATAAATGTAAGATATGGTTGGGAAAATTATTTTGATGCCACTTTATTCAATATTGAAGGACTTCCGGCCTCATCTTTCAGCTCATCCGATTAATAAAATAATAAGCTTATTTTTTTTTCAATTTCTACTTTGTAGCCAAGCTCAATCTCCTATTGAGGAAAATTTGCAGTGGAAAGCCCATTGGATCACAGCCAATGGACAAAAAAACGAGCCCAACAATTGGACCGCATATGGTAAATCCTTTGAGCTTAAAAAAGTCCCTGCCAAGGCCATGGCCAAGATCGCTTGTGATTCAAAATACTGGATGTGGATCAATGGTAGATTGGCTGTATTTGAGGGGCAACTCAAAAGGGGCCCCAATCCCAACGATACCTACTATGACGAAGTAGATATAAGTCCATTTTTAAAACTAGGTGACAACAATATTTCCCTCTTGGTTTGGTATTTTGGAAAAGAAGGTTTT
>CALKCR010000041.1:0-3756 GCA_938082715.1 uncultured Flavobacteriaceae bacterium | reverse complement strand
AAGGAAAAGTATTTGAAGTCGTTGCCAAAACATAATTTTATCTTCATTCCATATAATACCAATCATAACCTAAATTAGCTTTATGCCTTTAAATGAACTTCCAAAAATCAGTCATCTTCAAAGCGGTCAGTTTTTTTTGATTAGATGAATTCTAAAGTATAAATTTTATATTTGAAAAAACAATGGTTTTGGATAAAATGATAGATTTTACTTATATTAATATATAGTAAATAATTAATAAAAAAACAATTAACCTTCCGCTTGAAAAGTCGATTTTGTGGTCAATTAAAATCCATTTGTATTAAAAATTATTAAATTTATGGTAGAGAAACGATTGATGAGAAAGTCTTTTTGTCTTTTCCTATTATCAGGATTGGTATGCACCAGTATTTTTTTTGTTAAAACCAAAAATCAGTCTCCAAAAAGCAGTTGGGTAAACCTTGAATTAAATACCAACTGTCCTCCTGGTTTTGTTAAGGATGAGCAAAACAGATGTGTTAGCAGAAACCTTTACCTGCAATATTCCATTGCTGATGCTCCTGGTGTAGGCGGGTTAAAGACTGCTTTACCTGCTGCGCGTGAAGGCTTTACACCCCAGCAAATTGATCTCGGTCGCTATTTGTTTTTTGACCCTGTTTTATCGGCCAATGGTAAAATATCCTGTTCCACCTGCCACGATCCTAATAAAGGATTCAGTGATGGTTTGGCCTCCAGTATCGGCATCAATGATTATCCATTGCAGCGAGCCGCTCCTTCTTTGTGGAATGTGGCTTATCTTAAGTTACTATATTGGGACGGCAGAGCCGCTTCATTGGAGGAACAAATGCAAGGTCCTTTATTTTCCGATCATGAAATGGGTAACAGTCCAGAAAATTTAGTTGGGACCCTAAATAAAATTGTCGCCTACAGGAATTTGTTTGGGCAGGCATTCCCAGAAAAAAAGGAAAACGAACCCATCCTCTTGGATGAAGTATATTTGGCCATCACGGCCTTTCAGTCTTCATTGATATCTCTGAACAGCCGCTATGACCAATATGCTCATGGACATCACCAAGCGTTGAATAAAAATGAAATTGAAGGTCTCAATGTTTTTCGCTCATTTGTCGCCCGATGCGCCGAATGTCATACTCCTCCGCTCTTCACAAACCAGCAGCTGGCTGTGATCGGGGCTCCCGAGCCCCACGGGAAATCCTTTGATCCAGGGGCTGAAATAACTTTTAATGAAAAGACCCTAAGGGGTGGGTTCAAAGTACCCTCCCTCCGCAATATTACTAAAACAGCCCCTTACTCCCACTCCGGTGCATTTAAAAACCTTAAGGAAGCCATTCGGTTCTATACTTTGGGGCGGGGACATGCCGTGCCGGAAGGGGAAAAACTGACACTACATTGGCATATTTGGGAACCAAAACTTTCGGATGAAGAAATAGATCTTTTGGTCGAATTCCTACATACCTTAACGGATGAATCCTTTATGCCTTCTGAACCCGAAATTCTTCCCTCACAACTCAACTCTAATTCATGATACAAATGAAAAAATTAGCATCATTTCTAAAGTTCGTAGTAATCATCGCCGTCGGTATATTGATTGGTAAATTCTATTTGAACGACAATTCTTCAACGGTCCCCATTCCATCGACCATAAAATATCGATATACCGGTCAAAACAGTACTAATGACCCTGGGGAAAAGACTCCCGTCTTTAATGGTGAAATAATCGAGGTAAAGAATGGCGGATCCATTCAAAAAGCAGTTGACGCCTCGCAGTCCGGGGATCTAATCCGGGTCTATCCCGGACTTTACCACGAAAATATTTACATCGACAAAGACGATATTAGTCTGCAAGGGGTCGTTATCAAAGGGGAATGGCCAACACTCGATGGTCAAAAAAAATTAAATGACGCCTTTCTGTATTCTGGAAACGGAATACTGATTGAGAACTTTAAGATCATCAACTACAAAGGAAATGGTGTTATGGGCCAGGCTGGTAACAATTTCATTGTTAGAAACAATTGGATTATCGATACTGGGGTCTATGGAATTTTTCCACAATACGGAAAAAATGGCCTAATTGAACACAACGTACTTTCAGGGATTGAAGATGCAGCGATTTATGTAGGAATGTGCGACAACGTGGATGTGCTTCACAATGAAGTATTTGAAAACGTTGCAGGTATCGAAATTGAAAACTCACGGCATTGTCTGGTAGAAAACAACTACGCCCACAACAATACAGGAGGAATTCTAGCATTTATAACACCTGGATTGCCCATAAAAACAACTTTTGATGTCATATTCAGAAACAACTTTGTAGTAAATAATAACCACAAGAATTTTGCTGCTCCAGGCTCTTTGGTTTCAGGGATCCCTGCGGGAACAGGTATATTAATAATGGCTGCTGACGATGTGATCGTTGAAAATAACATCATAAGCGGCAATGACAATGTGGGTGTACTGATTGTAGATATGGCCAATGGTGCTGCAGCCTCAAAAGACCCCAATGTTGAGCCCAATCCAGACCGGGTGGTGATTTTAGACAATCTCATGTATGAAAATGGAAACAATCCCAAAGGAGAGCTCAAGGCATTGATGATGACCCAGTTTTCAAAAAAAGGACCTGATATTTTTGCCATTGGAGGAGGTCAGGGCAGTACTATTTTAGATAAAAATAAATACCGAACCTTTGGGATCGACCACTATGGTATTCCCGACATTCGCGATACCAAACACATAACTACCTTTATGATGGATAAGCCAGTGGCCCCAAGGTCCTTATCCAAACAGGAGTTAGGAGAACTTACCTACTATGGCGTTTGTGCAGGTTGTCACGCCTATAAAGAAAGACTTATTGGTATCCCAACAGAGACCATTAAAGCGATATACGCCAACAACCCTGAAGGAATCATAGATTATATGAATCAGCCTAAAAATCTCAGAGAGGACTATCCTGAAATGCCTCCCCAAGACTATCTGTCTGAAGATGCTAAAATTGCAGTTGCAGAATATATTTTAAACACCCTCAGAGAATGACTTAATCGTACTTTAAACCCAAACACATTCTAACTATAAAACCTACTTATGTCATGAGGCTATAGGTCTCATTATTTATTATTTTCTTTGGAGGGGGATGGTTCTATCAATCCCACGCCCAAAATACTGTCAAAGGGAGTTTCACCAATGAAATCGGTCTTCCTTTAGTCCAAGCAAATGTTCTTACAGCGGGAACCAATTATGGTGTCATTATGGATTTCGACGTTAATTTCACCCCAGAAACACAAAAAAATTTTCCTTTTAATCTCTTGGTTTCTTAAATTGGCTGTGACACCAAAAATATTATCATTCAAAGTACTCAATTGGTCCAAATAACCGGTTAATTTATTTGATAATAAATTCAGAGCATAACTGGGTATGCTCCAATTGGGATGAACGGTTAAAGCCCAAATGATTTTTAATTTTAAATAAGTTTTAGAAGCAAGACGCCACCAGTTCGATAAATTACAGCTCGAATTTTGTACCTTTGCGACGTTCTCAGGGACAGCTCATTGATAATTTGGGGTCGACTGGTTTTGACAGCAGGATTCCATAACGGAGTAAGCAAGTCGAGCGCTGAAACACAGCTCGTAAATCTTATGTTTCAATAATTAAATGGCGAAAATAACTACGCTCTAGCTGCATAATTGACTGAATTATAGTAAGTCTTTGCCAAGTCCCGGCCAGGCCGGGAAGCCGGATGTCTTTCGATAGCCCTTGTTGACGGCG